>JAQCKI010000004.1 GCA_027592645.1 Chloroflexota bacterium | reverse complement strand
CTGGCGCGCGTCCCCGCGTTGCTCCTCGATGGTGAGCGGATGCCCCCCGAGCAGATCAAGGGCCTGCTGAATCGCGAGGTGCGCGCGAAGGAGCGGTACGACGCCGCCCGACGTCGCCTGCTGGGCGTCGAGGAGTGACCGCGGCACCGGTCTCCTCGCCGGGACGTCACTGGCTCAGCCGGGGCTACCCGCGGTCGTTCGCCATCGGCGCGACGTTCTCGATCGCGTGGTCGCCGTGCATCGGGCCGATCCTCGGCGTGGTGCTGACGCTCGCGGCGACCTCCGGGACGGCGTACCAGGGCGCGCTGCTTCTCTTCGCGTACTCGCTGGGCCTCGGCGTCTGGTTCATCGCGATGGGCGCGTTCTTCGGCTGGCTGTCGCCACGGCTGCGGCGGTTGAACCCGTACCTCCCGAAGTTGATGGTCGCCAGCGGGGCCGTCTTTATCGTCGTCGGCATCCTGATGGTGCTCGGCGACTTCGAGCGGATGGCGCGCTACTTCCAGGGCCTGGGCTTCCTGTTCGAGTCGACCGCGTCGGCCGAGCAGAACCTCTCGACGGGCCTCGAGGGCTGGCTGGGGCCCGGGATCGCGTTCTTCGGGGGAATCGTCTCGTTCCTCTCGCCGTGCGTGCTGCCGCTGGTGCCGGTGTACCTGATCAACATCGCGGGCGAGGCCGTGCTCGGTGGTGCCGAGGGCGGAGCGGCAGCGCGAGCGCGGGTGCTGGGCAACGCGATCGCGTTCGTCATCGGGTTCACGGTGGTGTTCACCGCCGTGGGCGCCTCGGTCGGCCTCGCCGGCAGCCTCGTCACGGACCAGTTGCCGCTGCTCACGCGCATCGGCGGCGGCATCCTGATGTTCTTCGGCCTGCACATGTCGGGGCTGATCACCGTCCCGTTCCTGGATCGCACGTTCCAGGTGCGGTGACGGGACCGTGGCGCACGGGCGGTAGACTGATCGCATGGCAGGACGCCCGGACGGCGATGGCATCGACATGGACGCGGTTCGCCGAGTGGTTGCGAACGCGGAAGTCTTCGTGATCCGCTTCTCGATGATCGAGCAACGGTTGCTCGTCGATTCGCGTCCTGACCCGGACGGCCGGCCCTACATCCGGCTGGTGCCGCCGGTCACTTCCGCCGAGGAGCGCTACCGCTTCCTGCAGAAGGAGCGCCCCGGGATGCCGCTGCCAGAGCAGATCACGGTCTTCCACTGGCCGCGCTCGATCCGCGCGCTGCGCGAGTCCGGCGTGTGGGAAGACATCGAGCGCCGCATGATCGGCATCGGCGGCGAGCCGGCGGCGGACGCCGTGGGGCTCGCCTACCGCGAGGGCCAGCGCCTGGAGCGCGCCGACGTGGCGGCGATGATCCGCGGCGGCGAGGGCTACCAGACGCTCTGGGAGCGCCCCCCGTCCTGACCGGCCGTCCGCCGGCGTCACCGCAGAACCTGACCCGCTCCGATGCTACGCTCCGCCTCGGCGCCAACGGGGGCGCCAATCGGGGCGCCATCGAGCGGCGCGCCTGCCGGAGGGCCACACCGTGGACGTCATCGACCTACGTTCGGACACCGTGACGCGGCCGTCCGCCGGGATGCGCGAGGCGATGGCCCGCGCCGAGGTGGGCGACGACATGCTGGGAGAAGACCCCTCCGTCCATGCACTGGAGGAGGCCGCCGCTGCCCGCATCGGCAAAGAGGCGGCGCTGTACGTGCCCAGCGGCACCATGGCGAATCTCGTGGCGTTGCTGACGCACTGCGGCCGCGGCGAGGAAGCGATCGCGGGCAGCGAGTCCCACATCCTGAACCACGAAGGCATGGGCGCCTCGGTGCTCGGCAGCATCCCCGTGCGCGCCGCCCGCAACGACGAGCGCGGCCGCATCGATCCCGCCGAGGTGCGTTCGCTGATCCGCGACTCGTGGCCGAAGACCTCGGTCGTCTGCCTGGAGAACACGCACAACCGCTGCGGTGGCGCCGCGTTGACCGCCAGCGAGATGCGCTCGGTCGCGGACGTGGCGCACGAGCGAGGCCTGAGCGTGCACGTGGACGGCGCGCGTATCTTCAACGCCGCCGCCGCGCTGGAGACCACCGCCGCGGCGCTGGTCGCGGAGGCGGACACGGTCTCGTTCTGCTTCTCGAAGGGCCTCGGCGCTCCTGTTGGCTCCGTGATCACTGGCCCGCGCGAGTTCATCGACCGCGCGCGGCATAACCGCCGGCTGCTGGGCGGCGCGATGCGACAGTCCGGCATGATCGCCTCGGCGGCGCTCTACGCGCTGGAGCACAACGTGGAGCGGCTGGCCGAGGATCACGCGAACGCGCGGCGGCTGGCGGATGCGATCGCCACGATGCCGCACGTCCGCATGGACCCGGCCGGCACGGACACCAACATCGTCTTTTTCACCCTCGAAGGGGTGGACGGCGCGGAGTTCCGCCGCCGGCTCGCGGAGGAGGGTGTGCTCTGCACCGGGACATCAGTTCAGCGCGTCCGCATGGTGTGTCACATGGACGTGACCGCAGCGCAGATCGAAGCGGCGATCCCGCGCATCCGCGCCGTGCTCGAGTCGCTCACCGCCGCCTCGTGACGTTCCGCCGCGCGACCTCCGCGCTCGCCCTCGGCCTCGTCGCCCTGCTCGCCGCCGGTTGCCAGGGGGCCACGCCCAGCGCGCCTACGGGCGACATCGTCGGCTCCGCCGCCTGGGCCGCGGAGGAGCGCCTCGTCTACTACCTGCGCACGGTGGAGGGCGACCTGGTCGGCCACGGCACGCTGGAGACGCACCTCGATGGCGACCGGCTGGTGCTGGTGCAGCAGTACACCGAGGCGGGGACACCCGCCGGCGGAACACCGGCCACCGATACGACCATTGTCACGGTGGATGCCACCACGTTCGCTGCGGTCTCCGGCGAGCGCGTGATCGTCCGCCGCGCCTCTGACGACTCGATGTCCGAGGAGCGGTACGACTGGACGTACGAGGTGGACGCCGAGGGCGACCTGCGGCTGGCCTCGATCCGCACGCAAGGCGGCGACACCGACGAGGGATCCGTGCGGCTGCGTGATTACGCCTTCGACAACGAGTCGTCGTTGTGGCTGTGGCGGACACTGGCGTTCGAGGAGGGCTTCAACCGCAACTACGTGTCGGTGAACCCCATGGATCGCAGCCAGCAGACCGTGAACCTGCAGGTGCCGCAGCGCGAGACGGTCACGGTGCCTGCCGGCGAGTTCGAGGCGTGGCGCCTCATCTTCCGCAGCGGCCGGGCGGTGCGTACGGCGTGGATTAGCGTGGATGCGCCGCACGTGGTCCTGCGCTGGGACAACGGCGATCTGGTGTTCGAGCTGGTCCGGGCCACGTCCTCGGTGGAGTAGGGCGGACCTACCTGCCCGCCGTCCAGAGGCAGCCGCGGCCCGCTGCGCGGGCCTCCTCCTCCGCCGCGATGATCGAGGCGCGCTTCGAACCATCGTCACGCCACGCGACACCGAAGCCCTCGACGACGAGGGCTTCGTCGATCAGGATCGCGTCTGCTGAATAGACATAACGCAACTCGCGACTGAACGAGTCCGTAAGGCGGGCGTCGGGGAGCAGTTGCACGACATCGCCCGCGAGTTCGCGCAGTCGATCAGTCGCCTCGCGGAAGCAGGTCTCGCCGCGCTCGGGTGTGTCGACACCGTAGAGGCGCACCCGCACGGTGCTGCCGGCGACCCGGACGTCCAGGGTGTCGCCGTCGATGATCCGGTCGACTGGCACCGCCACGGCGCCGGGGACGGGAACGAGTGAGCCTTCGACGGGAAGCGCGTCCCGGCCACCGCGTTCGGCGAGGGCAGAGATCCCAACGACAAAGAGGATGAGGACAGCCACCACCAGCATCACGCGGCTCAACTGCCGCCGCATCCGCCGCTCCGAGACCGTCGAGAGGTCGGGCGAGGCGCGCCGCCGGCCGCCGCCCTGGTTCCGTCGCTCGCCGGGTGGCCGCCCCCGGTACTTCGTCGGGCCGCCAGTGCCGGGTGGCATGTTCACGACGCGGCCACCGGCGCGAAGCCATCGACCACGTGCTCTGCGAGGTCGCCCCAGGTCTGTCGGGCGGCACTGAGGGCCGCCGTGAACGCCTCGATCCCGCCAGCTGGCACCGCCACCACGCCGCCGGCGCGGTAGCGGTCGCGCTCCTCGAACGTGGGCCCCGCGGCGAGGTGCCCCGGCAGCGCATCGAGGCCAGCGAGAAGGTCGCGCACCTGCCACTCGAAGACGGCCTCGGCGTCACGTACGGCGAACACCCACAGCGCAGCCGCTTCGGTGGGCGGGGCCGCCTCGGTCTCGGCGGCGGCGCTCCACATGCCGCGGATGCACGGTGCCAGCCCACGCATCACGAAGGCCATGTGCGGCGGCGAAGCGGCGAAGACCTCCAGCGCGGCACCGTCGGCGACCCAGGTAGCGGTCAGGATGGCATCGTCCGCGCGGGCGGCGAAGGTGCGCAGGACGCCCGGTGCCTCAGCGAGGCCGCGGGCGCGCTCCATCGCCTGCGCTACCGCCTCGGCGGGAGCATCAGGACGCAGGGACGCGCAGATGACGTGGACCACGCCGCTCATGCGAGTCAGCGTCGCACGGGCGGCGGATCCGTGCGAGGGCGGGGGACTTCCACCCCGCGCCGGCGGTGCTGCGCAATGAGCGAGCCTTCGCCCTCCGGCAGCATGTGCCCGTCCGACATCTCCAGCACGCGGTCGACATGCTCGATGACGAACGGGTCGTGTGTGGCGGCGATCACGGTCACGCCTTGCGTGGCGACATCGCGCAGCAACTGGAAGATCTGCGCGCCGGTGGTGGAGTCCAGTTCGCCCGTGGGCTCGTCCGCGATGATCAGCGGTGGCCGGTTCGCCAGCGCACGCGCCACGGCAACGCGCTGCTGCTCGCCGCCGGAGAGCTCGTACGGGCGGTGGTGAGCGCGCTCGGTGAGGCCGACCTGTGTCAGCAGTTCGCGGGTGCGCTCACTGCGCTCGCGGAGCCCGGCACCGGCGATGCGGAGCGCGAGGTCGATGTTCTCGGCGGCCGAGAGTAGTGGCAGCAGGCCGAACGACTGGAACACGAAGCCCACAGTGCGACGGCGGAACGTGGTGGTCTCCGCATCGCCGAAGCGGTGCACCTCCAAGCCATCCACGATGACCTCGCCCTCGTCCGGCTTGTCGAGGCCGGCGATGAGGTTCAGCAGCGTCGTCTTACCTGAGCCGGAGCGCCCGACGATCGCCATGAACTCGCCGCGCTGCACGGTGAGCGAGACGTGGTTCACCGCCGTGACGGCTGTCCCCGCCGAGCGGAAGACGCGCGTCACGTCCCGCACCTGGACCATGGGCCCGGTTGGCGGTCCCTCTTGCGGGGCGGTCATCGACGCCACTTCCGATCAGGGTTCGTGGTCTCGTCGTGCGCCTGCTCCGGGCGCACCTCCACGCGGTCGCCCTCGATCGTGACGCGGGCGCGGCGGCCGATATCGAGTTCGTCGAGGTACTCGCGCGGGATCTGGAGACGTCCGCTGCGGTCGACGACGGCGAACTCCTCCGCGCGCTCCGCCTCGTCGCGGGCGAAGTGGGCACGGCGGACGATCTCCGTGCTCGTGCGCCCGTCGCGCATCGCCACCACTCGGTCGACGCGGCGGGTGATCTCGCGGTCGTGGGTGACGATGACCACGGTGACGCCGGTGTCGCGGTTGAGGCGGGTGAGGACCGAGAACACCTCGTCGGCGGTGGCGGCGTCGAGTTCGCCCGTCGGCTCGTCGGCCAGCAGCAGCGGCGGGCGGTTGGCGAGCGCCACGGCGATCGCGACGCGCTGCTGCTCGCCGCCGGAGAGTTCCGTCGGGCGGTTGCGACGCTTGTCGGCGAGGCCGACCTGCTCGAGGAGCGAGAGCGCGCGTTCGCGTGCCTCGCGCCGCGGAACGCCCTCCAGCGCCATCGGCACCTCCACATTCTCCTGCGCGCCGAGGTACGGGATCAGGTTGCGCCCGGTCTGCTGCCAGACGAAGCCAACGTCTCGCCGGCGGTAGTCGACGAGGTCCTCCTCGCGGACGGTGAGCAGGTCGCGCTCGCCGACCCGAATCCGGCCGGCCGAGGGCTGATCTAGCCCGGCGAGGATGTTCAGCAGCGTGGATTTGCCGGAACCGGAGGCACCGACGATCGCCATCATCTCGCCGCGCTCCACGCGCAGATCCAGGCCGCGGAGCGCGACGACCTCGAGGTCGTCCGATTTGTAGATCTTGAACAGGTCTTCGCAGTGGATGTACGGCGCCTCATCGGGCACGGGTTGCACCATCAAGCGTCGCCAATCCTCAATACGCGGTGGACGGCCAGGCGGAAGTAGAGCGCGACCACCGCGGCAATCGTAGCGATGAACACCGTACCGAGGATGCCCCACACCGCGGCGACCTCGATCCAGGAGACGCGCATCAGCAGCGGCGGCAGCACGGCGGCGCCGCGCTCGTCGACCGCGAGTAGCCCGAGCATCATCCGCCCGAGGCGGAGGCCCACGGCCGTGCCGAGGCCCATGCCCGCCGCGATCACGAATAGGTGCTCGAACAACACCACCCCGAACACCTGTACGCGGGAGAAGCCGAGCGTGCGGAGGATCGCGAACTCCAGGCCTCGTTGCTGCGCCGTCAGGTACGAGTAGACGATGAAGCCGATCGCCGAGAGCAGCAGCACTGCGCCGAACGAAATCGCGAGGATGCCGGCCCACCCCGCCGCCACCAGCGGGTCCTCCTGCTGCTCTGCCAGCACCTCCGCGCGCTGGACCACCTCGCGCGGCTGGAGCGCCGCCAGCGCCGCGACGGTCGCCCCGGGACTGTCCGAGGCGAACCAGGCCTCGTTGGGGATCACCCAGCGATCCGGGAGTCCCGCGTTGATCGTCGCCGCGAAGCGCGCACCGTCCACCACCGCGAGGCCGCCTCGGGCGTTCGGGTCAAACGTCGGGAAGTAGTCGAAGACGCCGGCCAGTTGCGCCTCGAAGTAGCGGCTGCCGGCGGAGGCACGGAACGTGTCGCCCGGAGTCAGCCCCAGCGCGTCCGCCTCGCGACGGCTGAGGTAGGCCGGCACTGCGCCACCTTCGAACACCGCGGCAACTCCGCGGAAGCCGGGCGTGCCGGCGCTGTCGAACCAGTCCATGCGGAGCGTGCCGCCGCCGCCCGGCGGGCCACCCTCGATGATGCGTACCTGGTCGGATGTCGTGGCCTGCTTCAGCGCCCGCACGAGTTCGAAGCCGGGCGTGCTGAAGTCCTGCACGAGGGCGGCGTCCGGCCACGCCGTCTCCCGCTCCACGAGCCCGGCGACCTCGCTTGCCTCGTTCGGCGCGGAAGCCGTCGTGATTGCGGGCCCGAAGTGCACGACACCCCGCTGCGAGGCGGTGCGCCCCGCCGGCGTCAACCAGACGCCGAGCAGTTCGACGGGGGCGACCAGCGCCGGCTCGTTGGAAACGGCGCCCGCACGCGTCCTCGGCGCTTCGAGATCGGCGGCGAAGAGCGTCCACCCGGTCGTGGAGGGGTGATCGGGCCGGGTGATGCCGACCTGGCGGTGGGAGATCCTTCCCGTGGCGTCGCGGAGCGAGATGCCGAACGCGATCCGCCCGCGGATGTCAGGGAACTGCACCCAGAGGCCGATCTGGCGCGCGTCCGCAGGCAGGTGCGGCCCCGTGGCCGGGACAACGGGGTCATCGGCCAGCGTTGCCATCATCGCGTCGAGCGACTGCGGGGCGAAGTCGCCGCGGAAGTAGGCCACCTCCGCGAACGTGGCGGGGTCGACCCCGAGGAATTGGACATCCGCGGTGTTGCGCCCGGCGTACGCAAAGCCGGTGGTGCGCACCGCGACGCTGGCGTCGTCCGCCGGGACGCCCTCCAGTGCGGCGAGCACGCCATCCGTGCCCTGGAAGGCCGGCGGCACCAGTCCCGCGGCTCGCACGTCCGCGCCGGAGACGTACAGAGCGCGATCCTCGTACGAATGGCTGAGGGTGGCCGAGAACGTGGCACCGAACATGCCGACGCCGGTGGCGAACATCAGCAGCAGCACCAGCCGTGTGTAGTGCGTAGGGTTTCGGACCAGCGCGCGGATCCCCGCGAGGATCGCGACGCTCCGCGTCCAGCCCACGATCCAGGCCACGAGGCGCAGCACCACCGGGAACAGGCGCAGGAACACGATGCCGACCGTGAGCATGAACACCGCCGGCGTGGCCAGCAGGAACGGGTCCACGCGCGCCTCGCCAAAGATCGTCTCGGAGACCAGGCCGTCCTGCTGCGACAGGCGGTAGAAGATCGCCGCGACGACGAGGACGAACGCCACGTCGAGGTAGTAGCGCAGCAGCAACGGCACCGGCTTCGGCCGCGCCACGCCGCGCTTGAACTCCACCACCGTGTCCCGTGTGGCGAACCACGCGGGCACCATCAGCGCCGTGAACGCGAGCAGCGCGCCCGCAATCGCGAGGATGTACGCGGCAGCGCCGATGTGCACCGTGAGCGCGCCACCGCCCGAGAGCGCGCTGAATGCCGGCGTCGGCCCGAGTGCGCTAATCACCAATCCCGCCAGCGGTGGCCCCACCGCGGTGGCCAGGATCGCGAGGATGAAGCCCTCCACGCCGTACATCGCGAGCAACTGCGGCGTGGTGGCTCCGCGGCTGCGCATGGTGGCGATCTCCGCCGCCTGCCGCTCGATCAGCATCGTGGAGACCATCACTAGGTAGTACGCGACGATGCCGCCGACCTGCAGCAGCAGCACCAGCAGCGGGATGCGTGTGAAGAACAACTTCTCGTCGAACGATCGCAGCACGGGCTCCAGGCCGACCTCGACGGTCACCCGCTCGTCGATGCCCCGAAGGGTGCGGCCGAGCGCGCCGAGGCCGTTCGCGATCGGGACCGCGTTGCGGGCGTCGAGCGCCTCCAGGTTCACCTGGTGGTCGTTCCGGTAGTCGGCGGTCATGCCGGGCAGCCCCGCCAGTGCACCGCCGAAGAACGTGGCCTCCGAGACGAACAGGCGGTAGGTGGGCCACGTCCGAGACTCCACGTCGAGCCGTACGGGGGCCTGCCCCCAGTAGCGGTCGAACGGGTCGCGCTCAACGGCGAAGCCGGAAATGCGCACGCGCAGCGGTGCCGCCGAGGCATCCCAGAACGGTGTCAGGTCCAGTTCCTGGCCGATGGTCAGTCCGGCGACCTCTGCCGTGGCGCGGCCCACGAGGACATCTATCGGCCCGCTCGTGCGGCTCGGTGCCGCCACCGGTGCGCTCCCGGCGACGATCTCGATGTGCGTATCGAGATCCGAGCGGAACACCACGTTGGCACGCGGCCGTGCCGGGTCATCGCCCGGGGCCACCCCGGGCGCACTCGGGAAGAGCGTGGCGCTGACGCCCTGCCGCACGAGGTCGCCGGCGGTTGCTCCCAGCGTGTTCGCCAGCACCGCGTCCTGACGCGTGCGCGTCGCGCTGTAGGTCGCGCCCGAGACCGTGACGTTGTTCTGGCTCACCACGACGTCGAGCGCCTTCGGATCGTGCTGGTCGAGCGCGTAGCGGAGGCCCAGGTCGCGGATGGCGTCTGCGTAGACCGCCGTGGCGGAGAGGATGGCGGCGGCCACCATGGTGCCCACGACGATGCTCAGGAGCAGCCGCCAGTTGCGCGACATCCGGCGGATGGCAAGCCTCGGCAGGGATCGGTAGCGCAACATCCGCGGCATGATACGTGCCATGCGCCTCCCGGGTGTCCCGGGAGCGTGCGGAAGGGTGGGATGCCGCCCGGCGGTCGGGCACGGGCGGGCCGCGGGCTATACTCGGGCCGTGACCAGCACCACTGAGACCGCCCCCGCCGCCGAGGCCGCGCAGGAGCCCCTGCTCGTCATCCTCGACTCGCACGGCATCATCTTTCGCTCCTACTTCGCGCTGCGTGACGTGCTCACCGTGCGCCGGACGGGGGAGCCGGTGGCGGCCGTCTTCGGCTACGCCAACAGCCTGCTCACCGTCCTCAACGAGTTGAAGCCCACCCACGTCATCGCCGCCTGGGACGCTTCCGAGGAGACGTTCCGCAAGGCGCGCGACGAGCGCTACAAGGCGCACCGCGATGCGACGCCCGACGACCTCATCCCGCAGTTCGAGCGCGTCCGCCAGCTGCTGGCGGCCTTCCAGATTCCGCTCGTCGAGAAGATGGGGTACGAGGCGGACGACGTGCTGGGCACGCTGGCTCAGCAGGCGAAGGAAGAGGGCATCCCCGTCGTCATCGTCACCATGGACAACGACATGGTGCAGCTGGTCCAGCCGGGCGTGCGGGTCTACATGTACCGCGCGTACCAGAAGGACTACATCATGTACGACATAGAGACCGTCATCGACCGGTTCGGCTTCGAGCCGGAGCGGATGGTGGACTACAAGGCGCTGGTGGGTGACACCTCCGACAACATCCCCGGCGTGAAGGGCATCGGCGAGAAGGGGGCGAAGGCGCTCATCGAGCAGTTCGGCACGCTGGACGTGATGCTCGATCGCATTGAGGAGGTCGAGCCGAAGCGGCTGCGCGCGGCGCTGGAGGCCGGCGTCAACGACGCCATCCTCTCGCGCGAACTCGCGACGATTGTGCGCGAGGTGCCCGATGTGACGCTGGACCTGGAGTCGTCCATCGTGCGGCACTACCACCGGCAGGCGGTGGTGGACCTGTTCAACGAACTGGAGTTCCGGTCGCTGATCCGCCGTCTCCCGGACTCCGACCTCGTTGATGACGAGGCTGCACCTTCTGAGGAACCGGACGGCACCTACGAGACCGTCACCACGCAGGCCGGGCTGGATGCGCTCATCGCCGCGGTGCGCGCCAGCGGGCGCATGGCACTCTCCGTCGTGGCGGACAGCGATCACCCGGTGAAGGCGGGCGACAGCCTCGTCGGCATCGCGATCAGCCCGGAGCCGGGGCGGGCTGCGTACGTCCCGTTTGGCCACGTGTCCGAGGAGCAGCCGCGCCTGCTGGATGATGGCGCGGGCGCAGGTCCCGGCCAGTTGCCGCGTACGGCGGTGCTGGACGCGCTGGTGCCGCTTCTGACCGACCCGGCGATCGAGCGCATCAGCCACGATGCGAAGTTTGCGCTGCTGGCGCTATCCGAGGCGGATCCGCGCTGCTGGCCGGCCTCGGTCGACTTCGACACGCAGATCGCCGCGTACCTGGCCGGCGACTCCAACATCACGCTGCAGCGGCTCGCTTCCTCCCGCCTCCACCGCGAGACCATCGACCCGAAGTCGTTCCTGGGGAATGCGAGCAAGGCGATCCCGTTCTCGCGTGCGCCGATCGAGGACGTGACGCGGTACGCGGCAGCGAACGCGGACATGATGGCGAGCGCAGTCGCACCGCTGCGCGAGGAACTGGCCGAGGCAGCACTGGAGCGTGTCTTCAAGGAGATCGACCTGCCGCACGTGCCCGTGCTGGCACGCATGGAGCACTACGGCGTCGCCCTGGACACCAGTGTCCTCGCCGGCATCGACCGGACGCTCGGCGATCGCATCAAGGCGGCGGAACGCGCCGTGTACGACGCCGTGGGGCACGAGGTCAGGATCGGCTCCCCACTGGAACTCTCGAAACTGCTCTTCGATGAACTCGGACTACCCCACACCCGCAAGACCAAGACCGGCTTCACCACGGACGCGGACGCGCTGGAGCCGCTGCGCCCGCTGCACCCGGTGATCGATGCCATCCTCGACTGGCGCGAATTGACGAAGATCAAGTCGACCTACATCGACACGCTGCCGCTGCAGGTGAACCCTCGGACGGGGCGGGTGCACACGGTGTTCTCGCAGGTGACGGCGGCCACGGGCCGGCTCGCCTCCAACGATCCGAACCTGCAGAACATCCCCGTCCGCACCGAGATCGGCCAGCTGGTGCGCCGCGCGTTCGTCGCGCGGGACTGCGGCGTGGCGCCGGTGCTGCTCTCGATCGACTACTCGCAGATCGAACTGCGGGTGCTGGCGCACGTCAGCGGCGACGAGGGCCTGCGACTGGCCTTCCGCGAAGGCAAGGACATCCACACCGCTACTGCCGCCAGTGTTTTCAAGAAGCCCGAGTCCGCCGTGACCTCGGAGGATCGCCGTCGCGCGAAGGTCTTCAACTTCGGCGTGCTGTACGGCCTCACCGCCTTTGGCATGGCGACGCGCGAGGGCATCCCGCGTGACGAAGCGGAGGCGTTCATCACCGCCTACTTCGGCGCGTACCCGCGCGTCCAGGAGTGGCGCACCGAGGTGGTGGAGGAGGCGCGCGAGCGCGGCTATGCGGAGACGCTGGCCGGTCGCCGGCGCTACATCCCCGACCTGCGCTCCAGGAACCACGTGGTGCGGCAGGCCGCCGAGCGCGTCGCGGTAAACATGCCGATCCAGGGCGCCGCGGCGGACATCATCAAGATCGCCATGAACAACATCGATGTCGAACTGGAGGCGCACCGCCGCAAGGGCGGGCTGGCGCGGATGCTGCTGCAGGTGCACGACGAACTGATCTTCGAGACGCCGCGCGACGAACTGGACGACGTGCGCGAGATCGCCCGGCGGCTCATGCCCTCCATCGACCTGGCCGTCCCGCTCGACCTCGATGAGAAGGTCGGCGTGTCCTGGGGCGAGATGGAGTAGCGGCCAAGCGTGCCCGAACTCCCCGAAGTCGAGACGATCCGGCGCGACCTCGCCCCGTTGCTGGTAGGTCAGCGCATTCGGCGGGTGACGATTCACGCCGGCGCGGAGCGCCTCGCCGTGACCCACGCCCCGAGGGAGCTCGAACAGGCGCTCGCGGGGCGGCGCGTCGAGTCCATCGGGCGGCACGGGAAGTACCTGCTGCTGCACCTGGACGACGCCACCACGTGGGTGGTGCACCTGCGGATGACCGGGTCGCTCCACATCGCCGCCGGCGACGCCCCGCCGCACCGATTCGAGCGTGCCCGCATCGATCTCGATGACGGGCGGACGCTGCGCTTCAACGACCTGCGCAAGTTTGGCACCTGGCACCTGGTCCACGATCCGGCCGAGGCGATGCCACACACCGGCCCGGACGCGCTCAGCGAGGCGTTCTCCCCGGTATGGCTCGCCCAGCGCCTGCGCGGCCGGACGGCACCGGTGAAAGCGCTGCTGTTGGACCAGCGGGTCGCGGCGGGCGTGGGCAACATCTACGCGGACGAGGCGCTCTGGATCGCCCGCATCCACCCGGAGACCCACGGCGGGCGCGTCTCGAAGCCGAAAGTGCGCGCGCTGCACGCTGCGCTGCTGGAAACGCTGCAGCAGTCGCTGGGCGACCGGGGGTCATCGTTCAGCGACTATCGCGATGGCCTCGGCGCCAAGGGGTTGCACCACATCCGGGTGCACGTCTTCAGACGGGAGGGGCAGCCGTGCGAACGGTGCGGCGCCATCATTGAGAAGTCGCGCGTCGGAGGACGCGGGACGCACACCTGTCCGTGGTGCCAGCGGCGCCGCTGACGGGTGGCCAAATGGCCGTCAGATTTGCCTAACTAACACGACAATACATAACGCTTTCCCTATTGCCTCCCGCTTGCATCAGTTGCTACGGTACGCAAGCTTCGTCAGGCAACTCAATGCCCGGCGTGCGGGGGAAGCGAACCTTCACCATGTTGACATGGATGGCGCTCGGCGCCGTGGCCTGCGTGATGCTCTCCACGGCGATTGCCGCGATCTTCCTGGCGGACGCCATTACGCGCTCCCGGCGCGTACGTGTGCAGGGCACACCTGCCGACCTGGGACTCCGCTACGAGGAGATCCAGTTCCTCACCTCTGACCGACTCACGCTCCGCGGCTGGTTCCTGGATTCGCCCGGCGCGCGCGCCACGGTGGTGCTGGTACACGACCTCGGCTGCACCCGCACCGGTCGCAATCGCGACATGTTGGCCCTCCAGCGCGACTACATCCGCCGAGGCTTCTCCGTCTTCGCCTTCGACCTGCGCGGCCACGGCGAGTCCGGTGGCAAGCGCGACACGCTCGGCCGTGAGGAACGCCTCGATGTGCAGGCGGCCGTGGCGTACGCCCGTCGCCGCACCGGCACCACGCCGATCTTCCTGCACGGCTTCGGCTTCGGCGCCGCGCTGACGCTGGAGGCGGCTGCGCAGGGCACCGATGTCACTGGCGTCATCGCCGACTCGCCGTTCGTCGCCATGCGCCAGTACATGCGCCACCAGTACCGCCGCGTGCCGGGCCCGGTGTTTGCACTCGCCTCCTTCTTCACGCGCCGCCTCTTCCGCGCCGACATGGACGCCGTGCAGCCGATTCGCGCCATCGAGCGCGTCACGATGCCGGTGCTGTTCATCCACAACGAGGGTGACCCGGAAGTCCCGCCGGCCCACACGCTGAACCTGGCCGCCGCCTCGCTCGACCCGCGCGTACGCGTCTGGATCGTGAGCGACCTGATGGGCCACGGCGACGCCTTCCGGCATGCGCCCGAGCAGTATGTCCGCCGCTGCGTCCAATTCGTGGACGAACTGGTCCCGGCACGGCCGGCCTCTTACACCGCCACCGCGCAGGCCGCGGGCTAGCGCGCCCGGGCCAATGCCCGACCTGCGCGACGCAATCACCGACATCCCTGGCATCCGCGTTGGTCACTGGACCAACCGCCGCGCCGCCACCGGCTGCACCGTGATCCTCTGCCCACCGAACACCGTCGGGGGCGTCGATGTGCGTGGGGCCGCCCCCGGCACGCGCGAGACAGACCTGTTGCGCCCTGGCAACCTCGTCGAGCACGTCCACGCGATCGTCCTGTCCGGCGGCTCCGCCTTCGGGCTGGAGGCCGCGACGGGCGTGATGCGCTACCTCTCCGAGCGCGGGGTCGGCTTCCCAATGGGTGAACTCCACGTACCCATCGTGCCCTCCGCGATCCTGTTCGACCTCGCCGTCGGGAAGCCCTCGTGGCCAGACGCGGAGGCCGGGCGAAGGGCAGCCGCACGGGCCTCGGGCGGTCGTGTGGAGCAGGGCAGCGTCGGCGCCGGCACCGGTGCCACGGTCGCCAAGATGGGCGGCCCGGGGCGCAACTGGAAGGGCGGCCTGGGCACCGCGAGCGAGCTCCTGGACACCGGCGTGATTGTCGCCGCGATCGCCGCCGTCAACGCGGTCGGCAGCATTCGGGACCCCCGCACCGGCGAGGTGGTGGCCGCGCCGCGCGACGACCGAGGCGGCATGTCGGACATGGACGCGCTCCTGCGCACTGGCCGGGGCCGCCGCCGGACGGAGGAGGCGGGGCGCAACACCACGCTCGCGGTCGTGGCGACGAACGCGCGCCTGACCAAGACCCAGGTGAACCGCATGGCGACCGTGGCCCACGATGGCTTTGCCCGCACGATCTGGCCGGTCCACACCCGCACCGATGGCGATGTCATCTTCGCGCTGGCGACCGGCAGCCTCGAGATCGCCGACGACGAGGTCGGCCCGATTGAGGCGATGGCGACGCGCGCGGTGGAGCGGGCGGTGCTCGCCGGGGTGCGCTCGGCGACCTCGCTGGCGGGCATTCCGGCGGTTGCTGATGCTGCACGGAAGCATCGACGCCAACGGCGGATATTACGTTGACGCGCCCTGCCCAAACCATATACTCGGGTTAACAGGGAGAGCCCATCGACCCGTCGTGGCGGTGAGGCAGTACCGAGATCCAACTCAGGGCTTCGTTCCCATTCCGCTTGGATCCGAAAGACCGAGACGGAGCAATCCATGGCAAAGCCCGTAACTGTGCTGGACCTGCAAGCGATGCGCGAGCAGGGCAAGCCCATCACGATGGTGACCGCGTACGACTACCCGACCGCCAAGCTGGCGGACGAGTCCGGCATCGACCTGATCCTGGTCGGTGACACGCTGGGGATGGTCATCCTCGGCTACGACTCAACCCTTCCCGTCACGATGGAAGACATGATCCACCACGGCCGCGCCGTGGTTCGTGGCGCCAAGCGCGCCCACGTAGTGGTCGACATGCCCTTTGGCTCCTACCAGGAGGGATGGCAGCAGGCGCTGCACAACGCGACGCGCCTGATGAAGGAGACCGGTTGTTCGTCGGTCAAGCTGGAGGGCGGTCAGCGCTCCGCTGAGACCGTCCACAAGCTGGTGGAGGCTGGTATCCCGGTGATGGGCCACGTAGGCCTGACCCCACAGTCCGTGAACCAGTTCGGCGGCTTCCGCGTGCAGGGCAAGACCCCGCGCGACGCAGTCCACCTGATCACCGACGCCGCCGCGCTGGCCGAGGCCGGTGCGTACGCCATCGTGCTGGAACTCGTGCCGACCGCCCTCGCCCACATGATCACCCAGCGCGTGAAGGTACCCACCATTGGCATCGGCGCCGGGCCGTTCTGCAGCGGGCAGGTGCAGGTGTGGCACGACATTCTGGGTCTGTACGACGACCTGAAGCCAAAGCACGCGCGCCGCTTCGCCGAGGTCGGCGAGCAGATCAAGGCCGCCCTGACCGAGTACCGCGAGCAGGTACAGGCCGGTGCGTTCCCCACGGCCGCCGAGTCCTTCTACATGGACGAGCGCGCCCTGGAACTGATCCGCCGCATGACGCCAAGCGACGAAGAGGACATGAGCGAAGCCGAGCGCGTGATGCGCGAGGTGGAGGCCGCTCCCGCCCCCCGACCTGTCGAGTAGCCACCTCAACCGGCCGGACGCGCACATGCATGTCGCCCGCACCGTCGCGGAGTTCCGCGCCCCCCGCGCCGCCCTCGGCGGCACGCTGGGCCTCGTGCCGACGATGGGCTTCCTGCACGAGGGCCACCGCTCGCTGATGCGCCGCGCCCGCGCGGAGTGCGACGCGGTGGCCGTGAGCATCTTCGTCAATCCGACCCAGTTCGGCCCCAACGACGACTTCGACCGCTACCCGCGCGACGAGCCGCGTGACCTCGCCATCTGCGAGGCCGAGGGCGTCGCGCTGGTTCTCATGCCCCCGGTCGACGAGGTCTACCCGGAGGGTGCGACCACCACGGTCAGCGTTGGGCCGCTCTCGACGGTGCTGGAGGGTGCCGCACGCCCCGGGCACTTCGATGGCGTCACGACGGTCGTGAGCAAGTTGTTCGCCATCGTGCAGCCGCAGCGCGCCTACTTCGGCCAAAAGGACGCACAGCAGTTGGTGGTGATCAAGCGCATGACCCGCGACCTGCTGCTACCGGTCGAAGTCATCGGCTGTCCCACCGTGCGAGAGCCGGATGGGCTCGCGCTCTCCTCGCGCAACGTCTACCTGTCACCGGAAGAGCGCGCGCAGGCGCTGGCGCTCTCGCGGGGGCTGCGCCGCGCGGAGGCGGCGTGGGGCGACGGTGTGCACGATGCGGAGGCGCTGAGGGCGCTCGTCTGCGCTGAGATCGAGGCGCAGCCGCTGGCGCGCATCGACTACGTGTCGCTGGCCGACCAGGGCTCGCTGGAGGAGTGCCGCGGCGCGATCGCGCGAGACGCGCTGCTCTCGCTTGCGGTGCGCTTCGGCGGCACGCGACTGATCGATAACGTACTGCTGCCGGTCTAGCCGGCGCGGCGCTGCTCACCGTTTCGGGTGGGTGACTGGTACGATACGCATCGAATTGATGCAGGCGGATGATCTGATCCGCACGTTCGATCACAGGCTGCGCGGGAGGTTCCTGGATTGTCCGGTCACTCCAAATGGTCCTCGATCAAGCACAAGAAGGCTGCCACCGACGCGAAGAAGGGGCAGGCCTTCACGAAACTCGGGCGCGATATCACCATGGCCGCCAAGCAGGGTGACCCTGACCCCGAACTGAACGCGGGACTGCGCCTCGCGATCCAGAAGGCCCGCCAGGCGAACATGCCCGCGGACAACATCAAGCGCGCCGTGGAGCGCGCGACGGGCGGCGGCGACGCGGCTAACCTCGAAGAAATCACCTACGAGGGGTATGGCGCAGGCGGCACCGCGATCATCGTGGAAGTCGTCACTGACAACCGGAACCGCACCGTCGCGGACGTCCGTCACGCGTTCTCGCGCGGCGGCGGGTCGATGGCTGACAACGGCGCGGTCTCCTGGCAGTTCGATAGCCGCGGCGTGATCATGCTGAACGCCGCCGGCCGCGACCTGGACGAGGTGCAACTCCAGGTGATCGAGGCCGGCGCCGTGGACGTGGACGCCACGGACGACACCTCGGTCGAGGTGATCACGGAGGCTGCCGACCTGCACAAGGTGCGCGAAGCGCTGGAGGCGGCCGGGCTGGCGGTGGATAGCGCCGAACTGGCACCGATCCCGCGCGCGCGGATCCAGCTGGCCGAGAAGGACGCTGAGAGCGTGCTGAAGCTCCTGGAGCGGCTGGACGAACTGGACGACGTGTCACGCGTGTTCTCGAACGCGGAGTTCGATGACGCGGTGTTGGAGGCGATCGCGGGCTAGCCGCGTCCCCTGCGGAACGCACTGCTGGGGATCCGCTGAGGGGGCTAGATGTCCGACCTGCATCCGGCGCTGGCGCGTCGCGTCCTGGGGATCGACCCCGGACTTGCCGTGACCGGCTATGCCGTGGTGGACGGTCGAGGCTCCGGCGGCACGCTGGTGCACTCCGGTTTCATGCGCACCAAGCCCGCCGAGCCGCGCGCGCAGCGCCTCTATCGCATCTTTGACCTCGTGACCGCGCTGATCGCCGAGTACGGCCCGGCCGAGTTGGCCGTGGAGCAGCAGTTCGTCGCGGAGAACGTGCGCTCCGCCATGGCCGTGGGCGAGGCGCGCGCGGCCGCCATGGTCGCCGCCGCCACCACCGGCATCCCCGTCTTCGAGTACGCGCCCACCTCGATCAAGGAGTCCGTGGTCGGGTGGGGCGGCGCGCCGAAGGAGCAGGTGCAGCAGATGGTACTCCTCCACCTCGGCCTGACCGAACTCGCAGGGCCGCTGGATGTCTCGGACGCCGCTGCGATCGCCCTCACCCGGCTCGCCGACGCGCGGCTCGAAGAGGCGATGGCCCGATGATTACGGCGCTCACCGGCCAGGTCACGCGCTGGGACGCCGAGACCGCGACCGCGTGGGTCGCCGTGCATGGCGTCTCGTACGAGGTGCGCATCCCCGCCTTCGCGAACGACTGGATCGCCGGCGTGCTCGATGGCGATGATGTGACGATCTACACCTACTACCACGTCTCCGACCGCAACCCGTCGCCGATGCTGGTCGGCTTCCCGCACCTGGCGGAGCGGGAGTTCTTTCGCAAGTTTATCGAGGTGCCGGACGTAGGCCCGGTGAAGGCAGTACGTGCCCTCACCCGGCCGGTCTCCGAGATCGCACGCTGGGTGGAGGCGGGTGACGCGAAGGCGCTCCAGGCGCTGCCGGGCATCGGTACGCGGCTGTCGCAGACGATCATCGCGCGGCTCGCCGGCAAACTAACGCTGGAGGCGCTGCTGCGCGACGGCGTCGAGGAGCGTGCGACGCCGCCGGTCGGTCCGGACCTGCGCGACGACGCCGTGGAGGCGCTCGTCTCCCTTCAGTACACCCGCCGTGACGCGGAGCGGGCCGTCGAGCGCGTGCTGGACGAGCGCCCGGAGACGGACACGCTGGAGGATCTCCTGCGCGCCGTGCTCTCCCAGCAGGCGCCGGCCGGGAACGTCGCGTGAGGCAACTCATTGAGACACGTTGGCCCCTGGTCGGTGCCCTGATCGCGATCGTGGTGGTTGTCGTGGTCGATGTCAGCCTCGATGGGCCACTGTTCAGAGTGCGGCTGTTCGGCCTCAGTCAGGACGCACTCGGGCTCATCGGGATGGCGTTCACGCTCGCATTCGCGCTGCAACTCCGGGTCAACGCGCGCCGCGCAATGACGCGCGAGCGGAACCTGGTACACACCGCCGCCGAACTGCGCGAGGCGTCCGTCGAACTGGACCGCCTGGCGCGGACGGACGGCCTGACGGGGCTGCTGAACCGGCGCGCGCTCTTCGACATGCTCGGTGCGGAGTTTCGCCGTTCGCGCCGGTATAGCCGCCATCTCTCCGTTCTGATGGTCGACCTGGACAACTTCAAGCGTGTGAACGACCGCTGGGGGCATCCGTTCGGGGACTATGTCCTCCGTGCCACGGCGCACATCATCGCGGCCAATGTGCGAGAGTCCGACATCCTCGGCCGCTACGGCGGCGAGGAGTTCGCGCTGGCATTGCCGGAAACGGATGTATCCCACGCGATCCGCGTGGCCGAGAAGTTGCGTGTCGCCATCGAATCGTTCGACTTCCGCTCGAGTGGTGTGCCGCGGACAGGCGAGCCGCCGTTGAAGATGACGATTTCCATTGGGATCGCCTCATTGCCACTGGAGCCGGACCAGGACGAATTCGAACTGATCCTCCGCGCCGACCATTCCCTGTACGAGGCGAAGCAGTCGGGAAAGAACCGCGTCGTGCAGTTCGGACATGGCACGACCAGTCATGGCGTTCCGGTGTCACCGGGCAGTTCGGAGCGCACGAACTAGCGCGGTACACTGGGATCCGCAGCCTCCGGGGGATCCTGTGACCGTTTCTGACCCGCCGCCGATCCAGGCGACGCCCTTCCGACTCGTCTCTGACTTCCAGATGACCGGCGACCAGCCTTCCGCCGTGGAGGGGCTGCTGGCTGGCCTGAATCAGGGGATGCGCACACAGACCCTCCTGGGTGCCACCGGCACCGGCAAGACGTTCACGATGGCCAACCTCATCGAAGCGTACCAGCGTCCGACGCTGGTGCTGGCCCACAACCGCACGTTGGCCGCACAACTGGCGCAGGAGTTCCGGGAGTTCTTCCCGAGCAACGCCGTGGAGTACTTCGTCTCCTACTACGACTACTACCAGCCAGAGGCGTACATCCCGCGGTCCGACACCTACATCGCCAAGGACGCGGACATCAACGACGAGATCGACAAGATGCGCCACGCCGCGACGCGCGCGCTCTTCGAGCGGCGGGACGTGATCATCGTCGCATCCGTGTCGTGCATCTACGGCCTCGGCGAGCCGGGCGAGTACCAGTCGTTCGTGGTGGACCTGTGGAAGGGCCGCCACGTCAACCGCAGCTCGATGATCCGCCAGCTCGTGGCCATGCAGTACGCGCGCAACGATATGAACCTGATCCGTGGCACCTTCCGGGTGCGCGGCGATTCGCTCACCGTCTTCCCGGCGTACGAGGATCTGGCGATCCGCATCGACTTCTTCGGCGACGAGGTCGAGCGGATCGTCACGCTCGACCCGCTCACCGGCGAACTGCTCACCGAGGCGGAGCGCACCGCGATCTACCCCGCCAAGCACTTCGTCACCTCCGGCGACCGGATGCAGGACGCAATCCGCTCGATCGAAACGGAACTGGCGGCACGCCTCGCCGAACTGCGCGCGGCCGGTAAAATCCTGGAGGCAGCACGGCTGGACGAGCGCACCCGATACGACCTGGAGACGCTGCGCTCCGCCGGATACTGCTCGGGCATCGAGAACTACTCGCGCCACCTCGCCGCGCGTCCGCCCGGATCCACACCGTGGACGTTGCTGGACTACTTCCCGGACGACTGGCTGCTGTTCATCGACGAGTCGCACATGTCGGTGCCCCAGGTGCGCGGCATGTACGAGGGCGACCGGTCACGCAAGGAGACGCTGGTCGAGTACGGCTTCCGCCTGCCCAGCGCGATGGACAACCGCCCGCTCAACTTCCGGGAGTTCGACGCCCATATCAACCAGGCGATCTTCGTCTCCGCGACGCCGGGCCCGCACGAACTGGCGGTCTCCGAGCAGGTAGTGCAACAGGTGATCCGGCCCACGGGCCTCATCGACCCGCTGATCGAGGTGCGCCCGACCGAGGGCCAGATCGACGATCTGCTCGCCGAGGTGCGGGCGCGCACCGCCCGCAACGAGCGGACGCTGGTCACCACGCTGACCAAGAAGATGTCCGAGAACCTGAACGACTACCTGCAGGAGGTGGGGGTCAAGACGATGTACCTCCACTCCGAGATCGACACCCTCGAACGCATCGAGATCCTGCGCGACCTGCGCCTGGGCGTGTACGACGTGGTCGTTGGCATCAACCTGCTGCGCGAGGGACTCGACTTGCCGGAGGTGTCGCTGGTCTGCATCCTCGACGCCGACAAGGAGGGCTTCCTGCGCTCGGGCGGATCACTGGTGCAGACTGTGGGGCGCGCTGCTCGGCATGTGGATGGTCGCGTGATCATGTACGCGGACGTCATCACCGACTCCATGCGATACGCCATCGAAGAGACCGAGCGCCGTCGCGAGATCCAGACGGCCTACAACATCGAACACGGCATCACGCCGGAGGGCATTCGCAAGACCATCCGTGACATCGGTGACCGGCTGCGCCAGGTGGCGGAGGAGTCCCCCGACTACGACGTGCGCGCGAGCGACCTGCCCAAGGAGGAACTCGCGAGGATGATCGCGGACCTCGAGCGGCAGATGAAGGCCGCGGCGAAGGACCTGGACTTCGAACGCGCGGCACTGCTGCGCGACCAGGTGGTGGAGTTGCGGCACGAGCAGTTGGGCGACGGGATGCCCGAGTCGCTTCGGTCGCTCTCGAAGCAGACACGTCGCCCGGACGCCCGCAAAGTGCGTGGCGGCCGCACGCGCCGCACGAAGTAGGGGCACCCACCCGCGCTCGATTGGCCCCGCAAACGCAGAACCGCCCCCCGGCATCCACTGCCGGGGGGCGGCTTGTCCGCCCGAAGATTCAGCACCCAGGCTCGCATCGCCGAAAGACGGCGTTGGCCCTGGAGTAGAGGCCGGAGCGCAAGAGTTGGCGCGCATCGTCGCGCTCAGGACGGAGCCACATGGGCTCAGTCACAGCCCCACTCGCTAGTGGTTCGGCCTGGCACTGCACCTTCGAGGACGGTCATGCGTCCGATGATGTCGTTCGCTTCAATGGCGGTTCCTACCGTTCGGGGCAACCACTCGTTTACTGGCTGCCTTCATGGTGCACCCGCCGGGCAAGGCGGGGGAGCGCCGCTCTCGCGGCCCGCACCCAGATACCTGCGCGCCGAGGTCGCACCGACGCATTGCTGCGCATCGGAACTCGCGGATGTGCTCGTGCGAACGAGCGCGAACGGGTGGGTGGCCTCGTGCGGCCCTACTCGGCGTCGAACGCCGGGGGGAACGAGCGCGAGGCGGGCTTCTCTGCGTCGTCAGCCTCGCGCCGTTTCGATGGCGTGAAGGAGGCGGCGTGCGCGGCGAGGCTCGCCGGCTCGAACGCATCGACGCCGCCGACAGCGTCGCCGTCCTCGTCGATCAGCACGTCACGCGGCTTGCTGCCGGACTCCTGAGGCCCCACGACGCCGCGCTCCTCCAGCAGATCCATCAGCCGTGCGGCACGCGGATAGCCAATGCCGAGCTTGCGCTGAAGCATGGACGTCGAGAGCGACTTGCTCCCCTTCGCCACATCGATCGCGCGCTGGATCATCGGGTCGTCGGCGGGATCAGGCGGCATCGAACCGTCCGGGGCCATTGTGATCGCCTGGTCCAGCGCCTTCTCCAGCATGTCGTCGTACTTCTCCGGCGCGAGCTTCTTGAAGCGGTCCTGCGTCCAGAAGGAGACGATGCCCTCGATCTCCTCATCCGTGACATAGACGCCCTGCACGCGCTTGGGCTTCTGCGCGTCCGGCGCCAGGTAGAGCATGTCGCCCTTGCCCAGCAGCTTCTCCGCGCCGCCCTGATCGAGGATCGTGCGTGAGTCCACGCTGGATGAGACCGCGAAGGCGATCCGCGTCGGGAAGTTCGCCTTGATCAGCCCGGTGATCACGTCCACCGAGGGCCGCTGCGTCGCGACGATCAGGTGGATGCCGGTGGCACGCGCCAGTTGTGCGAGGCGCACCAACTGGTGCTCTACCTGGTACGGCGCCGCCAGCATCAGGTCCGCGAGTTCATCGATGATCACCACCCAGTAGGGCAGTTTCCGCGGTTCCTTCTCGTTGTAGCGCTCGATGTTGCGGACGCCGACCTGGGCGAAGCGCCGGTAGCGCGTCTCCATCTCGTTGATCACCGCCTGCAGCGTGCCCACGACCCGATCCATCTCCACGACGATCTCGGAGAAGGCGAGGTGGGGGATGGGGGTGTAGGCGGTCATCTCCACGCGCTTCGGGTCCACCATCACGAACCGCAGTTGCTCGGGTGAGAAGTTCATGAGCATGCAAGCGATGATCGAGTTCAGGCCGACTGACTTGCCGGCACCGGTCGCACCGGCGATGAGCAGGTGGGGCATCTTGGCCAGGTCAGCGACCACGGTGTCGCCGGAGACGCCGGAGCCGAGCGCGATCGGCAGCGCGCCCTTCTCCATGATCGCCTTGAACGTTCCGGACTCCATCGCCTGTCGCAACGTGACGATCGAGGTCGTCCCGTTCGGCACCTCGATGCCCACCATCGCCTTGCCGGGCACGGGGGCTTCAATGCGAAGCGCGGGCGCCGCGAGCGCCAGCGCGAGGTCGTTCTGGAGCGCGGTGATGCGGTTCACGCGGATTCGCGTGCGTGCGATCTCCACGTCGCTGGTGCGTGGCGCGCCGGAGGCGTCCGTCATCACGGTGCCGGTGGCATCGCGTTCCACGACGGCCTTGGTCTTCACGTCCCAACCCGGCTCCACGCCGAATTGCGTGACCGTGGGGCCGGTGTTGATCTCCACCACCTTCGCATCGACCCCGAACGAGGAGAGCGTCTGCTCGATCAGCCGGGCGCGGATGCTGTTGTCGATCGTGCGGTCGGTATCGGCCGGCTGCGGGGCGAGGAGCTTCATCGGCGGGATCTGCCAGCCATCCGCGGACTCGCGCCACTCGCCAATCGGCGTCTCCATGTCCATCGGCAACTGCGTGGCGGGCTTGCCAGGGTCGTCAGTGGCACGGGCGCGCCTCCGCTCCGAGGCGGGTACGGCGGCATCGAGGTCGAGCGCGCTCTCTGCGACAGCACTCGCCACGGCCTTGCGGCGGGCGGGCTTCGGGGCCGCCTCGGCTTCGACGGATGCCTCGACGACGGCGGCGGGCGCGTCCGCGCGTCGGTTGAGGCGCGCGAGGAGCGCAGGCGTGGCGGCGAGCATGCGCCACAGGCGGCGGTGGAGGCCCAGGTCCCAGAGCCAGCGCAGTGTCTCCCACGCGTACCGCGGTGCGTTCGCGACCAGGGCCTGCGCTGTCCTCGGCCAGAGGAGCGCAAAGCCGGCGACCAGCGCCAGCAGCCAGCCGGCCGCGGCGATGCCGCTGGAGGTGAGGGCGCGGCCCGCATCGCCGCCGGTGGAGACGACGCTGAAGTCGACCTCGCCGACGCGCACGTCCGGCTGCCAGAGGCCCAGGAGGCCCGCCAG
Organism: Chloroflexota bacterium; assembly: GCA_027592645.1. GTDB lineage: Bacteria > Chloroflexota > Dehalococcoidia > UBA2979 > UBA2979 > W-Chloroflexi-9. The sequence goes on along the minus strand of JAQCKI010000004.1, from coordinate 14,738 downwards.
GAAGACGAGCAAGGCGACCATGCCGGCAATGTGGCGCACGTGCCGCCGGATCGCCTCGCCGCGCTTCAGGGCGAGCATCAGGCCGGTGGCGGCGAGCAGGACGATCAGCGTGAACACGTGAAGGCCAAGCGCCTGCACCAGCAAGTCGCGGAACTCGCCGATCACGCCGGTGAGCGGGACGAGGTATGGGATCGAGGCGACGGCCATCACCACCAGGGCGGTGCCGATGACTTCGGGGCGCAGCAGGCTGCGCGCGATCGTCGCGAGATCAGGAAGGGCGGGGGCGGCGCTCCGGGAAGCGCGCGCACGGCGGGTTCGGGTGCGAGCCATGGCTCCGTTGCTCCTTCGGTCGCGTCTGGCCCCCGCCCCGGCGTGCGCCGATGTGATCTCGTTCCTTTCGGGCTGCCTCAGACCTCCAGCATCACCGGGATCACCAGCGGACGCCGATGGGTCTTCCGGTACAGCAGGTCTGACACATCCTCCCTGATTGATTCGTGCAACTGCTTCCAGTCTACTGTGCGCTCCTCGCCGCCGAGGACGTCCACGATCAGTTGCCGCACCTCGTCCAGCACGGCGCCCTCCTCGTCCGGGCCGATGAAGCCGTGTGACATCACCTGCGGCGAGCGGGTCAGGGTTCCGTTGTGGCGGTCGATGGTGGCAACGAAGACCAGGAAGCCGTCGTCCGCCAGCCGCTGACGGTCTCGCAGGACGAAGTCGTCCACGTCGCCGATGCCCAGGCCGTCCACGTACACGTAGTCGGCGGAGACCTTTTCGCCCTTGCCGGCGCTGTCCTCGTCGATCTCCAGCACGTCGCCGTCCGTCAGGATGAAGGCGTTCTCGGGCGGCATGCCCAGCGAGATCGCCAGTTCTCGATGCATCACCAGATGGCGATACTCGCCGTGGATCGGGATGAAGTACTGCGGCCGCACCAGGCGGTGGATGATCTTCAGTTCCTCGCGCGCGGCGTGGCCGTGTACGTGGACATCTGCGATGCGGCTATAGATCACCTGCGCACCCGCGGCGTACAGCATGTCGATGTTGCGCGTCACCAACTTCTCGTTGCCCGGGATCGGACTGGACGACAGGATCACCGTGTCACCCTGCTGGATCGTGATCTGCTGATGGTTTCCGGAGGCCATGCGCGTGAGCGCCGACGTTGGCTCGCCCTGGGATCCCGTGCAGATGATCACGGTCTTGTCGGCAGGGTGGCTGCGCATCTCGTTTACGGACATGAGCATGTTCGCCGGCACCTTCAGGTAGCCGAGTTCGCGCGCCATGGTCACGTTGTTGATCATCGACCGACCCGTGACGAAGACCCGCCGGCCGTGCCGCGCGGCACTATCGATCACGATCTGAGCGCGCGAGATGAGCGAAGCGAACGTGGTGACGATCACCCGGCCCTCGGCGTTGGCGATGTAGCGGTCGAGCGTCTCCGCGACACGCTGCTCGGAAGGCGTGTAGCCCTCCACCTCCGCGTACGTAGAGTCCGCGCACAGCAACAGCGCGCCCTCTTCGGCGACCGTGGCGAGGCGTGCGAGGTCCGTGTGCTGGCCCATGATCGGGGTGTGGTCGAGTTTGAAGTCGCCGGTGTGGACGATCGGCCCCAGGGGCGTCTCGATGATCAGCCCCGCCGAGTCCGGGATGGAGTGCGATACCGAGAAGAACTCCACGGAGAATGGCCCCACATCGATGATGTCTCCGGGCTCCACCACGTTCACCTCGGCGGAGTCGGCGAGGTGGTGTTCGCGCAACTTCACGCTCAGCAGGCCGCGGGTGAGCTGGAGGCAGAAGACCGGCGCGTTGACCTCCTTCAGGAGGAACGGGACGGCGCCGATGTGGTCTTCATGGCCGTGGGTCAGGAAGATCGCCTTCAGGCGGGACGGGTCCTGCATGATGTAGTCGATGTCCGGGATGATCAGATCGACACCGGGGTGATCCACGTCGGGGAACATCAGCCCCACGTCCACGGCGATCATCGTGTCGCCGTACTCGTAGATCATCATGTTGCGGCCGATTTCACCCAGGCCGCCGAGGGGGATGATCCGCAGGTTGTCAGTCATGGGCGTGTCGCCTTGCTGTTCGTGTCGCCGGCCAGGAGCGCCGGGATCTGTTGGAAGTCCTGCTTCATCACCTCGCGCAGGGCGCCGGCGCGGAGCGCCGCAGCCGGGTGGTACATGGGCACCACCCAGCGGTCGCCGGCGCGCGAGGCGCGTCCGTGGATCGATGAGATGCGCTCGCCGGGGAACCAGCGGGCCATCGAGAAACGCCCGAGCGTGGCGATGACCCGCGGCTGTACCGCCTCGATCTGACGCTCCAGGAAGTCGCCGCAGGCGGCGATCTCGGCAGGCTCGGGGTCGCGATTGGCGGGCGGGCGGCACTTCACCACGTTGGTGACGTACACGTCCTGCCTCGAACGGCCGATGGTGTCGAGCAGTTCATCGAGGAACTGGCCGGAGCGCCCGACGAACGGCAGCCCGAGTTCGTCCTCGCGCTGACCAGGGCCTTCACCAATCAGCATCAGGTCGCTGGGGACGGGCCCGGAGCCCGGAACGGTGCGTGAGCGGGTGCGCGCCAGGATGCAGGCGGGGCAGTCCGCTACCTCCTCGTAGAGGCCGGCCACAGCAGGCGGCACCTCGTAGAGGGGAAGCAGGGCGGGTGGTGCCGTCAGGCGCGGGTCAGCCACGCGGAGACCCTCCGGCCTTGGCGTGGGGGCTGTCCGAGACGGCCGGAGCGCCACGGGTTCAGGGGTGCGATGCATCCTGAGAAGGGTACCACCGCGCCTCGGCGGCGGCAATGATTGGTATAACCGGTTATACAGTTGATCCGGTTACTCGCGCCGCACCAGCCAGGCCAGGAATATGCCGACGAAGTACAGGATGATGATCGGCCCGCCGACCAGTGACTGCGTCACCGGGTCGATGGTCGGCGTCACGATCGCGGCAATGATGAACGCCGCAACGACCGCAAAGCGCCAGTACTTCAGCATCTGGCGGGCGGTCAGCACGCGGAACTTTGCCAGGCTCATGATGATCAGCGGCGTCTGGAACACCAGGCCCAGCACCAGCAACATGCGGGTCACAAAGTCGATGTAGTTGCCGATCCGCCAGTCCGCCTCCGCAAACTCCTCGCCGAACGTGAGCAGGAAGTCCAGCGTGAACGGCAGGACCAGGAAGTAGCAGAACGCCAGCCCGGCCAGGAACGAGAGGGTCGCCCCCGCGACGATCGGGAAGACCCAGCGCTTTTCCTGTGGCGTCAGCGCCGGGCTGACGAAGCCAAGTACCTGGAAGACGATCATGGGCATCGCGGCGGTCACGCCGCCCAGGAGCGCCACCCGGAAGTAGACTAGGATGTTCTCCATCGGCTCAATGAACTGGGGCCGGAAGTCCGGGATCGACTGGCGAGCGGGCTGCAGCAGGAGCTCTACCAGCCGGAAGCCAATCGGTGGGATGAAGAAGACGCCCATCCCAATGAACACCGTGATGGCGATCCACGTGATGCGCTTCCGGAGCTCCAGCAGGTGCTCCATCAACGTCATTTCGCCGCCGCGCTTGGGCTCGGACCCCGCGACCTCGGGCTGATCGGTATCGGAGGTCACGTGCTGGCGCCATCCCGGTCAGCCGGGGTGGTGTCGGTATCCGGTGCCGGCTCCTCCGCGGCCACGGTAGGAGCGGGGGAGGCTTCCGCGGGCTCTGCAGTCTTTGCTGTCATGCTGGCCGCATAGGCCGCCGCACGGCTGCGTTCGAGCTTCACGAACGGGTCGTTCGGGTCACGGTCTTCCCACCAGCCGCGGGCGGTCGGGCGCGGGGTGGCGGCGGTGACTGGTGTCGCAGGGCCGTCAAATTCCTCCCGCGGTCGCACCTCGTCGCCACGCGTGATGGTGTTCACGTCGTCGGTGGCGTTGCGGAAGTCAGACTGCACCTGGCGCAGGTCCTGCTCGATGTTGAGCATGTCGCGCATGGAGGTCAGGTCGCCGCCTTCGCGCTTGACCTCCTCCTCGATCTCGTCGACCGCGGATCGGACATCCTTCATGATCTCGCTGCTGAAAGCGCGAGCCACGCGGTACCAGCGGCCACCTTGCCGCATGACCTGGGGAAAGTTCTGGGGGCCGATGAGGATCAGGGCGATCAATAGGATCATCCCGACCTCGGCCGCGCCGACGCCAAGGAAACTCATGGTGTCCAATGATACGCCCCGGTCAGTCCGGGGGACTGCCGGGGCGCAACTGTTCGCACTCGGGCGGAGAACTACTCGTCTTCGATGCCCGCGTCGCGCAGGTAGTCGACCGCGTCCTGCACGCTGCGGATCTTCTCCGCGTCCTCGTCAGAGATCTCCAACTGCACGCCGTCCTTCGAGAACTCTTCCTCGATGGACATAATCAACTCGACGAGGTCGAGCGAGTCGGCGTTGAGGTCGTCGACGAAGGAGGCGTTCATCGTCACCTCGTCCTCTTCGACGCCCAGCTGCTCAGTAATCAGTCCGCGCACTCGCTCGTAAATCGAAGCCACTGAAGGCGGTCCTCCCCATTACTCGCCGGCGAGATCGTCGTCGGCGAAGGAATTGTCAGGCTCGTGCTGTTCGGCCGCATTCAACGCAACCGCACCGAGTACTCCGTTCACGAAGCGCCCGGATGATTCTGACCCGTAGCCCTTGGCAATCTCGACCGCCTCATTGATGGCCGAGCGGAGCGGGGCGGGGTCAGTATCAAAGAGCACTTCGTAGATTGCAAGGCGCAAAATATTGCGGTCCACCGCAGCCATGTCCTCCAACGGGAATGCCGGTGCATGGCGGCGTATGACCTCGTCGATCTCATCCCGACGATCCACCACGCCCGCCACGAGGTTACTGGTGAACGCCCGTGCGTCCGAGGCGAGGCCCGCCTCCTCCAGTTGCCGCGACAGCACGGACTCCATCGGGTGACCCGACAGATCCGCCTCAAAGAGCGTGCGGAAGGCGACGATGCGCGAGCGGCGGCGGGATGTACTTGCCATAAGCGTGCGGCGCGCCGGGGGCGCTAGGCCGTGACCAGACCGCCGTCCACGTTGATCACCTGCCCCGTGATGTACGAGGCGGCGTCCGAGGCGAGGAATGCGACCACGGCCGCGATCTCCGAGGCCTCCCCCCACCGGGCCATGGGAATCCGCCCCAGGATGGCGGCCTTCTGTTCGTCGGTCAGGCCGGAGGTCATGTCGGTGAGCACGAAGCCGGGCGCAATCGCGTTCACGGTGATGCCACGCGTGGCGACCTCCTGCGCGAGCGAACGCGTGAAGCCAATGATCCCGGCCTTGGCAGCGGCGTAGTTCGCCTGCCCGGCGTTGCCCGTGACCCCCACGACCGAGGAGATGTTGATGATCCGCCCCCAGCGTTCACGCAGCATCCCGCGCACCGCCACCTTGGAGGCCAGGAAGGTGCCGCGCAGGTTGGTGGTGACCACGTCGTCCCAGGCCTCTTCCGACATCCGCATCACCAGTGTGTCGGCGGTGATGCCGGCGTTGTTCACCAGGACGTGGACGGCGCCCAGCGCCTCTTTGGCGGTCTCGAACAGTCGGTCGACCTCGGCGGAGTCGCGCACGTCGCACTGGGTCGCGAGAACCTTGACGCCGTGGGCGGCGCTCAACTCGGTCGCGACGGCCTCTGCGGCGGCCTGGCTGCCGCGGTAGGTGAGGAGCACGTTGGCGCCCTGCTCGGCCAGTGCGGTGGCAATGGCGCGGCCGATGCCGCGCCCACCGCCGGTGACCACGGCATTCTTACCGGCGAGCAAGCCCGTCACGCCCGCGCCTCCTCGGCGGTGCTGACGTTGCGCACGCCGAAGCCGCGGTCGATGCGGCGCACGAGGCCGGTGAGGACCTTGCCGGGGCCGAACTCCGCGAACTGCGTGACGCCCGCGGCCTGCATCGTCTCGACCGAGCCGACCCAGAGCACCGGGCTGGTGATCTGCGTGGCGAGTTCGTCCGGCAGCGCAGCGGCCGAGGTGATCGGACGCGCGGTGACGTTCGAGACCACGGGGATCGTCGGGTCGCGGAATGCCACCGCCGCGAGCACGGCCCGCATGCCATCGGCGGCGGACTGCATCAGCGGGGTGTGGAAGGCACCGGACACGGTCAGGGGCACCACGCGACTGGCGCCGGCGGCGGTGGCAGCGGCCGAGGCGGCCGCCACCGCCGCGGCGGTACCACCGATCGTGATGTTGCCGGGGGCGTTGAAGTTGCAGATCGCCGCGCCGTGGTCGGCGCAGATCTTCGTCAGCACGTCAGGCTCCACGCCCAGTACCGCCGCCATCGTGCTCGGCTCGCGGTCGCAGGCTTCTTGCATCAGGCGGCCGCGTTCGCGCACCAGGCACACGCCGTCCTCGAACGAGACGGCACCGGCGACCACCAGCGCGGCGTACTCGCCGAGCGAGTGACCGGCGACAAAGGCAGGGCGGTGGGTGATCGTGCCCGACTCCAGCGCGCCGACCAGCGCCGCGATCGAGTGCGTCACGATCGCTGGCTGCGTGTTCACCGTGCGGGTGAGTTCCGCCTCCGGCCCCTCAAAGCAGATCGTGGAGATCGAGACGCCGAGGGCGGCGTCGGCGGCGTCAAAGACCTCGAGTGCGGCGGGGATCGCCTGCGCCAGGTCCTGGCCCATGCCAACGGCCTGCGCACCCTGACCGGGGAACACCCAGGCGGTGTCCGCGGCGACCGGGAGCGCGGCGATGCGAGCGGCGAGCGAGTCCAGTCCCGGCATCTGCCGGTTAGTCCTCGTCGCGCTGGATGATGCGGCCCTTGCGGTCGCGCGATCCTCCAGCGGTGTGGTTCACCTTGAAGCCGCCGGTGGCGGGGTCGCGCACCAGCGTCGGCACGGCCACGCGGTCATGGCTGCGGCGAGAGTTCCGCTTCGCCTTGGGGGTCCTACGCTTCGGAAGGGCCATGCGATTCCTCCATACGGAGCCGTTCGGCCAGGCCGGCCAACGGACTCCACGGTTCGGTCGAGGCGGATGCATCGCATCCGCACGTGCCTTCGTTCAAGTTGTGCCCGCAGGTCGGGCAGAGTCCCGCGCAATCCGGCCGGCAGAGCGGCTGGATTGGGAGCGTGGACTGTTCATATTGCCGGACGGCTTCGCTGAGGTCGAGATGCCAGCGCGAGTCAATGAGGAACTCGTCCTGGTCGGCATCCCAGCGCTCGCCCGTCAGCGGGTCGCGCCTGGTGACATATTCCTCGTCAAACTCGATGTGGAGCGGCTCCCGGAACGGCTCCAGGCACCGCGCGCACACCAGATCCACCCCTTCGAGGTCGAGCGACGCGCTGACCAAGACGCCGCGTTCGCTCCGGATCAGCCGGATCGGGCCGGTGATCTCCTGCACGTAGCCGTCGTCAGGCACCGCGACCCGCTCGCCATCGGCGTGGTAGCGCCGAGCGTGGCCGACCGGCTCCTGGATCAGCGTGGCGACATTGATCAGCACGGGGGCCCGCCTCCCCGGCGGGTGGACCCATCGTAACACCGGGCGCGGGCGCGGCCGGGCGAACCTAGACTGTCTCCATGTCCGATCTCGCAGCCTCTGGCCGGCCCGTCCTGGCCTACGTCCGCCCGTTGCCGCCCGGCAGTATGCCCCTGGAGGTCGCCATTCAGCGGCGCGCGGTCGCCGCCTGCGCCCAGGGCGAGGGGCTGGCTGTCCCTCGGTGGTTCGTGGAGGCCTCGCCGGACAGCCGAGCCGCGTTCGCCGCGCTCGTCGAGCGCATCGAGGTCGCCGAGGGCGCGACCGTGCTGCTCGCCACCCTCGCGGTGCTCAGCGAGACGGTGGTGGAGCAGGCGTGGCGGCTGCTGGCGTTGGAGTTCGCCGGCGCTCGGGTCATCTTCGCCGATGGCCGCACGCCAGCCGTCGCGCTCGCCGAGGCCTGGGCGAAGCGCCCCGACCCGGAGCGCCGCCGTGAGCGTGCTCGCGACGGCATGCGCCGCCGGGCACTGCGTGCGGAGGTGCTCGGCCGGCCGCCGTACGGCTATGCGGTGGAGGGCCGCTCACTGGAGCCGCTCCCGCGCGAGGCGCGCGTGGTCGAGCGGATGTTTGCGCTCTACCTCGACGAGGGCGAGGGCATCCGGCGGATCGCCGCCCAACTGAACCGCGACGGCATCAAGACCCGTCGGGGCGCGCCGTGGAGCACGAGCAGCGTGCGCACGGTGCTCCGCAACCCGGTCTACACCGGCCTCTACCGCCGCCTCGGCATCGCGGTGCCGAAGGCGCACGTGGCGCTGGTGCCCGCGGCGCGATTCCAGGAGGCGCAGCGGCGGCTGGATGCCCGGCGCACCTCCTCGCGCATTCAGGAGCGGCGGCCGTACCTGCTCGCCGGCCTCGTGCGCTGCGGGCACTGCGGGAACCGGATGATCGGTGCGCGCCGCCCCGGCGGCGCCGGCGAGGTGGTGCTGTACCGCTGTGAGTCTGCCGAGAACCAGGGCCGGTGTCGCTACCGCAGCCGCCGAGCGGACGAACTCGAGGCGCTGGTGCGTGGCGAGCTGATCCGTGCCACCGACCCGTACCCGGTCGCCGCCCGCACCGAGGTGCCCCCCGAGGACGACCTGGAGGCCCGACGCGACCGCGCCGAGCGTCGCGTGGCGCGGATGCTGGAGCGCTGGGAGAGCGGCGAGTGGGCGTGGCCCGAACTCGTGCGACGCGTCGGGGCGTCGGCGTCCTCACTGCTGGAGGCGGAACGGGCCGACCTGTCGGTGCCAGGCCCGGACGCGGCGGAGGCGCGTGGGCGGCTGGTCGCGGAATGGGAGTCGCTCGACTTCGCCACGCGCCGAGACCTGCTGCGCGCCGCCGTGGCGGAGATCACGGTGACAGAGGATGCCGTGCGGGTCACGCGCCGCCGAGCGTAGGCGAACACCCTCGGACGGTGGGGGACGCGCGGGGTAGACTCGAAGCAGCCAGGGGGCTGGACGGTCGCCGGTCCTTCTTCGGAAGGGCGGGAGGAAAGTCCGGACTCCGCAGGGCAGGGTGCCGGTTAATGGCCGGGCGGCGTAAGCCGACGGAAAGTGCAACAGAAACATACCGCCGGGGGCCTTCGGGCGACCCGGCAAGGGTGAAATGGTGCGGTAAGAGCGCACCGGCGTCGTGGCAACACGGCGGCCGTGCAAACCCCACCCGGAGCAAGGCCAAATAGGGGGACATACGGGCGGCCCGTCCTGTCCCCGGGTAGGCTGCTGGAGGCGGCGGGCAACCGCCGTCCTAGATGGATGGCCGTCGCCGCGTCCCGGCTGGGCTCGGGACGCGGTACAGAATCCGGCTTACAGGCCCCCTGGCGCCCAACTCCTCCACCGGCTGACGTCCGTCAGTCGCGCGACTGCACCACCTGGCCGCGCTGCACGATGCGGGTGACATCGATCACCACGGCGGTACCCAGGCGGTCCGGATCCTGCTTGCGCTCGGCCTCCGGCGAGTTGTCGTAGACGGTGGTCTTGACGGCCTCGTCATCCGCGTGGCGCGCCTCGCCGTGGATCTGGAAGGCCATGCGGGTCTCCGGGTTGCGGTACATCATCGCGACCTGCGGGTTGCCGGCGATGCGCTGCAGGAATCCGCGATCCGGCGTCCGCATCCAGATCGCCAGTTCGTGGTTGCTGTACGCCTGGGTGGTGCCGAAGAAGTTCAGGGAGGCCTGGCCGCCCGCGTCGGTACTCGCCCAGATGATCGGGCAGCCATCAGTAAAGGCGTTGTTGATCGCCTGCTTGAACTCGTCGCTCAGTTCAATCGCCACGGAGTCTCCATTCGGCCGGCCCGGTCGGGCCGCTGCCTCTTGAGGTGCGCTGGAGATTCTACAGTGCCCCCGCCGCCGCCCGTCTACCACGACGCCGCGGGGGCCGGGCGGTAGCATCGAATCCTATGGATACCGACTCCGCCCCGACCCCCGCCGCCCGAGGCGACTGGCGCGATGGCCTCCCCGAGGGCGTCGACCGCGCCTCGCTGCCCGCGATTCGCGCGGTGCAGTTCGATTCGCGCGATGTGACCCCGGGCGACCTCTTCGTCTGCATCTCCGGTGAGCGCGCCGACGGCCATGACTTCGCGTCGCAGGCGGTGCGGTCGGGCGCGGTCGCGCTGATCGCGGAGGCCGGCCGAGGTGGCGCGCTGCAGGGCCTCGGCGTCCCGGTGGTGGAGGTCGCCACCCCGCGCGCCGTGATGGCCTCCGCCGCCGCCGCGCACGAGGGCTACCCGGCGCGGTCGCTGAAGATGATCGGCGTCACCGGCACGGACGGGAAGTCCACGACCTCCTTCCTGCTGCACGCGGCGCTCTCGGCGTGCGGCCTGAAGACGGGCCTGCTTACCACCATCGAATCGAAGATCGCCGACCGCGTGCTGCCGAACCCCACCCGGCTGACCTCGCAGGAGGCGCCGGTGGTGCAGCGGATGCTGGCAGAGATGCTGGCGGAGGGCTGCACGCACGCCGTGGTGGAGGCGACCTCGATCGGACTCGACCTGCACCGGCTGGATCACTGCGCGCTCGATGTCGCCGTCTTCACGAACCTGACACCCGACCACCTGGACTTCCACGGCGACCTGCAAAAGTACCGCGCGGCGAAGGGGCGGCTGTTCGAACTGCTCGATGCCACCGATCGCGGCAAGAAGCGGCGCGGCACCGCCGTGCTGAATCGCGATGACCCCGCCTGGCACTACATGGCGAGCCGCACGAGGGCGCGCGTGGTGACGTACGCGCTCGATGACGACGAGGCGGATGTCACCGTCGAGGACCTGATGCAGTGGCCGGATGGCTCCACGTTCGCCCTCAGCACCGGCGAGGAGTCGCTGGAGGCCTCGATCCGGCTCCCCGGCCGCTTCAACGTTGCGAACGCCGCGGCGGCCGTGACCGCCGCCGCAGCGCTCGGCCTGAACGCAATGCAGGCCGCCGCCGGCATCGCCGCGTGCGAGGGCGTCCCGGGCCGCATGCAGCGGATCGATGGCGCGCCGTTCACCGTGATCGTGGACTACGCCCACACCGCGGACGCGCTCGCCAAGGTCGTGGAGACGGTGCGACCTGCCGTCGAGGGTCGCGTCATCGTGGTCTTCGGCTGCGCCGGGGAGCGCGGCATGGAGCGGCGCACCGGCCTCGGCGGCGTCGCCGCGCGCGTAGTGGACTACGCCGTACTGACCGACGAGGACCCGCGCTCCGAGCCGAGCGACGCGATCATCGATGACATCGCCCGCGCGATGCTCGCGGCCGGGGCGGTGGAGGGGGAGCACTTCGAGCGCATCCCCGACCGTCGCGCGGCAATCGCGCGCGCACTGAACCTCGCGCAGCCCGCCGACCTCGTGCTGCTCGCCGGCAAGGGCCACGAGTCGACCATCGAGTACGCCGATGGCCCCCGCCCGTGGGACGACCGGGAGACTGCGCGCGAACTGATCGCGGAGCGCTTCGGCGGGCCACCGATTTAGAGCCCTGCGGCTTTCCTATGACACGACCAGGTCCCGCAGGCGCGTCGCGCGCCAGGTGAAGGCGGCGGCGATCAGAGCCACGGTGCAGCCCATCACCGCGAACGCCACGTGGACATCGGTCAGGTCGGTGAGCAGTCCGACCAGGACGCTGCCCAGCGGGAAGATCCCCTGGTTCAGCATGTAGATTCCCAGCACCCGGCCTCGATACTCGGGCGGTGTCGTGAGTTGCAGCACTGTCTGATTCATTGTGGTGTACGTCATCTGTGCACCGCCAGCGACCACGAGGAGCGCGATCGTCAGCGGGAATGAGTGCGTCAGCGCGATCAGTGCGAGCGAGACGCCCAGGCAGAACACCGCAGCAAGCAGCACCAGCCCCTTCCTTCGCATCGCAGTGAGCGAGGCGATCACCATCGTCGCGATGACCGCGCCGCCCCCCGGCGCCGCGACCATGAGCCCCAGGCTGCCGGCACCGCGACCCAGCGTGTCCCGTGCGAGGACGGGGAGGAGCGCCGTGTACGGCACGCCAGCAGCACCGGTAGGAGCACGAGCGCCAGTTGTGTCCGCAGCGTCGGATGCCGCATCACGTAGCGGACACCATCGGTGAACCCCGCGCCGATATTGACCGAGGTCGCCCTGGTCCGCGGGCCGAGCCGCAGTTGGGTGAACAGCACCACGACGATGAGGTAGGTGGCCGCCTGGAGGTAGAAGTTCTCCGCCGGCCCAAAGGTGGCGATCATCAGTCCGGCAAGCGCGGGCCCGGCGATCCGCGTGGCGTTGAATCCGGCGGCGTTCAGCGCCAGCGCATTCATCAACTCCTCACGCGGCACGATCTGTGAGACCAGTGTCTGGCGCACCGGGGTGTTGATCGCCCAGCCGATGCCGGAGAGGAAATTGAAGACCACGAGGTGCCAGACCTCCACGTGGCCGAGGAGCACCAGCGTCGCGAATCCCAGCGCGATGGCAATGAGGAGCCACTGGGAGACCAGCAGCAGGCGGCGACGGTCGAACTGATCGGCCGCCACGCCGCCCAGCGGCCCCAGGAAGAGCAGGGGCAGCGCGCGCACGCCATTGACGACCCCCAGCATGAGCGCGGATCCGGTCATCTCGTAGGCGAGCCAGCCGAGGGTGACCTGCTGGATCCACTGCCCGGACGAGGAGAACAGCGTCCCGAACCAGACCAGTCGGTAGTTGGGCGACCGGAGCGAATGGAACGCGTGGAGGCCGCCCGGTCGCGGCTCCGGGTGTGGTGACTCCTCGGACGATGGGGAACGCGCCGCCCCGTCCATCGGACCTCCCTCTGGCGTTCCAGTGGGCCTCGTCCAGGTTGCGTCGGCACCGTCCGACGTCGGGGGCGGGGCAAGAGACATCGCGCTCGCACGATGCTTCGTCCAGTAGGCTACCGAATGACGTTACCGGCAACGTGAAAGTCCCCCGGGGACGGGACCTGTCCGCTGAACGCCTCCGCGCCCCGACATACACTGGCCCTCGCGGAGGAGGCCCGGCATGACTCTCGACCTCGACACCTACGAAGCGCTGGCACGCGAGGATCAGACGCACCTGCTTCACCCTCAGTACTACGCGCCCGACCACGAGCGCCCGGTCGTATTCGACCACGGCCAGGGCGTGTGGCTGGTGGATGTGCAGGGCAAGCGCTACATCGATGCCCTCGCCTCGCTGTGGAACGTGGCCGTGGGGCACGGCCGGGGTGAACTCGCGGACGCCGCCGCCGAACAGATGCGGAAGGTCGCGTTCACCAACAACTACGTGGGGTTCAGCAACGTCCCGGCGATCCGCCTCGCCTCAAAGGTGATCGATCTCGCCTACGACAACATGCAGGGCGTGTTCTTCACGAACTCCGGGTCGGAGTCCAACGAGGGTGCGCTAAAGGCGGCGCGGTTCTACTGGAACCTGCAGGGCCGCCCGGGCAAGGTGAAGCTGATCTCGCGCGAGCGGTCGTACCACGGCGGCACGCTGGCAGCGTCCGCCATGACCGGCCTGCCGGCGTTCTGGAAGTACTTCGGCCCGCTGGCTCCCGAGATCAGCCACACGAAGAAGCCCGACAACCTGGAGTGCGACTGCACGCCGAACTCGGACGGGGAGTGCGCCTGCTGGATGGAGCAGGCGATCCTGCGCGAGGATCCGGACACCGTGGCGGCGATCATCGTCGAGCCCGTGAAGGGCGCCGGCGGCGTCTGGACGCCGTCCGATGACTACTTCCCGCGCCTGCGCGAGATCTGCGACCGCTACGAGGTGCTGATGATCGCCGACGAGGTGATCACGGGCTTCGGTCGTACCGGGCGCTGGTTCGCGCTGGAGCACTGGGGCGTGCAGCCGGACATCCTAAGCATCGCGAAGGCGATCACCTCCGGCTACGTGCCGATGGGCGCCTTCATCGTCTCCGCCGAGATCTTCGAGGCGTTGAAGCAGGCGCCGACGGACGCGCGCTTCATGCACGCCTACACCAACAGCGGCCACCCCACGGCGGCGGCGGTGGGCCTCCGCAACCTGCAGATCATGGAGGACGAGCGTCTGGTCGAGAACGCGGCCGTCATGGGCGAAGTGCTGGCCGACGGCCTGCGGGGCGCGCTCGAGGGGCACCCGAACGTGGCGAAGCTGCGGCACCTGGGGCTGATGGCGGGCTTCTCGCTGGTGAAAGACGCGACGACCGGCGAGACGTTTGAGCCGAGCGCCCAGACGGCGATCCGCGTCCAGCGTCACATGCGCGAGGAGGGCGGGGTGATCACGCGCATCGTCGCGGACCACGTGGTCTTCGCGCCGCCGCTGGTCGTGAACGCCTCGGAGATCGGGCAGATCGTGGACGCCACGCGGGCGGCCGTGCGGGCAGTGACCGGGACATAACGGGGCACCGGGAGCCGCCCGTAACGTGTCTGCAACAATCTGATGAAGTTACTGATCACTACCTGTTGACAAGTGATCTTCACTTCTCTACCTTCGGCGGCAGGAAGGGAGGTGATGCTCGTGGCTGATGATAGTCATGGTCACCAGATTCAGGGGTCGCGCATCTTCAAGGAGGTGCTCGAAACCTAGCCCCGACCGCTGAGTGATCCGCTGAGGGCGTCGCGCAAGCGACGCCCTCAGTCGTTTTCCGGGGGCTGATCGCGGTAGTGTCGCAAGCGCCTTCATCACCGCGCTGCGGAGCCCGCCGATGCCGTTCGACCTCGCCCGCTATCACGCTCTGCGTCGCACCCGTACCGTCGGCGCCGAGGTCGTCCACCTCGAAGAGACCGGGTCCACGATGGACGATGCGCGCGCGGGCGCAGCCGCCGGCCGCCCAGTTGGCAGCGCGTACGTGGCCGCCGCGCAGACCGCCGGCCGTGGCCGCCA
>JAQCKI010000097.1 GCA_027592645.1 Chloroflexota bacterium | reverse complement strand
GCCACCACCGCCGCCGCCGCGGTTACCACCGCCGCCGCCGCCGTAGCCGCCACCACTGCCGCCGCCGTAGCCGCCACCACCACCGCCGCCACCGTAGCCACCGCCACGCGGCCGCTCTTCGCGGGCCTGCGCCTCGTTGACCTTGAGCGCACGACCACCGAATTGCGTGCCATCGAGGGCGCGCATCGCCTTGGCGGCGTCGGCTTCGTTCATTTCCACGAAGCCGAAGCCACGCGGCCGACCCGTCTCACGGTCGGTCGGCAGAACGCACGAGATGACCTCGCCGTGCTGTGCAAACAATTCCTCGACCTCAGCAGCGGTCGCGGTGAAGGGGAGATTCCCCACGTACATACGATTACCCAACGAAACATCACTCCACGCCGGCCAGCGCCGGCAACGCCGCCCCGACGGACGGCTCGAACATGATCCCTTGCAGCGCGCGACGTGGAGTTCGGATGAGACGCCAGTGCGGACCGAGAGAACCGGTCTCGTAGACCGATGGATCCACCATAACCTACGACCCGCATATGCGGGGGGATGGGTAGACGCCAATCTTCCGGGGCGCCCGGTGAGCGCCATCGAGCCAGGCGTGGCCCACAGCGAGCCGGGTTAGGTCGCCTCGCCGCGCTCCACGCGCTCGGCCAGGTCTCGCATGTACTCGGTGTCGTGGTAGCGCGGGGGGCGGCGATCCCGCAGCGCGTACAGCGCCTCGCGGTGCTCCGCCGTCTTGCGGGCGTCCGAGAAGTTCTTCGAGGAGCGCCGGTCGATGGTGCTCAGGTCGCCGGTGAGCAGATCCTCCATCAGCATCCGCTTGATGACACGGAGCGTGGAGTCGGGGTTGCTCGCCATCTCGGCGGCTTTCGCGATCGCACAGGCCATGAGGTCGTCCGGCTCCACCACCTCCCGCACCAGGCCCAGGTCCTGGGTCTCGTGGGCGGTCCAGATGCGGCCGGTGAGCATCATCTCTTTCGACTTCTGGACACCGATCAACTTCGGAAGCATCCAGGAGGAGTTCAATTCCGGCGTCAGGCCAATGGCGGCGAACCGCGCGGAGAACTTCGCCTCCGTGGAGGCGATGATCAGGTCGTACCAGAGGATCGAGGTGAAACCGATCCCGACCGCAACGCCGTTCACCGCGGCGATGGTGGGCTTTCCGTCCGCCATGTACCACGGCGCAAACGGGGCGTGCGGCGCGACCTTCTCCTTTGGCGCCTCCGCGCCGGTGAAGGATCGCTCGAAGTTGCTCACGTCTGCGCCGGCGCTGTAGGCGCGCCCGTTGCCGGTGGTGACCACCGCGCCAATGTCCGGGTCTGCGTTGAACGTGTCGTACGCCTCGATCCACTCGGCGTACATGGTGCCGTTCATCGCGTTGAGGCGATCCGGGCGGTTCCATCGGACGATGCCGACGCGCCCCTCGCGCTCCACCTGGACGGCCTGTGCGTCCTCGAACAGGTCGGGCCGGTACGGCTCGGTCATGGCGACACCTCACGCGCTACTCCGGGGATCGGCGGGAGTATACGCCCGGGATGAACCGCCTCGGTGGGGCCGGCTACGGGCGCATCCCGCGGCCACGCTTGCCGAGCAGCGACGGGATCTTTTTCCAGGAGAGGCGCACCCAGCGCACCAGTTCCGGCCGCGTCTCCCGCGGGTCGATGATGTCCTCGATGTTGAACGCCTCGGCGGTGCGGAACGGCGAGCGGAGGGCAATGAGGCGCTCTTCGATCTCAGCGCGGGCTGCCTGCGGATCCTCGGCGGACTCGATCTGGCGGCGGTAGGCGGCCATCACGCCGCCCTCGATGGGGAGCGACCCCCACTCGCCGGAGGGCCAAGCGATGCGGAAGTTGGTGCGGGAGTGGTCCTGGTGCCCCGCGCCGGCGACGCCGTACACGCGTCGGACGATGACGGAGGCCCACGGCACGCTGGAGGCGTACACCGCCGCGATCGCACGGACGCCGTGCTTCAGCGTCCCGGACGCCTCGGACTCCGGCCCGACCATGAAGCCCGGTTGGTCGACGAAATTGATGACCGGGAGATGGAACGTGTCGCACAGGTCGACGAACTTCTCCATCTTCTGTGCGGCAGCGGCATCCATCGAGCCGCCGTACTGCCTCGGGTCGTTGGCGAGGACGCCCACCGGGTGGCCGTCCAGGCGGGCGAACATGGTCACGAGCGAGCGACCGAAGTAGCGGCCGAGTTCGAACGTGGAGTCGCGATCCATGATCAGCGCCACCATCTTGCGTGCGTCGTACGGTCGTCGGCGGTCGCGCGGGATGAGTGAGAGCAGTTCCGCCTCGCGGCGGTCGGCGGGGTCGTCGCAAGGGAGGACGAGCGGCGCCTCCCACACGTTCGTCGGAAGGTAGGAGAGGAAGCGGCGTACCTGCGTCAGCGCTTCCGCCTCGTCCGCCACGTCGTTGTCGACGAGGCCGCTCTGGCGCGCGTGCACCAGGTAGCCGCCCAGTTCCTCCTTGGTGATCGGCATGCCGAGCGCGCGCTCCACCACCGGCGGGCCGGCGGCGAACACCTGCGACATCTCACGCACCATCACCGAGAAGTGCGAGGCGGCCATCTGCGCCGCCGGCCAGCCCGCCACCGCGCCGAGGGCGACCGAGACGACCGGCACTTCCGAAATCTGTCGCGCAACGACCTCGAAGTTCGGGTTGGCCGGGATATAGGTGCGACCGATGCTCTCGATCGCGCGGATGTCCGCGCCGAACGCATCGATGAGCCGCACGATCGGGAGTGAGAGATCCAGCGCCATCTGCTCCGCGTACGTGCTCTTGTTCACGCTGCGGTCGTTGGCACGGGGCGCGCCGCGCGAGGTGTAGTCGCCGCCGCCCACGACCACCTCGCGCCCGTCGACCTGGATGATGCCGGTGACGAACGGCTGCGGGTAGAACGCGGCGATCTCGTTGTCTTCATACTCAGCGGTGCCGGCCATGACGCCGAACTCTCGGAACGTGCCCGGGTCGGCGAGCAGGTCGATGCGCTCACGGACGGTGAGTTTCCCGGCGTCGTGCTGCTGCTGGATGCGGTCCTCACCGCCCAGCCCCCGGCCGAGGGCGCGCCGACGTTCGAGTTCTTCGATCTCCGGTTCCCACACCATCGCCGTCTCCTCACTCCATCCAGCCGAACGCCGCGAGCGTAGCGAGTCCGATGCCCGCTGCGGGGCGTGCTCTATGCCGGCGGCATGTCTACCAGCACGCCCGCTGCCTCCAGCGCCTCGATCTCGGCCTCGGTGTAGCCGAGCGCGGCGAGCACCGGGCGGTTGTGTTCGCCCAGCCGAGGTGCGCCGCGCCACGCGGCGTAGGAGCGGGTGCCGTCGAATTCGAACGGCGAACCGTCCGAGGTCCACACGCCCGCCTCCGCCATCTCCAGTGCCGAGAAGTAGCCGCGCTCGTGCAGGAGCCACTCGGGCGCCGAGTTCACGGCGCCGGCCGGGACGCCGGCCGCCATCAGTCGCTGCGCCAGCGCGTGCTTCTGCTGGCCGCGCGTCCACGCCTCGATCGCGGCGTCGAGCGCGTCGCGGTGCTCGAGGCGTGCGGCGAGTGTGGCGAAGCGTGCGTGGCCCGCCCAACCGAGGCCCGCGACGTGGTCCAGCGCGCGCCATTCGGCCTCGTCGCGCGCGCCGATGGCGATCCACTCGTCCTCGCCATCGCAGCGGTAGACGCCGTGCGGGGACATCGAGGGGTGCGCGTTGCCCAGTCGCTCCGGCTCGCGCCCCTCGAGTTGCGCCTCGACAAAGTGTTCGGCGAGGTAGGCGGACATCGCTTCTCCCTGCGAGAGGTCGATGAGCGCGCCCTCGCCGGTGCGGGCGCGCCGCCAGAGCGCGGTGAGGATGGCCCCGGCGGCGGTGACACCGGCGGCCGGGTCGGTGATCGCGGTGGCGGACACGCGCGGCTCGTCAGGGCCGTAGCCCATGAGGGATGTGAGCCCGGACAGTGGCTCGATGCTCGGCCCCAACCCGACATAATCGCGGTACGGGCCGAACGAGCCGAAGGCGGGCATCGGCATATAGATGATGTGCGGGTTCGCCTCGCGCAGCGCCTCGTACCCAAGACCGAGCGAAGGCATGGCGCGCGCGCTGAAGTTCTCGATCACGACGTCAGAGGCCGCGACCAGCCGCAGTGCGACCTCGCGCCCACGCGAATCCTTCAGGTCGACGGCGACGCTGGACTTGTTGCGGTTGAGTTTGTTGACCAGCGCCTGGCGGTTCCACGGGCGGTCGCCGGGCCCATCAGGCGGCCAGTAGCCGCCGCCACCGGTCACGACGCGCGGGCCGCGGCCGGTGGGCGCTTCCACCTTGATCACTTCCGCGCCCAGGTCGCCGAGGATCCTCGAGGCGAGGGGGCCGGACCAGATGCGCGTGAAGTCCACGACGCGGATGCCGGCGAGCGGTCGGTCCGAGGTGCCACCCGCGAGCACGCCCGCGACTATTGAGCGCGCGAGTGTGGGTGCGTCGCCGGGCAGGCGCTCGGTCGGTAGCCCCTCATCGACGAAGCGGAACGGCGAGCCAGGGACGCGGAGCGAGGGCTGGCGCGGGTGGGGTAGTGGACGCCAGAAGTCGCGCGCGACCAGGTGGGGATCTTCAAGCCCGCCGAGCATGGACGGCATGTAGCCCACCGGGACGCGCCACGTCTCCTGTCCTTCCCGGAACAGGTCGCGCATCGGGCGTCCCTTGAACGCCTCGGTGACCAGCGCTTCCACCTCGTCGCGGCGGGCGAGGCGATCGTCATTGGTGGTGTAGCGCGGATCCTCGGCGAGTTCGGGGCCACCGATCCAGAGCGCGAACGGCTGCCAGAAGTTCTGCAAGACGTTCATCGCGATCCAGCCGTCGCCACACGGCAGCAGCGTGGTGGGGACCAGGTTCTCCCAGCGGCTGCCGTGGCGGCTGCGCACCTTCTGTCCGTTGATCCACATCACATCGGTGAACTGGTGGGCGCCCGCCGTGACCTCCAGCACCGAGACATCGACGGTCACGTTCGTGCCCGCGAGGTGTTCGGCGAGGGCGACGAGGTAGGCGTAGGAGCCGGCCTGGTAGTACGGGTAGCGGCCCGGCACCGTGAGCGGCGCGGCCCCCGGATCGCCCGAGAGGAACGTGTGGCCGCCGAGCGCCATCAACGTGGACGCCGTGGCCGGGGCATCCCGGTACGGCCCGGTGCGACCGAACGGCGTCAGCAGCACGCGCACCGGTACCGCCTCCAGCGCCGGCAGGCACGCCTCCAACCGGGCAACCGGCAGGTCGCACACCACGACATCGGCGTCACTCGCCGACGAGCGAAGGCGGTCGAGGGCATCGGGTGCATCGAGGTCGAGCGTGGCGAGCGCCTTGCCGCCGTGGAGAGCCAGCGTGTCCGCCTCGGTCGCCGGCGGGCGACCGGCCGGCTCGATGCGGGTGACGTGAGCGCCCCAGCGTGCGAAGAGTTTGCCGCAGTAGGCGGCGGCCTCCTCGCGGTCGCTCAGTTCCAGGACGCGCATCGCCGCCTCCTCGCGCGCCTCGCCGTCAGCGCTCCAGCGTCACGAGGGGTGCGCCCGCCGCAACGATGTCGCCGATGGCGACGTGGATGGCGGTGACGCGGCCAGCGGCAGGGGCGGTGACGGGGTTGATCATTTTCATCGACTCCAGCGCCAGGAGTTCATCCTCCTCCTGCACGGAGTCACCCACGGCCACCATGACCTCCTGCACGATCCCCGGCCACGGTGCTGCCACGTCCACGGTCGACCTCCATCAGCCGCGCCGGTCGAGTCAGGCGCGCGGGCGGCGAGTGTAGATCACGGGCGGAGGGCGCGTGTGGGCTACCACGTGTCCACGTGCGCCCGCTTCTTGGTGCGGCGGTCCAGACGGGGGGCGGGGTGGCTGACGGCGGCGAAGGTGTGCGCGATGAGCGCCCGCGTGTCTGCCGGGTCGATGACGTCGTCCACGCCGAACGAGACGGCCGCGTTCAGGGCCTTGCCACGCTCATACGCCTTCGCGACCAGTTCCTCGTAGCGCTCCTTGCGGGCGGCGGGGTCCTCGATCGCGGCGAGTTCGGCGCGGAAGCCGAGTTTCACCTGGCCCTCCAGCCCCATGCCGCCGAACTCGCCGGTGGGCCAGGACACGGACATGGCAGGCGCCTTCAGCGTGCCCACGGCCATGGTCATGGCGCCGAGGCCGTACGCCTTGCGCAGGACGATCGTGATCATCGGGACGCTGACGTTGGCACCGACGACGAACATGCGCGCGGAGTGCCGGACAAGCGCGGTCTTCTCCGCCTCCGGGCCGACCATGATCCCTGGCGTGTCGCAGAGCGAGACGATCGGCAGGTCGAACGCATCGCACAACTGCATGAATCGGGCGGCCTTATCGGCACCGTCCGACTCGATCGCGCCGGATTGGTGCATCGGGTTGTTGGCAATGAGGCCTGCCGGCTTCCCCTCGATGCGGATCAGGGCCGTGACCATGCCCTTGCCGAACTCGGGCCGGAGTTCCAGCACGGAGCCGGTGTCGGCCAGGGTCTCGATGACGCTGCGGATGTTGTAGACGCGCAGCCGGTTCTCCGGGATCGCGCGGCGCAGCAGGCGCTGATCCGCGGCCTCCCATGCGGGCAACGCGCCCTGGAAGTAGCCGAGGTACTGCTTCGCGACGGCGACCGCCTCCACCTCGTCGGCGACGGCGATGTCCACGACGCCGTTGGGCACCTGGACGCTCATCGGCCCGACCTCCTCCGGGCGGAAGACACCGAGGTTGCCGCCCTCGATCATTGCGGGCCCACCCATGCCGATGCTGGAGTTGGCGGTCGCGATGACCACGTCGCAGCAGCCGAGGAGCGCGGCGTTGCCGGCGAAGGAGAAGCCGGAGTTGATGCCCACCAGCGGCACCTGACCGCTCAGGACGCCGAGGCTCCGCCAGGTGGGCGTGTCCAGCGGCCCGCCGACACGGAACTGGCTCGCCTCGCCACTGGTGGAGGCACCGGCTCCGCCGGCGCGCCCGCCACCGCCCTCGGTGAAGATGACCACCGGCAGCCCCCACTCGCCGGCGACCTCCAGCATCCGGTCGGTCTTGCGGTGGTTCAGGCTGCCCTGTGTCCCGGCCAGTACGGTGTAGTCGTAGGACATCACCACGCAGCGGTTCGCTGCATCGCCGAACTGTGCGCCGTTGATCGCGCCGATGCCGTTGATCATGCCGTCCGCGGGGTAGCGCCGGGCGAGGTCGTCCGCATCGCGGCCCATGCTAGACGGGACGACGAGCCCGCCGTACTCCACGAACGTGCCGGGGTCGCACAAGTCCTCGACGTTCTCGCGGGCGGTGCGTAGGCCGCGCTCGTGGCGTTTCGCGGTTGCGTCCGCGCGCGCCTCATGGCCGCCGTACGCCCGGCGGCGTTCGACCTCCGCGAGGTCGGGGCGGATCTCATCGAGGTCGATCGTAGCCTCGTCGCCGGCGGCCTCGATCTCCACGTCGCCGGGTTCCACGTAGGCGAGGACGTGGCCGGCGTACACGGTGTCGCCGACGCGCACGGTGGTGCGCTGGAAGGTGCCGGCGACGGGTGTGACCACCTCGTGCTGCATCTTCATCGCTTCCATGACCAGCAGCACCTGGCCCGCCCGCACGAGGCTCCCCGGTTCGGCCTCGATGCTGACGATGGTGCCCTGCACGGCCGCCTCCACGGCGACGACGCCGTCCAGGCCCTGGTCGCTCGCAGCAGCGGCAGCGCCGGCGGCGGCCGGGCCGCCCGCGCCGTGA
>JAQCKI010000096.1 GCA_027592645.1 Chloroflexota bacterium | reverse complement strand
AAACGAAGGCACGGAAGGCTGCCAAGTCTGCGGAGGCCGCCAGCCTCGAGGCCCGCGCGGCGCTCGACGCGGCGCAGCATCGCGACATGGCACTCGCGGTGCGCTCTGGTGTGGCGACCGGCGACGCGTGCCCCGTGTGCGGCCAGCACGTCGCCACGCTTCCGCCCGCCGAGGCCGCACCGGACCTCGATGCGGCACGCAAGGCGGAGCAGGCGGCACGTGCGGCGGCCACGCGGGGACAGGCAGCGCTCCAACAAGCGTCTTCCGCAGCGGGCGCAGGCGCATCGGCTGTGACCGCAGCCGAGCGTGCTGCGAAGGCAGCCACCGAGGCGCTTACGAAGGCCCAGCAGGAAACGGCGACGGCCACCGCGCGTGTCACAGATGCGACCTCACTCGTGAGCGAACGCCTCGGCCCGCCGGACAAGGCATCCGCAGTGCTCGCGGCGCGGCGGACGCGCCTGGCCGAAGCGGAGCAGGCGGCCCAACAGGCCGCCCGCACCGAGCAGACCGCCCGCACCGAGGCCGAGTCAGTCGCGAAGTCGTCGCTGCAGGCGCGGCAGGCATTCACTGCGCTGCGGCTGGCACTGGCGAACGCCGCCGGGGCGCTCGGCATTCCCGCCGAGGACGTCGATGGCGCACCCGCGGTGCGCGCGCTGCTGGAGAGCCTGCGTGCCGGGTACGCCTCGACTCGCGAGGCCACGCAGGAGCGTCGCAAGGCCGCCGACGCCGCGATGCAGGCCGCAGAGGCGCGGCTACGCGATGTGCTCACGCGCGCGGGCATCGACCCCTCGAGCGGGTTCGAGGAGGCCGTAACCGCCGTGCGCGAGCGGATCGCCCGCATCGATGGCGCGCTGGAGGCGGATCGACGCGCTGTCGAGGGCCTCGACGCGCTCGAACAGGCGGCCAGCGTCGCCAGCGAGCGGCTGGCACGGTATGGCACGCTGAAGGACGACCTGACGCCCTCGCAATTCCTCGGCTACCTGCTCGCGGA
The DNA here is from genome assembly GCA_027592645.1 of Chloroflexota bacterium. Classification (GTDB taxonomy): domain Bacteria; phylum Chloroflexota; class Dehalococcoidia; order UBA2979; family UBA2979; genus W-Chloroflexi-9. Next base: position 6,837 of record JAQCKI010000096.1, on the reverse strand, counting down.
GGAGCGGGCGACGCTGGCGAACATTGGCAGCGAGCGGTTCGAGCAACTATCGGGCGGCCGCTACCGGTTCAAGGACCAGAACTTCGCCATCGTGGATCTGGCGGCTGCGGAGGCCGAACGGAACGCGGACACGCTCAGCGGCGGTGAGACCTTTCTGGCATCACTCGCGCTCGCCCTCGCGCTCGCGGAGATGGTCGCCCGCGAGGGCGGACGCTTGGACGCGTTCTTCCTGGACGAGGGCTTCGGGTCGCTCGACGAGGAGCACCTGGACCTGGCGATGGAGGGCATCGAACGGCTCGTGGGGGAATCGGCAGACCGGCTGGTGGTAATCGTGAGCCACGTACCGGCGCTGCGGGAACGGATCGAAGATCTGATTGTGCTCGACCGGGAACCGGCCACGGGGCATACCCTCGTGCGGCGCGGCGCGGGGCCGCGCGAGTAAGAGGAGCGGGCAGGCATGGGCAATCTCCTGGATCGGGAGTTCGGTCGCGGCCAGGCGTTCGCGATCGCCGCGGGCCTCATGGTGGTGCTGGCAATCCTGGGCACCGTGCTCACGGGCGGCGGGTTCAGCGGGTGGTACGAGTCACTGGTGAAGCCACCGTGGCTCGTCTCGATCGATGTCTTCTTCCTCATCGCCACGCTCTACTACATCATCGCCATCACGCTGCTCTCCTGGCTGCTGCGGCGACGCGCCACGGAGGAACGCGCGGCGGCCCTGACGCTGGCGTTCGGCATGTTGCTGGCGAACGAAATCTGGAACGGCCTCTTCCTGGGGCTCCAGAGCGTCCTGATGGGGTTCCTGGGCATGATCGCCTTCGCCGCGATCACCTGGGGCCTGCAGTTCACCCTCTGGCGCTCCGAGTTCCGTCGGGAAGCCACGCTGCTCGTGCCCTACTCCGCCTGGGTGGCATACGACCTGGCATGGGCGTTTGAACTGTGGCGGCTGAACGGCTGACTTCGGCCGGGCCGTTCGGACGATTCACATCCCCGTAATACGATGGTGACGCGGCAGACGCACGGCTCCGGCACGATGGCTGCATGGAGACACCACGTCCGGCCGTTGCCCTTCAGCCAGGTCGCCCCGCAGGCGCAGCGGGACGCGTCCAGCCGCGGACCCAGCAGGCCCGTGCCGGCGGATTCGTCTCCCAGCAGATGCGGGCCGGGCAGGTGCGGGTGCAGCAAGCGCGCGGCTAGTTCCAGCATCTCGAGGCAGCGTGGATCTCTTCTCCGGCTATCGCGCCCGTTCCGGCTACGACGAGATGATCGCCCCGGATGGGACGGTTCGGTCGCCCTACCGCGATTTCCGTGAGCGGATCCAGGACTGGGACGCCACAGCCTTCCTGCAACGCCAGGAGATCGCTGACCTTGACACGCTGAATAGCGGCATCACCTTCACGGTCTACAACGACGACGCCGGCACCGAGCGCATCTTCCCGTTCTCGCTCATCCCGCGGATCATCGCGCCTGACGAGTGGGCACAACTGGAGCGCGGCTTGGTGCAGCGCGTCACGGCGCTGAACCGCTTCCTGGTCGACATCTACGGCCCGCAGGACTGCATCAGTGACGGCCTGATCCCCGCCGACATGGTCTTTGACCACGCCGCCTACCGCCTCCGGATGGCCGGCTTCCGTCCTCCGCAGGGCGTCTACTCCCACATCGCCGGGATCGACCTGATCCGCGACTCCGAGGGCGTCTTCCGGGTGCTGGAGGACAACCTGCGCACGCCCTCCGGCGTCTCCTACGTACTGGAGAACCGCCGCACGATGCTGGACACCGTGCCGGATCTGTTCCCGCTCGGCCGCGTCGAGCCGGTGAGCGGCTACCCGGAGCGCCTGCTGGAGATGCTGGTCGCGATGCGCCCCGAAGGCGTGGCACCGGACGAGACGCGCGCGGTGATCCTGACGCCGGGCGCCGCGAACTCCGCGTACTTCGAGCACTCTTTCCTCGCTCGGCAGATGGGCATCGAACTCGTCGAGGGGCGCGACCTGGTGGTGCATCGCCAGCGCGTCTACCTGCGCGCGACGACCGGCCTCGAGCGCGTCCACGTGATCTACCGGCGTGTTGACGATGACTACCTGGACCCACTGGTGTTCAGTCCGGAGAGCATGCTGGGCGTCTCCGGCCTGGTGAACTCCTACCTCGCGGGGAACGTGACGATCGTGAACGCGATCGGCACCGGCGTGGCGGACGACAAGACCACGTACTGCTTCGTGCCCGCGATGATCCGGTACTACCTGGGTGAAGAGCCGATCATCCCGAACGTGGAGACTTTTACCGGCTGGCGCGAGGAAGACTGCGCCTACATGCTCGACCACCTCGAGGAACTCGTGCTGAAGCCGGCCGAGGGCTCCGGTGGGTACGGCATTGTGGTGGGGGCGCAGGCATCGGCGGAGACGCTCGCAACGGCGCGCGATCGGCTGAGGCGAGAGCCACGGAAGTGGATCGCCCAGCCGCTGCAGGACTTCTCCACGATCCCGACGTTCGATGGCGCCCAGTTCGAGCCGCGTCGCGCCGACCTTCGGCCATTCGTGATCACGGGCGACGGCTCGTGGGTGCTGCCGGGTGGGCTGACGCGGGTCGCGGCGAACGCGGAGTCATACATCGTGAACTCCTCGCAGGGCGGCGGGTCCAAGGACTCCTGGGTGCTGCGGAAGCAGCCGGAGTCCTAGCGTGCTGAGCCGCGTGGCGGAGAACCTCTACTGGCTGGGGCGCTACCTGGAGCGCGCCGACAACATGGCGCGCCTGGCCGATGTCAACGTCCAGGCAACCACCGAGTCCACGCCCGCCGGTGGCGGCAGCGCGTGGGAGGCGGTGATCGCCACCCTGGGCGCGACCGAGGCGTACGCGGGGGCGCTAACGGAGCGGCCGGACCTGACGCTCGCCGACTACCTGATCTACTCCTCGTACCCGGAGTCGCTCCGCTCGACCGTGGCGACCGCTCGATCGATTGCGCGCGAGGTCCGCGAGCACATCTCCCGCGAGGTGTTCGAGGAGGTCAACCGCCTCTACCTCGGAACCAACCGCGGCGGCACGGACGAGCGATCGCTGCGGATGTTCTACGCGACCGTGAAACGCGCGGTGGCGACGATCCTCGGGTTGTTCGACAACACCGTGCTGCTGACGGAGGGGCGCGAGTGGTTCCACTGCGGGCTCTTCCTCGAGCGCGCGGAGATGACCAGCCGAATCATCGATGCCAAGTACTTCATCCTGCTCCCGGAGCCGGACGATGTCGGTGGCCCTCGCGACCGCTACCAGTGGATGGCGGTGCTGCGCTCCGCGAGTGCGCTGGAGGCGTACCGGAAGCAAGAGCACGGCCCCGTGACCGGCCCGCGCGTGGCGGACCTGTTGATGTTCGACCAGGACTTCCCTCGCAGCATGGTGTATTGCGTCGCACAGTTGCGAAGTCACTACGAGCGCGCGGTGGTCCAGATCCCGATGGCGCGCTCCGTCCACGCCGCACGCGAAGTGGCGATCCTGGAGTACGACCTGCGCGCCGCGGACGCCCGCAACGTCATCCGCTCCGGCCTCCACGAATTCGTGGATGATTTCCAGGCGCGTCTGGGCGTGATCGACGAAGCGCTGCGGGAGCACCTGTTCCGCGCGGTCCCGGAGGAACCCGAAGGATGATCGTGAACGTGCGGTGGGAGACCACCTACGACTACAGCGAGCCGGTGCAGGGTCTCCACACTGAGGTGTGCATCCTGCCGGTCAGCCGCACGGGCGGCCAGCAGGTGGTGAGCGCCAGCCTGACCACCGAGCCGGACGCACGCCCGAACGAAATCCATGATGTGTTCGGCAACACCATCCACCACATCGACTTCCTGCGGCCCGTGGAGCGCCTGCACGTGGTGGTGCAGGCGCAGGTGGACACGGTGCCGTGGACAGAGCCGGCCACCCCGCTCTCGCCGCTCCTCGATCGTGTGTACCGCCAGCCGACACCACGCACGCCGTTCGATTCGGCGCTCGACCCGTTCGAGGCGGACATCCCCGCGGACGCGCCACCGCTGGAGGTGGCTATGGCACTGAATCGCGCGCTGCGGGAACACCTCGACTTCATCGTGGGCAGCACGGAGGTGTCGCACACGGCGCTGGACTTCATCGCCACCGGCTCCGGCGTTTGCCAGGACTTCGCGCACCTGATGCTGGCGCTACTGCGGCGTCGGGGGATCCCGGCGCGGTACGTCAGCGGGTACCTCGCGGCGTCGGAGGGCGACACGTTCGCGGACGCCAGCCACGCCTGGGTGCAGGTCATGGCCGATGGCGCCTGGTACGGCTTCGACCCGGCGAACGCGATCCCGCAGGACGAGCGGTATGTGATCGTTGCTGCCGGACGCGACTACGATGATGTCCCGCCGCTGCGTGGCACCTACGCCGGGCAAGCGGTGGAGCAATGGTCCACCTCCGTACGCATCGGGGCGACGCAGTAACACCTACGCTGCGCGGCGCAGCCGACCCAGACCGGAGATCCCACCATGACGTTCTGCCTTGGGATGAAATGCCAGGATGGCCTCCTGGCAATCGCGGACACGCGCATTACCAGCGGCACGGAGATGTCGCTGGCGAAGAAGATCTCCGTCCACCAGTACGAACAGCACTCGATGTTCATCCTGACGAGCGGCCTGCGCTCGCTGCGTGACAAGGCGGTCACCTACTTCGAGGAGCGGCTGCGGAGCGAGACCAGCCTGGACCGCATGTACAAGGCGGCCAACGCACTGTCCGAGGAGATCCGCCGCGTGCGCGTGGAGGATAAGAAGTGGTTGCAGGACGGCGGCCTCTACTTCGACCTCCACTGCATCTTCGGCGGCCAACTCGCCGGTGACACCGAGGCGCACCTCTACCTGATCTATCCGGAGGGCAACTGGGTGGAGGTGGGTCCCGCCACCCCGTACGTGATCATCGGTGAGTCGCGGTACGGCAAGCCGATCCTGGATCGCGTCTGGCGATACACGGAGTCCCTCGACCACGGCCTGTTGGTGGGCCTGCTCGCCTTCGATGCCACCGTGACCAGCGCATCGGACGTGGACTACCCGGTCGACGCGGTGCTCTACCGCCCCGGCTCGTTCGAGATGCGCGAGCAGCACTTCTCCGGCGAAGACACCGATCCCTTGCGCAAGTACTGGCAGGGCGCGATCGAACAGGCGGTGGATGGCGCTCGCGGGCAGGTGCGCGGCCTGGTCGACCGCCTGGAGCACGCCCCACCCGCCCACACTCACTACGGCGACGCCGGCAAGTAACCGCGTTCCCACGCCCCTGTTTGCTTCTCACCCGATCGCCGGTGCTAGGATCGCTCTGTCACGACGCAGTGACCGGGGAAGTCCGGTGAAAGACCGGCGCTGTCCCGCAACTGTAATCCTCGCCGCGGCGGGGAAAGCCAGAACACCGGCCTGCGTCTCTTGTCGACCCTGCGAGGACAGGCGACGGCAGGCTGTGCGGGTGTGCGCCCTCGGCGACCGCCCGTTCCGCTCGCCATCCCCCTGCCCCCTCGCACCAGGAGGGGGCGAATTGCCTCCTCCACGTGCAGGAGGTTCATGTGTTTCGTACGTTCCAGATGACGCGCCACCGATCCAGGTGGTGGCTCGCGGCGGCGCTCGCTTCGGCGGCGCTGCTCCTCGGTGCCTGCGGCAGCGACGAGGCGGCACCGGCCGCCACGCCAGCGGCAACGGCGGCTGCAACCGCAGCCCCCGACGTGACGGCGACACCGGCCCCGCCGGCGTTCCCGGTCACCATCACCGATTCCAGCGGCACCGAGATCACCATCGAGGCGGCCCCGCTGCGGATCGTCTCCCACTCGCCGGCGCTGACCGAGATCCTGTTCGCCATCGGTGCCGGGCCACAGGTGGTGGCGGTGGACAACTTCTCCAACTACCCACCCGAGGTGCTGGCGATGCAACACGTCCGCTACTCCAGCCCGGAGCCGGAGCAGGCGGTGGCGCTGGATGCGGACATCATCTTCTTCAGCGGTCGCCAGCGCGGCAGCGTGGAGGCGTTCCGCGCGCTCGACCTCCCGATCTTCCTGAACGAGGAACCGACAACGCTCGCAGGCGTGCTGGAGAGCATCACCCTCATCGGCCGCATCACCGGGCATCAGGAGGAGGCCGCCGCGCTCGTCGCGGAGATGCAGACGCGCATCGATGCGGTCACGGCGAAAGTCGCGGACGTGACCGAAGGCCCGCTGGTCTTCTGGGAGATCACAGACGGTCTCTACACGGTGGGGCCGGAGTCGTTCATCGGTAGCATGCTGACGCTGCTGAAGGCGCGTAACGTCGCCGCGGACGCGACCACGGCGTTCCCGCAACTGACCGCCGAGGCCATCGTAGAGCGCGACCCGAACGTGATCTTCTTCGCGGACGCGGATGCAGGCGTGACGGTGGCTGCGATCGGCGAGCGCCCGGGGTGGGGGGACATCGCGGCGGTCCGTGACGCTCGCGTGTTCGAGGTGCATCCCGATGTCGCAAGCCGACCGGGCCCGAGGATCGTGGAGGCGCTGGAGATGGTCGCGCAAGCGCTCTACCCGGATCGCTTCCCGTAGTGAACTGACGCAACGCATGACGGGAGGGCCGGCCGCGGACCGCCCTCCCGTCCGAGGAACATCGATGGTCGACCGGCTCCCCGGGTTCGTTTCAGGCGTCCTGCTGGACGCGGTGCTCGGCGACCCGCCGAACGCTGCGCACCCAGTCGTCCTGATTGGCCGGGCGGCGGCCCTCGCTCGCCGGTGTGCGCCAACAAACGATGCGTCCCGGCGCAAGTACGGCGTCGCCATTGCGACGGCCATCCCGGTCACCGCCGCGGTCGCAGCCGGCCTCATCGAGCGGCGCTGGCCGGCGTGGCTCGGCGGGC
>JAQCKI010000095.1 GCA_027592645.1 Chloroflexota bacterium | reverse complement strand
GGCTGCTGGCACGTAGTTAGCCGTGACTTATTCGCGAGGTACCGTCAGATCTTCTTCCCTCGCAAAAGGAGTTTACAACCCGAAGGCCTTCTTCCCCCACGCGGTGTTGCTCCGTCCGACTTGCGTCGATTGCGGAAAATTCCTCGCTGCTGCCTCCCGTAGGAGTCTGGGCCGTATCTCAGTCCCAGTGTGACTGGCCGTCCTCTCAGACCAGTTACGGATCGTTGCCTTGGTAGGCCGTTACCCCACCAACTAGCTAATCCGCCGCAGGCCCCTCCAGAAGCGCATTGCTGCTTTGGTCCGTGGACCACATGCGGTATTAGCTCCTCTTTCGAGGAGTTATCCCCCACTTCTGGGCAGGTTCCTACGTGTTACTCACCCGTCCGCCACTGAGCTTGCGCTCCGTGCGACTTGCATGCGTTAGGCACACCGCCAACGTTTATCCTGAGCCAGGATCAAACTCTCCGCTAATTTTGAACCAAACCGTCAGCCCCGAAGGACGACGGTCAATTGTTCGATGCGGTTGTCGTTTCGAAGTTCGCGCAACGATTCCCTCTGCCGGCCGAAGCCGCCAGAGACAAAGCGCGTCGCACGAACCCGAACCGACGGGGATCCGTCTTTTCAGATTCTGTCTGCTATCCAGATGTTAATGTGCGCGGCCACCAAACTGGCGACCAATCGAAGATGCTACGTCTCCAGACGCGCGCTGTCAACGTCGCATCACGGAAAAAGGAACGCCGGTCCGTTTCCGGTACCGACGCTTGCCCTGCGGACTGGTGAGTCTCGGGCTGCCTCTGGGTCAGTCGCCGTCAGGCGGTCGTTCCCGTAGCCACAGAATCTTACCAACCGAGTTGGTACGCGCTAGGGGCAGATCGACATTTTCTGAAGTTCGTGCCGCGGCCCTCAGGACCGCTTCCACATGCGCGGACTCCAGCGTCACACCCCCCCGCGCCGCCGTCAACCGCACCACCCGCGCAGCCACCGCGACCGGCGCCCGACGCAGCGCGATCCGGTCGAGGCCGATCCCGCCCGGCTCCTCCAGCGGCGGGTTCGCCGATAGCCACGCGTCCGCCGCCGTCAGCAGCGCCTCGTCATCCTGGCGTTGCCGGTCGGCGAACGCCGCAATCGCCTCCGCCGCCCGAGGGTTGAGCGCGCGCAACGAGGGCATCACCTCGCGCCGCACGCGGTTCCGGGCGTACTCGACGGTTTCGTTCGATGGATCGGTCGCCGCCTGAATGCCGAGGGCTTCGAGATACGTCTCCACGTCCGCGCGTGCGACATCGAGCAAGGGCCGTACGAGGCGGGGCGGAGGCACGCCACGAGGCGGCGGTACGGGCCAGGCGGACTCGGGTGCCATCCCGGCCAGGCCGCCGGCCCCACTGCCCCGTACGAGCCGCAGGAGCACCGTCTCCGCCTGGTCATCGAGCGTGTGCCCGGTGACGCAGGTGACGGCACCAGCCTGCTGACAGGCCCGTGCCAGCCAGCGGTAGCGGGCCTGCCGTGCGGCGGCCTCGGCCCCGCCCGCGGGCCGCCCGGGAGCGCGTCCCGTGGCGAACCCCACCCCAAGGGCTCTCGCGACCTGCTGGACGACGGCGAGTTCTCGCGCGACCTCGGCGGCGGGACGGATGCGATGGTCGAAGGCGGCGGCGGTCACGCGCTCGGCGCCGAGGGTGCGGGCAACGGCGACGAGCGCCGCCGTGGAGTCGGGCCCGCCCGAGCAGGCGACCACCACGCGGGCGGCCAGATCGAGGTCCGCGAGGGCACGTGCGACGCGACGCTCGAAGGCGCCGGTACGGCGACTGTGGGGATAGGGGTCGGCGGTCACGTGCGCAGCGTAGCGAGCGCGCCGGGGCTGCGGCTCAACCTACGGACTGACACCGGCGCCAAAGAGCGCTTCCCACCAGCGCTGCCCTGGCTGCTGGTTCGTCCGAGGCGGCGGCGGGGCGTCGACCTCCACCAGCGTCTCCCCGGGCCGCACGAGCCCGAACTGCTGGCGCGCGAACGCCTCCACGTATTCGTCGGAGTTCAGGTAGGTCAGCAGACCTTCGAGTTCGGCGCGCTGGTCGCGGAGCGTCTGCACCTCCACGAAGAGGGCACGCTCGGTGTCACGGAGGCGGTAGGACTGCGCGGCGGTCTGCACCATGGCGTAGAGAAACAGCCCGATCAGCAGCAACGCGATCGCGAACACCATGTGGGCCGGGCCGAACGTGGGGAGACGGAGACGCACAGGTGCCCAATCACCATCAGGCTCCCCCGATGGGAGCGTCCCGCCTGACGGCACGGTAGCACCTGGCTTATGTCCGGAGCAATCGAGCGACGCCCTACTCCGAGGGCAGGTGACAACGCTCGTTGAGGCGGCTCACCGTCCACGGCTCGTCCTCGCGCACCTCCACCTCGGCAAAGGAGGCCACATCCACCTGCAGGCGCCGGAACTGGGTCAGCGGCACGCCCAACGCGTGGCAGAGCAGCGCCTTGCTCGCGAGGTTGTGGGAGACCGCGAGGACGGTTTGCTCCGGGTGCGCGGCAGCAATCGCCCGAACGGCGGCCAGCATTCGCTCCTGGACCTCGCGCATCGTCTCGCCCTCGGGCATGCGGAGGTGGGTCGGGTCGTCTTCGCGCCACTGGCGGAGGAAATCGGCGTGCTCCTGGCGGAGTCGCTCGCCCGTCAGCCCGTCCAGCGTCCCCTGGTCCATCTCGCGGAGCCGAGGATCCACGTGAACCTGGAGCCCATGCGGAGCGGCGATCGCGCGCGCCGTATCCACGGCGCGCATGGAGTCACTGGCGTACACGGCGACAAGGCCGTGCGACGCAAGGGCGGTGGCCATGATCGCCGCTTGCGCGCGGCCTCGCTCGTTCAAGTGCACGTCGCGCCAGCCCTGGGTCTCCCCGTTGGCGTTCGCATCGGTCTCGGCGTGGCGCGCGAGGTAGAGGCGTGTCGCCAACGCTACTTGCCGGCCTTCGTGTTGGCGCGGCTCGCCTCGTACTTCTCGATGTACTCATCGACGCTGATGCGGGCGACGGCCTCACCGACGAGTTCGACGGCTAGGTCATCCAGGCGCTTGAAGCGGACGCAGGACTTCCCCATGTCCAGGCGCTTCCCGGTGGCCTTGTAGGCGTCCGCGAACCAGCCTTCGTCCTCTGGATCCGCATAGATGCCCATCAGGTACACGCTCATGTACTGCTTCTGAGAGGCAAGCGCGGCCAGCATCAGCGGCTGCTTGTTGTAGGTCTTCGGGTAGCGCTCCAGCGGCACCACGTACGCCAGCATCCCAAATGACACCTGCTCCTCGAAGCCTTCAGGCAGATGCTCCAGGATCGTGGCGCGCACGGCCTCGATCGCCTCGCGGCGGCCCGGTGGCAGTTCGGTGAGGTACGCCTCAGGCGTGGTTGCGTTGCTGGTGGCCATGCGGGGCATTCTACCGGCCACGCCAACCGTCGAGGCTACTCCGCCGCCCATTCGCGGCGGACGGCCTCCAGCAGCTCCTCAGCGGCGTTACGTGGGTCGCGGTTGCGGTCGGCGACCTGCTGCACGAGCGCGCCGAGTGCGCCGCTGGCGCGAGCGGTGGCCAGCGCCTCACGGTGGAGGATCGCACGGGTGATCGCGAGCACCTGGCGCTCTGCGTGCTTGCGGCGCTCCTCGCCAGAATGCTCGGACTCCCGGTAGTAGGCCTGGTGCCGGTCGATTGCATCGACGAGTTCGGGGACTCCCTCGCCGGTGCGGGCGATCGCCTTCAGGATCGGCGGTTCCCACGGGCCCGGGTCGGCGATGGCGAGGAGGCCACGCAACTGCTGGACGGCGGTGTCGGCACCGGCGAGATCCGCCTTGTTCACCACCATCACCTGGGCGACCTCCATCAGGCCGGCCTTCATCGACTGCACGTCATCGCCACCACCGGGGTTGGCGACCAGCACCGTGGTGCCGGCGGCGTTCGCCACCTCCACCTCGTCCTGGCCCGCGCCGACCGTCTCGATCAGCACGATGTCGAACCCAGCGGCGTCCATCACGTCCGCCACGCCGGTCGCCGTCTCCGACAGCCCGCCGAGGTTGCCCCGGCTCGCCATCGAGCGGAGGAAGACGCCACCGTCCGCCGTGAGATCCTGCATCCGGATGCGGTCGCCGAGGATCGCTCCGTGCGAGAACGGCGAGGACGGGTCGACCGCCACGATGCCGACCGTGCGGCCGCGCTTCCGCTGCTCGCGCGCGATCGCCCCGACGAGCGTGGACTTCCCCGCGCCTGCCGAACCGGTGATACCAACGACCTGCGCGCCACCGGTGCGCGGGTACAGGGCTTCGAGTACCTCGCGGCCGATCGCGGAATCCGCCTCCACGTGCGAAATCGCACGCGAGAGCGCGCGCCGCTCCCCGGCGAGAATCCCCTCGACCAGCGTGGTGGCGTCCAAGTGACTAAACGCGCTGAGGCGCGTTGTCGCGGACGAAGGCGATGATGGCGTTGGTGTCCGTACCGGGGCCGAAGACGCCCTTGAAGCCCATCGCCTCAATGGCGGGGATGTCCGCCTTGGGGATGATGCCGCCGGCGAAGAGCAGGACATCGTCCACGCCTCGGGTCTTCAGTTCTTCCACGACACGCGGGAAGAGTTCCAGGTGCGCGCCGGAGAGGATGGACAGGCCCACCACCTGGGCGTCCTCCTGCAGAGCGGCTTCCGCGATCATCTGCGGGGTCTGGCGGATGCCGGTGTAGATGACCTCCATGCCGGCGTCACGCAGGGCGCGCGCCACCACCTTGGCCCCGCGGTCGTGACCATCGAGGCCGGGCTTGGCGATCAGCACTCGGATGGGCCGTTCGTCAGCCATGGTGTGTCTCCCTGTCTCCGTCTGTCGGCGCCGATAGTCTCGCCGAGGTTCCTCGCAGCCGCCACCCGTGGCGGCCCGCGCGGCTTACTTGTCGAACTGGATCAACTGGATCGCGAGGCCGAAGGCCTGCTCCGCCGAGATCGTGCTGGTGCGGCTGTTCGGCAGCGCACCCGGGGCCGGATCAGCCATCGTCAGGCCCTTCGCGCGGTACTTCGCGACCTCGGCGTCCAGGTCGGCGACTTCGATCGCGACCATCGAGGAGGCGCGCTCGCCCTGATCCAACAGGCGCTGCGCCAGCGGTGAGTCGGGGGTGGTCGCGGCGAGCAACTCGACCATCACCTGGCCGGACGGCATCTGGCCGATGACCATGCCGCGGCCCTCCGGGTGAATCTCGTTCACCACCTCCAGGCCGACGATGTGCTTCCAGGACTCCTTGGCGGCCTCGTAGTCGGCGACGCTGACGGCCAGGTGGTCGAAGCCCTTCTCGGTGGAGACGTGGCTCCCCGCCGGCGGCGTCGCCAGTTCAATCAGGACGCCGTGCATCGCCTTCGGATGGATGAAGGCAATGCGACCGGCCAGGCCATCGCGCGGGGTCTCGTCGATCAACTGCACGCCCATGCCCTTCAGGCGGGCGAGTTCAGCCTCCACGTCATCGGTGTTGAAGCAGATGTGGTGCAACGTCTGGCCGCGCTGCTCCAGGAAGCGGGCGACGCCGGTGTCGTTGCGGGTGGGTTCCAGCAGTTCGATCTCGTTCTCGCCGCAGGCCAGCAGCACGCCACGGACGCCCTGCTCCTCCACCACGCGGTCCTCGGTCACCTTCATGCCGAGCGTGTCGCGGAAGAAGCCGAGCGCGTCGTCCGCACTGTGGACGATCACGGCGACGTGGTGGATGCGGTCAATCACGGGTGTTTCCTCCGAGCGATAGCGTGCCGAGGGCGGCCAACGCCGCAGACGTGCCGCTAGATCGTCATGACTTCCTGGTACTCGCCCCACTCTTCGCGCAGGACGCCGCAGATCTCGCCGACGGTGGTGTAGGCCTCCACCGCTTCGACCAGCAACGGCATCATGTTCTCCGAGGTGCTGGCGGCGGCGCGGATCTTCGCGAGCGAGCGCTTCACGGCGTCGTTGTCGCGGCGCGCACGGAGCGCGGCGAGTTGGTCCTGGCGGCGCTTGCCGAGTGCGGTGTCGACCCGCATCAGGTCCGGCTCGACTTCGTCCTCGGTGACGTAGTCATTCACCCCGACGACGATGCGCTCCTTGGTCTCCGTCATGCGCTGGAGGCGGAACGCGCTCTCCTGGATCTCGCGCTGCTGGAAGCCCTGCTCGATGCCGAGCAGCGCCCCGCCGAGGTCCTCGATGCGGCTGAGGTAGGCCCACGCCTCCGCCTCGACGCGGTCGGTGAGCGCCTCCACGTAGTAGGAGCCGGCGAGCGGGTCGATGACGTCCGCGACGCCGCTCTCGTAGCCGATCACCTGCTGCGTGCGGAGGGCGACCTCTACCGACTTCTCGGTGGGGAGCGCCAGCGCCTCGTCGTAGGAGTTGGTGTGAAGCGACTGGGTGCCGCCCAGCACCGCGGACATCGCCTGCAGCGTGGTGCGGATGATGTTGTTCAGCGGCTGCTGCGCCGTCAGCGTGGCGCCGCCCGTCTGCGTGTGAAAGCGCACCATCTGCGCGCGCGGATCCTTCGAGCCGTAGCGCTCGGTGGCGATCTTCGCCCAGATGCGACGGCTGGCGCGGAACTTGGCGACCTCTTCGAGGAAGTTGGAATGGCACGCCCAGAAGAACGCCAGGCGACCGCCGAACTCATCGAAGTGGAGGCCCGCGTTCAGCGCCGCGTCCACGTACTCAATCGCGTCGGCGAAGGTGAAGGCGAGTTCCTGCGCGGCGGTGCAACCCGCCTCGCGCATGTGGTAGCCAGAAATGGAGATCGTGTTCCACTCCGGCAGTTCGTCCTTGCACCACGCGAAGACGTCCGTGATCAGCCGGAGCGAGGGGCGCGGCGGGAAGATGTATGTGCCGCGCGCGATGTATTCCTTCAGGATGTCGTTCTGAATCGTGCCGCCAACCTTGGCCAGATCCGCGCCCTGCTTCTTCGCCGCCGCCACGTAGAGGGCGAGCAGGATCGGCGCGGTCGCGTTGATTGTCATGGAGGTGGTGATCTTCTCCATGGGGATGCCGTTGGTCAGCGTCTCCATGTCCTCCAGCGAGGAGATCGCCACGCCGACCTTGCCGACCTCGCCCTCCGCCTCGGGTGAGTCGGAGTCGTAGCCGATCTGCGTCGGGAGGTCGAAGGCGACCGAGAGGCCGGTCTGACCCTGCGCGAGCAGGAACTTGTAGCGGCGGTTGGACTCCTCGGCGTCGGCGAAGCCGGCGTACTGGCGCATGGTCCAGAGGCGGCCGCGGTACATGGTGGGCTGCACGCCGCGCGTGAACGGGTACTCGCCCGGGTAGCCCAGCTTCTCGTGGTAGTTCCACTCGGCGAGGTCTTCGGGACCGTAGAGCGGGTCAACCTCGGCCCCCGAGGAAGACTCGAAGCGTGGCCTGCGGGGCGCGAAGCGGCTCACCGCCTTGCCCCAGGTCGTCTCCAGCCACTCTTGCTTGCTCTTGCTCAAAGCACACCTGCCCCGGAAGTCATGGGATTACGTTACGTCGCGCGAGTGTAGGCAGCGCCCCGAAGCAGGGGCAACACGCCGCCATCGTGCAAACCGATCCGCGGGGTGATGGTGGGCGATAGAGGGTTCGAACCTCTGACCTACCGGGTGTAAACCGGGCGCTCTACCACTGAGCTAATCGCCCCTGCCGCACGTCCGATGTTCGCACAGCCCCGCGCTTGCGGGCGAGCGTCAGCGTGCCACGAGCATCGTTAGGCGAGGTGCCAGTCCTCCGCATAGACCTCGAGGCCCAACCGGCGCGCCACGCCTCGCGAGGCGACGTTATCCCACGTGGTGCTGTAGAGCGGCTCGCGTCCACCCTCGCGCACGGAGGCCGCCCAGCGCGCCGTCACCGCCACCCCGAGGCCGCGCCGACGCGCCTCGGCGGCGACCTCCAGGCCGGCCTCGGCGGCGGGGTTGCTCCGGCGCGCCGAGTGACAGA
>JAQCKI010000094.1 GCA_027592645.1 Chloroflexota bacterium | reverse complement strand
TTGCCGATGATCTCCTCGGCCCCGTACCGCTTCCGCTTTGCAACCATCCCAAGACCCCTGCCTGTCCACCGCGATTCTCACTCTCGCGGTGGATCTGTTTCAGGGGGTCAGGTCAGCGTCGAGGTCGGCGTGACCGCCGCCGTGGTCGTGGCCGTCGCCGTTGCGCTCGTTGCCGGCGTCGGGGTGCTGCCCGCGCCCTCGTCGCCGCCCGTGCACGCGCCAAGGACGAGCGAGGCGAGTCCGATGGCAACGAGGGCGCGACGGATGGTCATGCGTCGAGGTTAACCCGGGTGGCGTAGGCCGTGCCCGGCACGCTCTTCGAAGCCGCTCGCGCGAGCGACTCGCCGCGACCGTGCCCCCGAACTCGGGCCGACCTATAGTCGCTCTCCAGGGTTGCGAGGCAGCATGCAGCGGTTCTTCCCCCGCATCTTCTATGGCTGGGTGATGGTGTGGGCGGCGCTGGTGATCAACCTCGCCTCCACGTTCCTCAACGCGGTCGTCTTCTCCTTCCTGATCGGGCCGATCGCCCTCAGCCTGGATGTCCCGAAGAGCGCGCTGGCGTGGTGCCTGACGCTGCGCCTCGTGGTGGCGGGGATCAGCGGGCCGTGGCTGGGGAAATTGATCGACCGGCACGGCACGCGCTGGCTGGGCGCGGGATGCGGCGCGCTCGGTGGCGTCTCGCTCATTCTCGCGGCGCAGGCGAACTCACTGTGGGTGCTCTACGCGCTGTTCGCGCTCTCGGGCCTCGCAGGCTTTGGCGGGCCGTCCGGGCAACTGCTCACGCAGGTGCCGCTCGCGAAGTGGTTCACGGCGCGACGCGGCCAGGCGATCTCGATCGCGACGATCGGCATGGCGATCGGCACGACGATGGCGATCCCGATCACCCAACAACTGGTCGATGGCATCGGCTGGCGCGCCGCGACGACGATCTTCGGCGTCGTGGTGATCGCGGTGATCGTGCCGGTCAGCCTGCTGTTCATGCGACGCGCGCCCGAGGACATGGGCCTCTACCCGGACGGCGCAGCCGCACCGATCCCGGGCGCCGAGGTCGTACAGACGCGCGCGATGCGCCTGGCGACGGACGAGGACTGGACGGTGCAGCAGGCACTGCGCACCCCGACGATGTGGATGCTGCTGGTGGCGCTCGGGCTCTCCGGGGTCGCGCTCACCGGCACGCTCGTCTACCGCGTCGACTTCTGGCGCAGCACCGGGATGTCGCCCAACCTCGTCGGCTTCGGCACCGCACTGGACCCATTCTGCGTGATCTTCTCGACGCTGCTGTTCGGCTACCTGGCCGACCGCATCCAGATCCGGTACCTCGGCTTCGTGGGCCTCGCCGGTCTCGCCGCCTCGATGGTGCCGATGGTGGTCACCTCAGGCGAAACGATCACGATCCTGTTGCACAACATCATGTGGGGCGTCGCCGCGGGCGCATTCATCACGCTGAACAGCGTGCTGTGGCCGAACTACTTCGGGCGGCTGCACCTCGGCGCGATCCGCGGCATTGTGCTGCCGGTCTCGATCGCCGCATCGAGCCTCGGTGCACCGCTGATCGGCTACGTGCTCGATACCAGCATTCAACCGTCACACGTATGGGCGGCCGCCGGCGTCGCCTTCGCGCTCTCCGCGGCGCTCGTGCTCATCGCCCGACCGCCGAGGCGCCTCGACCACGTGCCGTCCCCAGGCACACCGGTCGCGCGGGGCGGCGTCATCGGTTAGTCCACGACGCGCGTCAACCGCGCCGCGTCCCGCTCGCGTTACCCTCGGAACGTCACGCTCGACATCGCATCGGAGAGACATTGCCATGCCACGGTTGAGCCGGATCGGTCGCGCCTCATGACGAACGCTCGCGTATCGGCTGAGGAAGCACTGAGTCATGTGACGGACGGCGCCCGCGTGTACATCCAGGGCGGCGCGGCCACACCCACGCCACTCGTGCAGGCGCTCGCCGACCGAGCCCGTGCGCTGAGTGGCGTCACCACCGTATCGCTCCACCTCGAAGGGCCGGCGCCGCACGTCGACCCGGCGCTGGAAGGGCACCTCCGGTCTACGGGCTCCGCCTGACGGACTGACGGCGTTGCGGCGCGACTGCACCCGCTCGGTTGGCCCCCCGCGCTACTCTCCGCACGTCACGCTCGAAGTAGCCCCCCGGGAGCCATCGCCATGCTTGAACTCGCCACCGAACTCCGCGTCCCCGATCCCGGCATCGGGCAGTTGTTTGCGCGTCCTTCGCGCTGGCAGGCGTGGCTCGATGTCGAAGCCGCGCTCGCGCTGGCGGAGGCTGACCTCGGGATCATCCCCGCCGCGGCGGCGGAAGAGATCGTCCGCAAGGCGCGGTACGAACTCCTCGATGTGGCGCGCGTGGAGGAGGGCCTGCGGATCACCGGGCACCCGATCGTGCCGCTGGTGTGGGAGTTGGACCGCATCTGCGAAGGCGATGCGGGCGGCTACATCCACTGGGGCGCCACTACCCAGAACATCACGCAGACCGGCCAGATCCTGCTGCTCCGCCAGGTCCACCAGGTGCTCCTGACGCAGATGGCGAGGCTCCTCGAAGCCCTCGCCGTCCTCGCCGAGCGCACGCGTGACTACCTGCTCCCGGGCCGCACGCACGGCCAGCACGCGGTGCCCGCCACGTTCGGCTACAAGGTCTCAGTCTGGATCGATGAACTGTGCCGCCACGTCGAACGGTTGCAGCAGGCAGAGCCTCGGTTGTTCGTCGCCATGCTCGGCGGTGGCGCCGGGACGGTCGCCTCGTTCGGCGACCACGGACTGAAGGTGCAACACCGGCTGGCGGAGCGGCTCGGGCTCGGCTCCATGCCCGTCCCCTCGCGTGTCCTCTTGGACCACGAGGCTGAGTACGTGCTCACCCTCTCGATGCTGTCCGCCACGGGCACGCGGATCGCGCGCGAGGTCTACACGCTGATGAAGGACGAGTACGGCGAGGTCGAAGAGCCGGTCTCGCCCGGCAGCGTCGGCAGCAGCACCATGCCGCAGAAGCGCAACCCGAAGTTGAGCCAGGACATCATCACGATCGGCGCGCAGATCCGCGCCTCGATATGACAACAACTGGCGCGCATGCAGGCGGAGCACGAGGCCGACCGAGGCATCACGAACATCGCCGGCCGCGCCATCGAGCAGGCCTGCACGCTCACCGGCGACATGCTGGAACGCCTGATCATGATCGCGGAAGGCATGAACGTCTTCCCGGAGCGCATGCGGCAGAACCTGGACCTCTCCGGCGGCCTGATCATGTCCGAGACGCTCATGTTCGCCCTCGCGCCGTACATCGGCCGCCAGCGCGCGCACGATGTCATCTACGAGGTCGCGCAGGCGGCCGCGACCACCGGGCGTCCGTTCCGGGAACTGCTCGCCGAGGACGAAGGGGTCTCGTCCCGCCTCACTGCGGAGCAGATCGAGACGCTCCTCGACCCCGCGAACCACATCGGCCAGTGCCGTGAACTCGCGGACCAGGAGGCGACCCACGGTCGCGCGGTCGCGGCGTCACTCCGCGCCCGCTACCCGCGCACGTAGCGCTCCCGACCGAGGTCGCAACGGGGAGCGGCGACAGGCCGAAGCAGCGCGTGGCTCTCTCGTCGGCGAGCGCGCGGCACGCGCCGCGGCGGAGAATGCTTGGCATCAGCCGCCCGCAGATTCTGCGCACCCAGCGCCCAGTCGCCCCCTACCGCGTGTCCGCCACCGACTCGGAAGGTGCGCCCGCCGCCTCGGTACCGGGCTGTCGAGGCGCGTGGGTGTTTCCCCATTCGCTCAAGGCGTCCAGGACGGGAAGCAGGGCGCGGCCCTTCTCCGTGAGCGAATACTCGGCGCGAGGCGGGTGATTGGAATACAGCGTTGAGGTGATCACCCCGGCATCCTCGAGCAACTTGAGGCGCTCCGAGAGTGAATTGGGCGCGATCCCGCGCAGTTCCCGCATGAGGTCCACAAACTTGGAGTGGCCGCGTTCCAGGTTGCGCACAACGAGCAGGCTCCAGCGATCGCCCACCACGTCGAGCGACCGCGCAATTGGGCACCGCTGCTGGTAGGTGTACTTGCGAGCCACTCTGGCCTCCTCGCTCGCCGGCACCTGCCCGATGATAACTGGCGATTGACTTCTAATTTACTAGTCACTATACATCGGCATGTCACAACACTCGAGCGTTCCCGCCACCTCAGGTGGGACCAACTCGCATCCAGGGAGAAGACGATGACCTTCGTCGATTACGAGAAGCGCGGTCATGTCGCGGTCATCACGCTCAACCGGCCAGATCGCCTGAACGCGCTCGGCCGGGAGCTCAGCCATGAACTGCGCGTCGCCGAGAACGACTTCGCCGAGGATGAGAACTCATGGGTGCTCGTCTACACCGGCACCGGTCGAGCCTTCTCGGCGGGCATCGACGTACGCGACCGGGTGGAGCGACAGGATGCGGGAGGCGCTGCCCCGCCGCCGCTGCCGGCCGCCATTGAGATTACGAAGCCGACGATCGCCGCGGTGAACGGGCTCTGCTACGGGGCCGCGTTTGAGATGACCCAGCGCATGGACATCCGCATCTGCGCTGACATCGCGACATTCGCCATGCCCGAGGTGAAGCGCGGGGTGGTGCCGCCCACAGGCATGTTCTATTTGCCGCGGCTCATCGGGCGCAGCGATGCCCTGTGGATGATGATGAGCGGGGAAGCCATCGACGCGGACACCGCCCTCCGAACAGGACTCGTGACGCGCGTGGTTTCGGCTGACCAATTGCTGGGCACCGCCATCGAGATGGCCGAACAGATCTGCGCGAACGGACCGCTGGCCGTGCGCACCGTGCGCAAACTGGTCAAGCTGGTGGGCGAGGTACCGCTCGACTACGGCCAGCGGCTCGCGGCGCAGGAGATCGCGGCCGTGTGGTCCTCAGAAGACCAGCGCGAGGGGATGCGGTCCTTCTTGGAGAAGCGCCCCCCCGTTTGGACTGGAACGTAGTCGCATCGTCGCTGGCGGCGACAGCGGCCCGCCGCCGGCAGCGATCAGCGGCTCCTCCGGGTCGCCGGCGCGGACGTACAGGCTCCGGGCATCCGATTCGGGCTTGACCGCCCGACCGTCGCCGGCCCATCGATACCGCTGCCAGCCGCCACCCGATACGCCTTCATCGTGATTCCCGCTGCCGCCCCGCGCCGCCCACCACCCTTCCCCTGCCGCGCTCGGCACCTACTGCGGTACCTCCCGTGCCGCGACCACCCCCACGCCAACGGGGATTCGCGTGAGAACGCGAGCGCATGAGGTGTCCGCGCACGGCAGCCGTCAGCGCCCGCTGATGCGGGCCAGAGCGAACGGATGACCGCTCGTAGCGTCGTTGCCCAGCGACGCGTGCCGACATAACATCACCCGCGGCGGCTCCTGAATGTCCTGCGATCTACGCAATCGAACCTCGCCAACCGAGGTTCGAGAGGAGCCCCGTGCCCTACCGTCGCCACGCGTTTCGCGCGGCAGCCCTCGCGGGGCTGCTCATGGTCGCACTCACCCTCGGCTGTTCATCACTCACTGGTGCATCGCTCAACACCGCCGACGTGATCGGTCGTGCCGTCACGCACGACGAGGAATACGCCCCCGGACCGGACGATGACGTTGAAGTCGCGCCGCCCTACTGGCCCGCACCAGATCCCTTCGAGGGTGTCGCGATGAGTGGCGGGTGGGAGGACGTGCCCGAGGCTGATCGGATCGTGCCGCCGATTGTGGAGCCCACGCCAGAACCGCCCCCGGCGACCTGGGTGGCCGGCCCGCCCGAGATCCATGGCAACGACATCATCACGCGAGCGCAGGAAATGCTGAACATTCCCTACGTGTGGGGCGGTAACACGCTCGCGGGCCTCGACTGCTCGGCGTACGTCAGCCGCGCGTGGGGGATCTCCCGCCAGATCACGGACACGATGCACCTGTACTCCACCGTGATCACCAAGGACGAACTCCTCCCCGGCGACGCCATGAACCTCACGAAGCGGCAGGACCCGCGCGGCTACGGCCACGTGCGCCTCTTCTCCGCGTGGGCCAACGAGGAACGCACCCGCATGTGGGTGTACGAGGAGACCCCGCGCCAGTCCATCCACCACGTGATCGCGTACGACGATCGCTACACCCCGATCCGCCGTAGCAACTTTGTCTCCGACCTGACCGAGGCGCCACTGGTGCCCGCACCGGCACCGAAGCCTCGCGCGCCGCGCGACCGCTCCAGCGCGATCGCACCGTCGGAGCGCCAGGAACGCGACACGCCGACTATCAGCGACACGTCCAAGCCCGAGCGACGCTCATCGCGCCGAGGGTCATCGACGCCTGCGGTTCCGACGTTCACCACGTTCACCGCGAGCGCCGCGCCGACCGTCGCGCGAAGGACGCGATCGGGACGTACGACGTCCGCGACGGCCACCTTCATCCCCACGCCGATCCAGTTCTCCTGGCCAGTGGTTTCGCAGACACCGGTACCAACATCGGTGCCGACGGCGACACCGGAACCCACGGCCACACCGGAACCGACGGCCACACCAGAACCGACGGGCACACCGGAACTCACCGCCACGCCCGAGCCGACGCCCGTGGCTGTCGTCGCCGAGTCGGTCACACCAACCCCAACAGCGCGGACTACGCGGATCACCGCGGCTACGCCTCGCCCGGAACCGACGGCCACGCCCAGACGCACGAGGCCCGCCACTAGCCGATCGACGGCCACGCCCACGCCGGCACCGACGGCGACAGCAACGCCCGAGGGGACCGCCACGCCTGAGCCGACGACGGTGGCTGTCCTGGCGGAGTCGCCCACGCCGACACCTACGGCAAGGGCACCACGTGCGACGCGCACGACGGTCGCCATCCCTCGCCCCGAGCCGACGCAGGCTCCACGGCGCACGCGGGCGATCACCGCAGCCCCAGCTGCAGCAGCGACGGCCACGCCCAGCCCTGCGCTGGAGGCCATCGCAACACCGGAACCGGAGCCATCCGCCACCCCGGAGTCCGTGCCGGACGCCACCGCCGAGCCGTCACCCGAAGCGACCCCGGAGCCGTCTGTGGTAGCAGCGATCAGCGAGGCCGCGGCGACGCCGACCGCTACTCCAACCGCAAGGACGCAGACGAAGGCGAAGGCGTGCCCGACCTCGCAACCCACGCGGCGGAGCGGCACGTCGAGCCGAACCACGCCCGCGGTCGCTGCATGTGTCGAGCCGACACCGGCACCGTCCGTGGCGCCTGAGGTCACGGCGACACCGGCCTCCAGGAACGCGAAGCCGCCGAAGGCGACGAACACAAGGCCGGAGGTCACCAAGCCGGCGTCGGCCAAGCCGCCTGCCTCGGGCGGTGGTGCGTCTCAGAACGCCGGCGGCGGCAAGCGGCGCTGACAGGCAACACGTAGGAGCGCAGAACACAGACCGGCGGAGCGATGGCTCCGCCGGTCTGTGTTCTGGCAAGGCTTCGGTAGCCCTGGCTACACGCCGTTGATGTACTCGACGAGCTGATCCAGCACGGTGCCCCAGCCCTCGTGGAAGCCCATCGCCTCGTGCTGCTCGCGACCGGCCTCCTCCCGGTGCATCGCGATGGCGGTGTAGCGCGTGCCGGCACCCGATGGCGCGATGAGGATGGCGGCAGTGAACAGCAATGGGCCATCGACCGGCCGGTAGCCCGGGAGCAGCCCGTTCGTCCAGACCAGCCGTTCGTTTGGCACCACCTCCGGGTAGCAACCCACGTTCGGGAATTCGTCGCCCTCGGGCGAGCGCATGACGGAGGTGAATGCGCCGCCCGGACGCAGGTCGATCGTGCACTCCGGTGTGCTCCACGGCCGCGGCGCGAACCATCGCATCACGTGCTCCGGCTGCGTCCACGCTGCCCATACCTTCTGCGGCGACACGTCCACGACGCGCTCCAACACCAGGTCCAGGGCAGGGTCAATCTGCAGTGAATCAGTCGAGGTCATGTGCGGACTCCTTCATCGTTCGCATGCCGGGCCGTCAGTCCGGCATCTGGCCCAGGTAGCATCCAGTTGATCGAGCCGGCGT
>JAQCKI010000093.1 GCA_027592645.1 Chloroflexota bacterium | reverse complement strand
GCCGCCGCCCCCGCCAGCAGCGCAATCGGCGCGCCGAAGACGGCGGCCAGCCCGCCGCTGAGCGTGTACCCGAGGGGCGGGCCGCCGCCCGCCAGCATGCTGCGGAACGCCTCGACGCGCCCTCGGAGCGCATCCGGGGAGATCGCGAGGATCACGGTGTTGCGCGGGATCATCTGGATCGAGTTCGTCGCGCCGAGGAGTACGGAGGCGATGATCGCCAGCCAGAACCACGGCGAGACCGCCAGCATCGCCAATGCCACGCAGTACGCCAGCACGCCAAAGACCGTGTAGAGGCCCTTGTAGCGCATGTCCCCCAGGCCCAGGATGAACGCCGCCCCGGCGAGTGCGCCCACGCCCGGCGCGGCGCTCAGCAGGCCGTAGCCGGTCGCGCCGACGCCGAGGTTGTCCGCGATGATCGGCAGCAGCGCGCGGTAACTGCCGAAGATCGTCTCGCCGAGATCGAGCAGCAATAGCGAGATGATCACCGGCTTCTGGCGGACGAAGTTGAGGCCCTCCATGAAACTCTCCCACGGAGTCTCCAGCACGGAGGGGCGCGCCATGGGCGTCTGGATGCCGAAGATGACGATCATCGCGGCAACGTAGACAGCGCCATTGATCACGTACGTCGGCCCGAGGCCCATGAAGGCGATGGTCACACCCGCGAGCGCCGGCCCGACGATCTGCGAGGCCTGGCCGATGGTGGCGTTCAGCGCGACCGCGTTCACCAGCCGATCCCGTGGGACGAGCGAGGGGATCAGCGCCGTGCGGGCGGGGTTAGTGATCGCGCTGAACGCGCTGTTCAGGAACGTCACCACGTAGAGGTGCCAGACCTCCACCGACCCGAGGATCGTGAGCGCGGCGAGGGCAGCGATCAGGATGCCGTTGGTCAATTGCCCGGCCTGGATCAGGCGGACCCGGTTGAAGCGGTCGGCGACCACCCCGCCCACGAGTGACAGCACCATGTGCGGCGCCGCCCTCGCCAGGCCGGTGAGGCCCAGGAGCAGCGCGCTGCCGGTGAGTTCGTACACCTGCCAGAGGATCGCCGTCTGCACGAGTTGGACGCCGAGCGAGGTGAGCAGCAGCGACGCCGCAAAGCGGCGGTAGTCGCGATATGCCAGCGCTCCCACGGCCTGTCGGAAACCCGGACGGCTGTGCGCCATGCGCCCCTTCTCATTCGTTGGAGGCCGGGAGTGTACGGGAGCAGGCGATTGGCGGCGATACACTCCCACGGCGCGAATGGAGCACCACGATGGCGATCTACCTCACCAACGACGATGTCCGGCGGCTGTTGCCGATGGACAAGTGCATCGAAGTCCTCGATGACCTGTTCCAGCAGGAATCACGCGGCCTCGTGGAGAACGTGTCGCGGCAGCGCCGCCGGTTCGGACGCGCGGGGGCCACGGTAATGGGCGGCGCGGTACTGGGCTCCAACGCGTACGGCATCCGCCACTCCAACGTCACACTGCTCTACAGCACGGAGACGGGCGCGCTGGACGCGGTGATCGAGCCGGGCACGCTCGCCTGGATCCGCACCGGTGCAGCATCGGGAGTGGCGGTGAAGTACATGGCGCGGCCGGACGCGAGCGTCATCGGCGTGCTGGGAGCGGGCCGGCAGGCGGTTACACAACTCGAAGCGATCTGCGCGGTGCGGCCGGTGTCGCTGATCAAGGTATACAGCCGCACTGAGGCGACCCGGCGCGACTTTTCCGCGCAGATGGCGGAGCGCCTCGGTGTTGCGGTGGAGCCGGTGGACTCGCCGGAGGCGGCGATCTCCGGCTTGCAGGTGGTCGTCGCGATCACGAGCGCGCGCGAGCCGGTGTTCGATGGCGCGCTGTTGGAGCCGGGCACATGTGTCGTCGCGGCGGGCTCGAACTCCTACGCCAAGCGCGAGGTGGACGACACGACGATTCAGCGCGCCGAGGTGATCGCTGTCGACAACCTCGAGCAGGCGAAGATCGAGTGCGGCGAATTGATCTGGGCCGCCGACCGCGGCGTGTTCCGCTGGGGCCAGGCGGTCGAATTGCACGAGGTGGTCAGCGGCCGCGTGCCCGGACGCCCCTCGGCGGATGCGATCACGCTATTCGAGAGCCAGGGCATCGGCATCGAGGATGTGGCGGCGAGCGCTTACGTCTTGAAGCGGGCGCGCGAAGAGGGCGTGGGGGTGGCGCTGCCCTTCTAAGGCGCGCGCAGCAGGCCTCGGCGTCCTCGCCCGCAACGGAGGGCACGCCTAGACTCGGGCGGTCGTCGCACGACGCACCGCAGGGAGCCCCGGGTTGCTCAGCCGGCTGAAGCGGCCGTTCTATGGCTGGTGGATCGTCGCCGCGGCGATCGTGATGCAGGCGCTCCCGGCGGGCCTCCTCCACCAGGCGTACGGCTCGTACGTGGTGCTGCTGGAGCGCGATTTCGGCTGGAGCCGCACCACCCTCTCGGGCGCGTTCGCCGCGATCCGGCTGGAGGAGGGCCTGCTGGGCCCGCTCCAGGGGTGGCTGCTGGACCGCTTCGGGCCACGCGCGGTGATGCGCGTGGGCACCATCATCTTTGCGCTCGGCTTCTTCCTCTTCGCCCGCATCGACACGGTCGCCGAGTTCTATGCCTCGTTCCTGATCATGGCCGTGGGCGCCTCGCTCGCCGGCTTCCTCTCGATCACCACGGCGATCGTGAACTGGTTCGAGCGCAAGCGTTCGATGGCGATGGGGATCGCCCTGCTGGGCACAGCCGTGGGCGGCCTGTCGCTCCCGGTCGTGGTGTGGGGACTCGAGCGGTGGGGGTGGAGGGCGGTCGCGGACGTCTCCGGGATCATCATCCTGGTCGTCGGCCTGGCGGTGGTGCAGGTGATCCGCCACCGACCTGAGCAGTACGGACTGCTCCCGGACGGGCGCACACCGGAGGTGGAGGAGGACGGCCCCGCCACCGAGGGCGTCATGGGGCGCTCGATGCCCTCGCAGGGCGAGATGTCGTTCACCACGCGGGAGGCGATGCGCACGCGCGCGTTCTGGTTCATCTCGCTGGCCCACACGGCCTCGGTGCTGGTCGTCTCGGTGATGTCGGTGCACTTCGTCGCGTACGCCACGGAGTCGCTGGGCTACACGCTCTCGTACGCAGCTGCGATGGTCACCGTGCAGACGGTGACGAACCTGATCGGGCGTCCGCTCGGTGGCTGGGTGGCGGACCGCACGAGTTCACGGCTGGTGATCATCGTGAGCATGTTCGGCCACATGGGCGCGCTGCTACTACTGACGTTCGCCGTGAACACGTGGATGGTGGTCGCGTTCGCGCTGGTGAACGGCCTGGCTTGGGGCGCGCGCGTGCCGGTGATCGTCTCGATGCGAGCCGAGTACTTCGGCTCGCGCTCCTTCGGGGCGATCATGGGCGTGTCATCGATGGTAGTGACGGCCGGCGCGGTCATTGCTCCGGTCGCGGCGGCGTGGGCGTACGACAGCACGGGCTCCTACAGCGCATCGTTCGTGCTGCTGGCAGCGCTGTCCGGCCTCGGGTCGCTGTTCCTGATCTTCCTGCCGCCGCCCGCCCCGGTGGAGCGGGCGAGCGCGGCCGTACCGAGCGCCTAGAATCCGGCCTGCTTGTCGATCAAGCCCTCCAGGGGTTCGCCCGCCTGGTAGTGCGCGATGTTCCGGCAGAAGCGGTCCAGGTTGCGTTGCAGCCGCAACTGGCTGGCACCGGCGGTGTGCGGGGTCATCACGACGTTCGGGGTGGTCCACAGCGCGTGGCTCGCGGGCAGCGGTTCCTCGTGCGCCACGTCCAGCCCGGCACCGCCGAGGTGCCCCGACCGCACCGCTCGGACGAGCGCGTCCGAGTCCACGATCTCGCCGCGCGTGACGTTCACGAAGATCGCACCGCGCTTCATCTTGGCGATGAGGTCGTCGTTGAACATCCGGTCGGTGATGGGCGTCAGCGGGAGGCCCGAGGCAACCACGTCCGACTGGCCGAGGAGTTCCTCCAGCCGGTCGGTGCCCCACACCTGCGCAACGCCGTCCGAGGGCGCCACGGGCGCGGAGTCCACGGCCAGGCAGCGCATCCCGAACGCCGTCGCACGACGAGCGATGGCACGGCCAGTGCCACCGAAGCCAACGATGCCCATGGTCAGGCCTTCGAGCTCGAACTCCTCGCGCCGGTACTCCACCCGGCGCTCCCACGAGCGGGGCCCGTCCAGGATCGCGATCGCGATGCGGCGGCTGATCGCGAACAACAGGCCGAACGCCGTCTCGGAGAGGTGGCTGCCGACGAGCCCCTTGTCGCCGGAGAGCGTGACGTTGGAGTCGAGCATCTCCGGGAACAGGTACGCGTCCGCCCCCGCGGTGGTGGCATGCACCCACTTCAGGCGTTTCGCGGCGGCAAGCAGTTGCGGATCGATGCGGCCGAGCAGGACGTCCGCCTCCGGCGCCGCTTCCAGCGCCTCGCCGTAGGAGGTGGCGACGGTGATCAGGCCATCCGGTCCCATGGCGTCACGGATCTGGGCGTGCATCTCCTCGGTGACTTCTGGCATCTGGAGGCTGGGAATGATGAGCAGATTCATGCCGGGGAGAGTAGCGAACGCAGCGGCTGTGTGGATGCCCTGACCGAACGCCGCGATCAGGGCATCAGCGACCTCACGCGCTGGCGGACACCGGCCCGTGGTGCCCATCGAGACGGGCGACCTGATTGCCGCCGCTCGACTTGGCCCGGTAGAGGGCGGTGTCGGCGTCGCGGAAGAGCGTGTCGAACGTTGAGCCCGCGCTGGCCATCGCGACACCAATCGACACCGTCGACCGCGCCTCGCGCCCGCCGATCAACATCGGCCGTGCTAGGCGGTCCACGATGCGTGCCGTCACGACCTCGACGTGCGCGTCGCTGGGCCCCGCCAGCAGCACGACGAACTCGTCGCCGCCGATCCGGGTGACCAGATCGGATGTGCTCACGGAGGCTTCCAGACGATGCGCCGCCTCCACCAGGTACTCGTCACCGCCGGGATGACCGAAGGAGTCGTTGATCTCCTTGAACGCATCGAAGTCCACTACGCACATTGCCACGGCCAGCCCGCGCGCTCGTGCCGAGACGAGGTAGGCCTCGAGGTGCTCGGCCAGGTACAGACGATTGGGCAGCCCGGTGAGGACATCGTGCAGGGCCTGGCGACGGAGTACCTCCTCCAGCGCATCACGGTCGGTCAGTTCGCTCGCGGCGGAGGCGAGGATGAGCGTGGTTGAGGCAACAATCGCCAGGTACGTCTGGAGCAGCGTCACTGTGTAGCCGGTGCCGCTGGTCGCCGCGAACGGCTCGGTGCCGATCGCCACGGCGACATTCGCGATCTGCGCCATCGCGAGGACCGACCACGCGGTACCGCGGATGCCGGAACGGAGCGCGGCCCACGTCAGCGGCAGGATCACCAGGTACGGCGTGACCGTGTCCCATCCACCCGTCCAGTTGTGCAGGGCGACGAGCGACACGCCCGCCGTGGCCGCTGCCATGCCGATGTCGGCGCGCATCGTGCGTCCACGCTTACCTCGACGCATGGTCAGCAGGACGGGCGCGACCACGAGGACGCCGAGGGCATCGCCGACGACGAAGCGCGGCCAGGAGGCCCAGTAGTCACCGCCCGACTGCATGCTGCCGATCGTGCCGAGGCTGCCGCCGACGAGCGGCGCGGCGATCACACCGAGGGCGATGAACTCAATCAGCCCGCGGATCGGCACCAGTTCGCGACCGTGCGAGCCGAAGCGGCGGATCAGCGTGGCGCCCACGAGTGGTTCCACCGTGTCTGCAATCACGAGCCAGAGCGCGACATCGAACGAGTAGCTCTTGATCGTGTTGCTGCTCGCCTCGGCGACCGCGATCGCGGCCAGCGCCCACGGCCAGCGGCGGGTGGGGAGCAGGATCAACGAGCCCATGGTGAGGCCGGCGGCGGGCCAGAAGTTGGCACCGGCGACCTGCGGGTCGTTCAGCCAGAGGACGAACTGCGCCAGCGCGAGGTAGACGAGGCCGAGTGTCACGACGACCAACACGCCGCCACCCAGGCCACCCGTCAGGATCGCCTCGCGCCCGTCAACAAACCGACCCCGCACGGGTCGGACGAGTTGTGACAACGCCAGTACTCCAAGTAAACGTGTGCCGCAGCCGCGAGTGTGCCCGGTGCGTAGCGATTCGTCCACCGGGATTCTGCCTGCGCATACCTCACCGTCGAGCCAAATCCTGCACCGCGGGTACTGGGCGCGTATGATGACATACGTGATGGGCGCACCATGCGGCTGCTGTCAGCCGCGCTGCGGAGCGACCTCGCCACGTTGCGCGGCCACGCTCCGCCCGCCCGGGAGGAGTGCCGTGATGGCTCGATATCTGTTGGTGGCACACCAGACGGCCACGGATCCGCTGGTGCTGCGTCGTGCGAAGGACCTACTGGCCGGCGATCCCGCTGCCGCGTTCACGATCCTGGTCCCCGAGACCCACGTGGAGCATCCGCTGGTCTGCGACGAGGTCGCGACGCGTGAGGCCGCGCGGACGCGGGCGCGAGAGGCGGCCACGATGCTCCGCCGGGCCGGCATCCAGGTGCTCCGGGTGGAGACGGGCGACACCAACCCGCTTCGCGCGATCCAGGACGAACTGCTCTTCCATCCGAATGAGCACGATGCCGTGATCCTCTCGACGTTCCCGCCGGGGGTCTCGCGGTGGCTGCGGATGGATCTCGCCACGCGGCTGGGCGCGCAGCACCTGCTGCCCGTCTTCCACGTGTACGAGGGTGGCGAGGTCACGTGGGACGAGTCGGCGGTGCTGCGCCGCCAGGTCGCTCAGCGTGTCTCGCCGATGATCGAGGCCAGCCGGTCGCCGGTATCGCGGATCACTCGATCCATCGGGAGGATCCCCTTCGCGCCGGCGTTCGCCGTGTTGCTGACGATCCACATCGTGCTCGTGACCGGCCTGGCGCTGCAGTACGACCTGCGGTTCCTGCGCGTGGAGGCGATCATGCTGGTGCTGATGGTCGCGGTGCTGATCTCCACGGGCGTCATCGGATCCTCGCGCCTGGTGCCGAAGAGGCTCCGCCGGCCGATGTAGCCTCGCGCGGTCGCCCCACAGGGGGTGCCTGCGACGTCGTACCATCCTCCCCCGGACGGGGTGCCGGGACAGGGAGGGGTGCGCGATGGCGACGGTGCAGACGGTGCTGGGGCCGGTGGAGTCGGAGCGGCTGGGCACGGTGCTCAGCCACGAGCACGTCCTGATCGGCCTCGAACGGTTCCACTACCCGTGGCGGTTCGACATGGCCGCGACGCGCGCCCGTGTGATCGAAGAACTGACCGAGGCGAAGGCGGGCGGGATCGACACCGTCATTGACCTGAGCACGCCCGACCTCGCGCGGGACGTGGCGTTCATGGCTGATGTTTCACAGGCCTCCGGCATGCAGATCGTGGCCGCCACGGGCATCTGGCGCGACGTGCCGCGCTACTTCTGGGAGCGTGACCCGGACGCCATCGCAGAGATCTTCGTCCGCGAGATCGAGGTGGGTATCGACAAGACGTCGATCCGCGCCGGGGCGATCAAGGTGGCGAGCGACGCCGAGGGCGTCACGCCCGAGGCGGAGCGGGTGCTGCGAGGCGCCGCGCGCGCCTCGGTGCGTACCGGGTGCCCGATCAGCACGCACCACGCGGCCCCGGAACAGGTCGGCCGACGGCAGTTGGAGGTGATCCAGGAGGAGGGCGTCCCGCTGCACCAGGTCTGCATCGGTCACAGCGCGGACACCACGGACGTGGGCTACCTGGAGGACCTGCTGAACGCGGGCGTCTACCTCTCGATGGACCGCTACCCCGGCCGGCCGCCGCGGCCTGGGTGGGAGCAGCGCAACGACACTGTTCGCACGCTGGTCGAACGTGGCTGGGCGCACCGGCTGATGCTCGGTCACGACTACGCGCCGGCGCCGGTCCTTGTGGGCGGCAGCGCCGACCGCGAACGGCCGACGCGCTACCTGTTCGTCAGCACCACGGCGCTTCCGGCGCTCCGCACCGCGGGCGTGAGCGACGCCGCGATCGAGATGATGATGCGCGAAGTGCCACGTCGGTTCCTGGCGGGCGAGGTGAGCGCTCCGCTCGCCTAGTCGGCGGCGGCGGGCG
>JAQCKI010000092.1 GCA_027592645.1 Chloroflexota bacterium | reverse complement strand
CTACACTCCCGCCTTCACCCTGTACCCGCCGAGGAGCCGCCGCAATGCCCGAAGAGACGCCAGCCGTTGAGGTGATGTTCCGGTCGATTGGCATCGGCGTGAGCGACCTGCAGAAGTCGACGGACTTCTA
The DNA here is from genome assembly GCA_027592645.1 of Chloroflexota bacterium. GTDB lineage: Bacteria > Chloroflexota > Dehalococcoidia > UBA2979 > UBA2979 > W-Chloroflexi-9. The sequence continues at coordinate 7,966 of JAQCKI010000092.1, read as the reverse complement.
CATCAAGGTCTGCGGGATGCAGCACGTCACCACCTACAACCTGCCGTACATGGACGAGAACATCCTGAGCATCGTGGGGCCGGACGGGACGCCTCGGGGGCCGCGGCTGGTGCTGATGCACTGGACGGACGGCTCGCCGCGCAACTACGACTCCAACCCGGCGAAACTGGTGATGCAGGTCTCCGACGCGCAGGCGTTCTGTGACCGTGTCCGTGCCGAGGGCTACGAGGGGGTGAACGAGCCTCGCAAGAGCCTGGTCTCCAACAACCGCGTGGGCTTCGCGAAGGACCCGGACGGCTACCTGATCGAGATCCTGCAGGTGGTGGCCTCCTGACCCCGCGCGCCCTGCTCCGCCGGCCCTGCCTCCGCTAGACTCCCGCACATGAGCGCACGCGCCGTCACCCGCCTTCGCCCGTTCGCGCTGCTGATCGGGCTGGCGCTGCTGCTCGGTGCCTGCCGCGACGATGGCGGCCTGACCGCCGAGCAGGACGCCGCCATCCGCGCCACCATCGACCCGGCGGCGTGGGCGCTGACGCTGGTGCTGCCGGATGCCGAGACGGTCGAGGCGCTCGTCGAGGTGCGCCCGACCGCCTTCCACACGCTCGACTACAACGAGGCGGGCCACCTGCGGGTCGCCGCGGTCGCCGCCGACGGCACCCACATCGCCGTCTTCGACCTCACCCTGTCCGAGGGCAACGCCGACCGCACGACCGGCGCGACCGTTCTCGGGCGGTTCTCCGTGGTCACAGCGGTGGAGGTCGGCAACCTGCCTGAAGGCGTCGCGGGCGCACTGACGCTGGCGGCGCTGGTGAATGCACAGCGCGTCATCGATTTCAACTACACCCCGCCCGCCACGCCTGACTCGCTCGCGGTCGGCCTCGGCCTCCTCGATGCCTTTGAGGCCGCCGGGCGGGAGTGGGAGGCGGCACTCCTGGCCGGCGACAGCGGCCACACCCCCCGCGTCCTCGGGACCTGCGAGGAGACGCGGAAGTTTGAGCGCGGCCTGTGGATGTTCATCGCGCGGCCGTGCATCGAGTTCGGGCGGGCCTCCACGTTGCTCGCCGCCGGTGACCTCCCCGGCGCGACCGAGGCGGTGCAGGCCGGCCTGGCACGCACCGGCGCGGTGATCGGCACGATGCGCACCGCGCTCGAGTAGCGCGCCAGCAGGCACCCTCGGCCGCTCGCCCGTAATCGTGCGGGCGTGCCACACTTCCGGGCTATGGCACGCATCGTGGTGGTGGGCGATACCCATGTGACGACCTGGGAGGCGATCCCGGCCGTGCTGCGCGATCTCATGCGCGGCGCGGACATTGCCGTCCACTGTGGCGACTGGGTCGGCATCCAGGCCGTGGAGGGCTTCCTGCGCGAACTGCCGCACGGCATCGCCGTGCACGGCAACTCGGACCCGGTGGAGGTGCGCCGGGCGCTGCCGTACCGCCAGATCTTCGAGGTCGATGGCGTCCGCATCGGCGTGACGCACCCCGCCTGGGGTCGCGAGGAGCCGCCGCCGCACATGCTGCTCCCGGACTTCCCGGAAGAGCAGACGGGCAAACTCGACATCCTCTGCTACGGCCACATCCACGTCCCCATGAACGAGGTTCACCAGGGCGTCCACTTCGTGAACGGCGGGCAGGGCTACGCCTCGTTCATGGTGCCGGGCACGTATGCGCTGATCGAGACCGCCCCCGGTGGGAAGTTCCACGTCTCAATCGAGGAGTTCGCGCCGGCGCGCTAGCGACCCGCTAGCGGGTCGCGGCGGCTTCCTCGGCCTGTCTCGCCATCGCCTCGGTCATGCGGTCGAAGATCGCGCCGTGGACGGGGATCAGTGGAATCCAGTAGAGCAGCCCGAACACCCCGGCGGGATGGAAGCGCGCCGTCGTCGTCAGGCGCGAGCCGCCGTCCGGCCGCGCCGCGACCTCGAACTCCAGCACCGCCGAGCCGGGCAGCTTCATCTCCGCAAGCAGCGTCAGCCGCTGGCCGGGCTCCACGCTCGCCACGCGCCACCAGTCGATGGCGTCCCCCACGCGCACCTCGGAGGGGTGGCGTCGCCCGCGGCGCATCCCCGTGCCGCCGAGCGCCCGATCCAGCAGCCCACGGAGCCGCCAGAGGCCGTTGTACGCGTACCAGCCGTTCTTGCCGCCCACGCTGGCGACTACGTCCCACAGCGCCTCCACGGGCGCTGAGGAGTCGCGGGTGGCTGTTGCGCGCTTCGAGTAAAACGAGACCTCTGGCCGTCCGGCGCGGTAGCGCAGCGCACCCTCCGTCCAGCGTGCGGGTACCGCCTGCGCACGCTCCATTGCCAGGGCCGCCAGGATCGCCTCGCGGTACGTGTGGAGCCGTACCGGGATCAGCGTGCGGATCGGCGCGTCGTTCGCGAGCAGGTCGTGCTTCAGTCCGTCGATGAGGGGCTTCGCGACGTTCCTCGGGACCGCCGTGACCAGGTCCAGCCAGTAGGAGGAGATGCGGGGGCTCAGGATCGGCAGCGGGATGATCGTCACCTTGCGCCCGTTCACCTCCGCGAACTGGCGCATCATCGTCTCGTAACTCAGCACCTCCGGCCCGCCCACCTCGAACGTCCGCCCTGCGGTCTCCGGCGTGTCGAGCAGCCGCTCGAGGTACGTGAGCAGGTCGTCGAGGGCGATCGGCTGCGTGCGTGAGCGCACCCAGCGCGGCGTGGTCATCACGCGCAGGTGCAGGGCGAGGTCACGAATCACCTCGAAGGCCGCGCTCCCCGCACCGACGATGATGCCGGCGCGGATCTCGGTGACCGGCACGCTGCCATCGCGCAGCACGTCGCCCGTCTCCGCGCGCGAGGCGAGGTGCGCGGACTGCTCGCCGCCGGGCTGCAAGCCGCCGAGGTAGATGATGCGCCCGACGCCGGCACGCTCCGCCGCGCGCCGGAAGTTCCGCGCCGCCTCCCGGTCGAGCCGGGCGAAGTCGTTCCCGGATGCCATCGAGTGGACCAGGTAATAGGCGACTTCCACGTTGCGCAACGCCGCGTCGAGCGAGGCTTCCGCCTGCGCGTCCGCGGCGACGACTTCAACGCCCGGCCACGCACGGGCGTGCAGCACGTCCGCGTTGCGCGAACTCGCGCGCACCGCGTGCCCCGCCGCCAGGAGGCGCGGGACGAGGTGAGTGCCGATGTAGCCGCTGGCGCCGCAGACCAGGACACGCATGACTGGTGCCTCCCGCTCTGCATCCATCCTATCCCCGCACGACGCGGGCGATAGCGGTGCTCGAACGGGCGCGGCGTGGGCTGGCGGCGCGGGGCCTAGCGGGAGCCGCCGGCAGTCTCGATGAACGCGGAGACCTTCTGGCGGATGCCATCCATCCCGCCGCTCTGGAGGAGTGCCGGGGCCACCGGGGGCAGGCCCCATTCGCGGCTGGCGCGCTCATCCTCCACGGGGCCCTCGTAGCCATCGGTGATGCCAGAGGCACGCGCGAAGAGGCGCGCGCGGACGACATACGCCGTGAGGCTCCGCGGATCTGGGAGGTGGTGCGGATCCAGTTGATGCCCGGCGACGGCTTTCGCGAGGTCGTCCGGGAAGTTCCAGTGCAGGGCCAGCGCGCCACCGAGTTCCGCGTCCGTGAATCCGAACACTGCTCGCTGCGCCTCGGCGATGCTGATGCCTCGCTGCGTGGCCAGGATGCGTGCGGCGGTGAGTTCGCGCGGGCGGCGCTGATCGAGCGCCATCCGGCCGATGTTGTGGATCACGCCCGCGGTGAACGCCTCGTCCTGGTGCTGCTTCGTGGCGCGCGCCAGCACCTCCGCCAGCAGCCCCACGGTGACCGAGAACCGCCACGCCTGCAGGGGATCCAGCACCTCGCCCCCCGGCAGCGTATCGATCACGCACGAGGCGAGCGTGGCGGAGCGCACGGCACGGAACCCGAGCAGCACGACGGCGTCTCGGACGGTGGTGATGCGGCGCGGAAACCCGTAGTAGGCGCTATTCGAGAGGCGCAACACCTTGGCGGTCAGCGCCTGGTCTGTCGCGATCGCTTGCGCCAGTTCGTGTGCGGAGAACCGTTCGCCCTCGGCGATCTCCAATACGCGGACGGCAACCATCGGCAGAGGCCGCAATTCGGCGATCTCCACGATCATCATGTCCAGCGCGGGGTTCGGATCCAGGGACACGCGCCCTCCAGGCCAGTGCACGGCGGCAGGGCCGTCGCTCGGTGATCATCGGGAGCCGGGAGGGGTGTGGCAGTTGGGGGAACCCCCAACCTTCACCAGTGGCGCGCGAGGGGCGGCGGCCCGATGATCCGTGGACTGAGTTCGTGGTCGGGGCGGCGCATCCGCCCGTAGGTGGTGACGGTTGTCCTGGCAGGACGTCGTGCTGGCCGCCGGCGGGTTCGTGATTTCGCTGGGCATCATCCCGACGATCCGGGGCCCCGTGAAACCACCGATCCTGACCACGCTCACGCTTGTGGGCGTGCTCGCCGCGTCCTTCTTCGCATTCCTCACGCTCGGGTTGCTCTTCACCTCGATCGGCGTGGGGCTGCAGACGCTGCTCTGGGGCTGGGTGCTCGCGCAGACGCTGGCGGTGCGCCGCAATGCCGCCGCACTCGCGGAGCCGACCATCACCACGCCCGATCTGGGGTTCGAGGAGTTCCAGCCCGCCGAGTAGCGGTCGCGCGCGGTCGCGCGCGGTCGCGTGGCGACCTGGTAGCGCGTGTGGCGGTACTGGCGGAGGGGGTGGGATTCGAACCCACGGGCCTCTCACGAGGCCGTCCGTTTTCAAGACGGATCCGTTCGACCGCTCCGGCACCCCTCCGAGCGCGCTGCGGCTCTCAGACTACGACAGCCGCCGCCGCCGGTCATCGTGGCTCGCCGGGGGGACTTCGGTGGAAGTCAGGCCGGACGGCCGCCCGAGGCGGCCTGCGCCGCCGCCAGCTGCTTCCGCAGTTCGCGTAGTTCGTTGAAGGTCTCGGTCGCGTCGCGGATGACGGCGACGGCAATCGTGCCGTGCTCGGGGTGCTCTGCCGTCTGCAGCGTGAACTCGACGGACATCCGATGCCCCGCCTGGTGCAGCGCGGGCACCTTCAGCATTTCGCGACGGCCGTACTTCGATGGCTGACCGTCTACCATCACCCGGTCGTAGCCCTCCCAGTGCCGGGCGCGCAGGTTCTCCGGGATGATCAGGTCGAGGCTCTGGCCCACGGCCTCGGCGGCCGTGTGACCGAACATCTCCTCGGCGCCCTGGTTCCAGTACTTGATCAAACCGTCCTTGCCGGCCCAGACCGTCGCCTCCGGCGAGGTGTCGGTGATGGTGCGAAAGATCGTGTCGTCTGCCATGTCGGCCTCCCCTGCGGCATCCGCCGCTCGGCCGATGATACCGCCGAGGGCGAGCCGTTCAGGACGCGGCTTCGGTCGGTACCTCGGAAGGCAGGCCGGGCCGGATCACGCGGTCGTAGATCAACCCGCCGAGCGGTGCGCCGATCATCGGGCCGACGATGTAGACCCAGAAGCCCGCGCGCGGCCCGGGAATCGCCACCTCGCCCCAGCCGGCGAAGAACGCCACGATGCGTGGGCCGAAGTCACGCGCCGGGTTCCACCCGGCCTGCGTGGCGGGCGCGAACAGGCTGATGAGCGCGGCCACCGTGAACCCGATGAAGAACGGTGCCAGCCACGCGGGCCGTGCGCCGTTCCGCGGGTCCGTCAGCGCGAAGATCATGAACGCCAGCACCGCCGTCCCGAACGCCTCGATGCCCATCGCCATCAGCGGCGAGATCAGGGCGTGCGCGTCCGGCCCGGTGCCGAAGATTGCCGGGTTCGGGAAGTACTCACCGAAGACCATCGCGGAGGCCTCAGAGCCCGGCTCACCACGCACGATGCCCTGTTCCGCCTCGAAGCGGGTGAGGAACGTGCGGAACGTCAGCAGCACCGCCAGCCCGGCCAGTGCCGCGCCCGCGACCTGCGCGCCCCAGTACGGCAGGATCCGCTCGCGCGGGAACGACTCGGGCCGCCAGAGGGCGAAGGCGAGCGTGACGGCGGGGTTCAGGTGCGCGCCGGAGACGGCGGCGGTGGCGTAGATCGCCAGGCTCACGCCGAACCCCCAGACCACCGCCACCTGCCAGAGGCCGGTCTGCGCGCCCGTCAGCACCGCCGCGGCGACCGAGCCGATCCCGAACAGCACCAGCAGGAACGTCCCCACCACCTCCGCGCCGCAGGCACGGGCGAGTGAGACCTGCCTCACTCCCGGCCGGCCGATCGCTCCAGCACACCGAGTTCCGCCAGCAGCCCCTCGACGCGCGCGCGAATGTCATCGCGGACGGTACGGACGACTTCGATCGGCTGGCCAGCCGGGTCGGTCAGTTCCCAGTCCAGGTAGCGCTTGCCGGGGAAGATGGTGCAGGCATCGCCGCAGCCCATGGTGATGACCACGTCCGCCGCCTCGACCAGTTCATCGGAGAGCGGCTTGGGGAACTCTTGCTCCAGCGAGAGGCCGATCTCCGCCATCGCCTCGCGCACCGTGGGGTTGATCTCGTGCGACGGGGCGGAGCCGGCGGAGCGGACGTGCACGCGTCCCCGGCCGAGCCAGTCGGTGAGTACCGCCGCCATCTGCGAGCGCCCGGCGTTGTGGACGCAGACGTAGAGAATCTCCGGCACGTCCTTCGCGATCGCACCGCGTGCCTGTGCCAGCGCCTGCAGGCGCTCCCGCGCCGCACGGTGGGCGAACAGTGGCACGTAGGTCTGCACAGGCGCCGTTTCGAAGTGGTCGAGGGCCTGTTTCATGAACAGCAGCACCGTCTCCCGGCTCGCGATGCCCGTGAACTCCTGTGCCAGCCGGGCCGCCTCGTTCTCAATGCGTTCGTTCCACTCGGTCATCGTGCTCCCCCGTTCCGCGTTGTTCGTGTGGCTGTCCGATGTCCCGCGGGGCGGGTGCAGCGGGCGAGCCGCTCGACGCGCTCGCGCAGCACCGCGACCGTCCGGTCGAAGTCCTCGATCGTGCCGCCCGCCGGGTCGGGCACGGACCAGTGGAGCGCGTTCACCGTTGTTGCGTGCGCCTCGTGCGCCTGGTCGCAGACCGTTACGACGAGGTCGCCCGCCCGGTAGGCCTGGTCGAGCGCGACCGGGATGCGTTGGATGCTGAGCCCGGCGCGCGCTGCGGCCTCGATCGCCAGCGGGTGCACCTCGGGCGCGGGCGCCGTCCCCGCGCTGGCCGCGTCGACGTCCGTGGTGGCCTGCCGCCACAGCGCTTCCGCGAGTGGCGAGCGGGCCGAGTTCGCCGTGCAGACGAACAGCACGCGGGTCGCCTCGAACGCTGGCTCTCCCGTGACGCTCGCGGCCGTCGGCCTGTGGAGGCGCAGGTAGCGCCGCCGCCGGTCGCCGCTCGAGGTGACGCGCTCCACGAGCCCGGCCCGCTCCAGGATGCCGAGGTGGTGCGCGAGCAGGTTCGAGGGCACCTCGAACGCCGCCTCCAACTCGGACGGTGCCCGATCAGAGAGCGCCAGCGCCTCCACGATCGCCAGGCGCAGCGGGTCGCCCAGGGCGTGGTGGATCGTGGCGCGGTGCAGCAGGGCGGGGTCGTCGAGGGCCATGCCGAGACGGTATCGGTCATCAGATGATGAGTCAAGAAATACTGAGTGATAAACTCCGAGGCGTCCGCCGGGGCGTGGGTGCATAGACCTCCACCGGTAGTCTCGGTAGGATGCTGCCGGACTCTGCCTGACGGCTCGACCGGCCTCGCGGAAAGGCTCAGCGCGTGACGTTTGTCATTACCGAGACCTGTATCGACACGCAGGATCAGGCGTGCGTGGACGTTTGCCCGGTGGATTGCATCCACTTTGAAGAGGGCAAAGACCGCATGCTGTACATCAATCCCGTGGAATGCATCGACTGCGGGGCGTGCCAGCCGGCCTGCCCCGTGACCGCGATCTTCCCGGAGGGCGATGTTCCTGCGGCCCAGGCGCGGTTCACCGAGATCAACTCACTCTGGTACGAGAACCCGGACGCAGCGCGTGC
>JAQCKI010000091.1 GCA_027592645.1 Chloroflexota bacterium | reverse complement strand
CGTGCCGAGGCTGCGCCGCGGCGCGAGACCCGGCGCTGGGCGCCGGTCGGGGACTCCACCACCCGCCCCGTCGAGACCTCCAAGATCGCCCGCTAACTCCGCTCACACGTTCCGGACGTGCCGCACCTCGTGCGCGCTTCACCAGGAAGGCACCCCGCTGGGCGACGCAATCTTCCGGCGTGACGGAGACACCTTCGTCCCGACCCCATTCTCGTTCGGCCCGTGGGGGCCTCAAGCCGTCCACGGCGGGCCGCCCGCCGGGCTGCTGGCGTACGCCATCCTGAAGCACGTCGACGACCCGGAGATGCAACTCACGCGCCTCACGGTGGACCTCACCCGGTCCGTGCCGCAGAAGCCACTGTCGACAACGGTGGAGACCATCCGCCAGGGACGCCGGCTCGTGTCGGTCCTCGCCCGCTTGCTGGTCGAGGGGCAGGAGGTCTCCCGCGCATCGGCGCTGCTCCTACGGCGCTCGGACGCCGTCGTCGGCGAAGACGTCTACCCACCGCCGCCCGGCCCCGAGGGCTACGAAATCACGCAGGGCGTCTCGCGACGCACCGGCCTGACCATCGCGACCCAGGAACGCCAGCAGCAGTCCGCCCACCGCGGCTTCCACACCACCGTCGAGAGCCGCTGGCTCACCGGCCCTGACGATCCCGCACCGAAACTCTGGCTGCGGATCCCGATGCCGTTCATCGAGGGCGAGGAGACGCACCCGGCCGTACACGCCGCCGCGCTCTCCGACTTCGGGAATGCCGTGTCCACTCATGTCGGCAGCGCGCGCCACATCCGCGGCCTGTCCTATATCAACGCGGATATCACGATGGTCATGCACCGCTATCCGGTGGGGGAATGGCTCTGCCTGCACGCCGACCACCGCGACGAATTCGCCGGGGTCGGGCTCGTGGAATCGATCTGGTACGACACCGGCGGGCGATTCGCGCGCGTCGTGGAATCGCGGCTGGTGAACCCGCGCGGGTAGCGTTCAACCCAGCGGCGGCGCCTCGAGCGCCAGCGCAGCGATGGCGTCACGCTCCATCCGGTACGGCAGCCACTCTGTCTGGTGCGCCATGCCGTGCGCCTCGTAAAACGCGCGCGCCGGGTTCCAGTCGAGCACGGAAAGGTCGAGGCGCGGCCAGCCGCGCTCATGCGCCACGCGAGCGAGCGCGGCGAGGATGGCGTGTCCCGCGCCGCTACTCCGCGCCTCCGGCGTGACGTACAGGTCTTCCACGTACAGCCCGGCGCGGCCCTCCCACGTGGAGTAGTGCGGGAAGAACAGCGCGAAGCCGACCGGCATGCCGCCCTGCTCCGCGATCAGCGCCTCGAACAGCGGGCGATCGCCAAAGCCATCGCGCACCACGTCCGCCTCGGTCACGTGCACCTGGTCGAGCGGCTCATGCTCGAACTCGGCGAGGCCGCGGATGAAGGCGACGATGCTCGAGGCGTCCTCGGGCCGCGCGAAGCGGACGGTCGTGGTGGCCGGGGTGGTGGTCATGCGCGCTCCTCGAATGGCCATCCGAGCATACGGAGCCGGGTGGTACCGTGACATGCCTAACCGGGACGGATCGCCCCATGAATCGCCTCGGCCGCGAGACGAGCCCCTACCTCCTTCAGCACGCCGACAACCCCGTGGACTGGTACCCGTGGGGTGACGAGGCGTTTGCAAGGGCGCGCGCGGAACAGAAGCCGATCCTGCTCTCGGTCGGCTACTCCGCCTGCCACTGGTGCCACGTCATGGCCCACGAGTCCTTCGAGGACGAAGCGATCGCCGCGCGGATGAACCACCTGTTCGTGAACATCAAGGTGGACCGTGAAGAGCGGCCGGACGTGGACTCCGTCTACATGACCTTCACGCAGGCGCTCACCGGCCAGGGCGGCTGGCCGATGACCGTGTTCCTGACGCCTGACCTGCAGCCGATCTATGCGGGCACCTACTTCCCGCCGGAGGACCGCTTCGGGCGTCCCGGCTTCCGACGGCTGATGGACAGCGTCGCGGCGGCGTGGGACGAGAACCGTGAGGGCGTCCTGGCCTCCGCCGACCGCATCACCGCACAGGTGCGCGAGGCGACCGAGCGCGCACCGTCAGCTGAAGGCGCGGTGACGGCCGAGACCACCGCCGCCGTGGTGCAGACGCTGCGGTCGCTGTACGACGCGCAGTGGGGCGGCTTTGGCCGCGCGCCGAAGTTCCCCAGCCCCTCCAACCTGGAGTTCCTGCTGATGCACCACGCCCGCACCGGCGGCGCCGGCGAGTCGCCGAGTGCCGTCGAGATGGTGCTGCACACCTGCCGCCAGATGTGGGCCGGCGGCATGTACGACCACCTGGGCGGTGGGTTCGCGCGCTATTCGGTGGACGGCCAATGGCTCGTGCCGCACTTCGAGAAGATGCTCTACGACAACGCCTCGCTCGCGCGGCTCTACCTCCACGCCTACCAGGTGAGCGGTGACGAGGCGTTCGCGACCGTAGCGCGCGAGACGCTGGATTACCTCCAACGCGAGATGCGCGACCCGGACGGCGGCTTCCACGCCGCACAGGACGCCGACTCCGAGGGCATCGAGGGCAAGTTCTTCGTGTGGACACCGGAAGAGGTTGATGCCGCCCTCGGCGCGGAGGACGGCGCGTTGGCCCGTGCTGTGTACGGCGTCACGCCCGCGGGCAACTTCCAGGATCCACACCACCCGGAGTTCGGTCGCCGCACCGTCCTCAGCCGCCCCCAGCCGCTCGAGGCGGTCGCGGTCAGCCTCGGCGTCACCGTCGCGGACGTGGACGCGCGCCTGCCGGCAATCCGCGCGCGCCTGCTGGAGGCGCGTAGCCGCCGCACCTGGCCGGGCCTGGACGACAAGGTGCTCACCTCCTGGAACGGCCTCGCCCTCGCCGCGTTCGCGGAGGCCGCACGCATCCTCGATGACCCAGTACGCCTCACCGTGGCGCTGGAGGTCGCGGCCTTCCTCCGCAACGCCATGTGGCGCAACGGCCGGTTCCTCCACACCTACAAGGCCGGCGTGGCGCGGGTCGATGGCATGCTGGAGGACTACGCCTACGTGGGCCTCGGCCTCGTCGACCTGTACCGCGCGACCGGCGACCGCGCCCACCTGGACTGGGCCGCCGAACTGTTCGAGGCCGCGCGCACGCGGTTCCACGATGACGAGGGTGGAGGCTTCTTCGAGGCGCCGCTTGATGGTGAGGCCCTGTTACTGCGGCAGAAGCCCTACTTCGACTCGCCCACGCCCAGCGGCAACGGGGCGATGGCACTCCTCGGCTTCTGGCTCGGGCGCTACTTCGCGCGCGACGACTGGGAGGCCGTCACCCGCGAGGTCACATCCGCGGTCGCCGAGCAGCTCGAACGCGCCGCCACCGGCTTCGGCTCCGTGCTGCAGGCGGCGGAACTGCTGCTCGCCGAGCGTCGCGAGGTGGCGATCACCGGCACGCCCGAGCAGCGCGCCCCATTCGAGCGTGAGGTCGCCGCGCGCTACCTTCCCTCGATGCTGATCGCGCCCGGCGAGGCGGGGACACTCCCGATCCTCGAGGGTCGCGACCTGCCGGCCGCATACGTCTGCCGTGACTTCGTCTGCGACCTGCCTGCCCTGGACCGAGAGGCGCTCCGTGAGCAACTCGACCGCTGACCCGGAGGCCTCACCGCCCGGTGGCCGTCCGCGGCCCTGGGAGGCGTTGCGCTACCGCGACTACCGCGTCCACTGGCTGGCCTCGTTCTCGTACGTGGTCGGGTTCTGGCTGCGCTTCCTGACACTGGCCCAGTGGCTCTTCGATAGCACCGGCTCGGCGGCCCAACTGGGCCTCATCGGCCTCGTGCAGTTGTTCGTGCAGATCCCGGCGCTGCTCTGGGGCGGCACGATTGCGGACCGCTTCGACCGCAAGCGCGTGCTGTTCTTCGTGAACATGGTGACCATGGTCGTGGTCGCCTTCTGCGGTTTCCTCGCCGCCAGCGACCTGCTCACCACCTGGCACGTGTACGTCGCGATCGCGATCACGGCCGGGAGCCACACGATGGCGCAGCCCGCGCGCGGCGCCATGACCGCCGTAGTGGTGCCGCCGCAGCACATCATGCTGGCCGTCACCACCGACCGCGCGACGCAGAACGTGGCGATGATCTTCGCGCCGCTGCTGTTCGCGGTCGTCGCCTCCACGTTCGGCCTCACCACCACGTTCTTCCTCGCCGCAGTCGTGATCCTCCCGGCGGCGCTGCTGCCGCTGCTCATCCGCGTCAGCGGCCAGGCGACGGGCGGCTCGGACGGCTCGACCGCGCAACGGGTGGTGGAGGGCTTCCGCTTCGTAGCGCGCCACCCGATCCTCCCCGGGCTGTTCCTGCTGGACACCGGGATCACCGTGGTGTCCTTCTACCGCGAGATCCTCCCTGTCCTCGCGCGCGGCCTGTTCCGAGGTGGTGCGGGCGCCGTCGGCGTACTCGGCGCGGCGAACAGTGCTGGCGCGGTGATCGGATCGTTCGCCGCGATTGCATTCGTGGGCTACCGCGCGAAGGGGATGCTGGTTCTGTACGCCACGCTCGCGTACGCCTTCGTGCTGTTCGGCTTTGGCAGCGTCACGAACCTGTGGTTGGGCGCGATGTTCATCGCGCTGCTCGGTGGCACCGATGCGGTCACGGTTGCCGTGCGTGAGACGACCGTGCAACTCACCACGCCTGACCACATGCGCGGGCGCGCGTACTCATTCATGATTCTGACGGCGCAGACGGCGAACAACCTGGGCACGATCTGGGTGGGGTTCTGGTCCGCCTCGATCGGTGCGCCGGGGGCCATGCAACTGGGCGCCGTGGTTGCGGTACTGGCCACGCTGGTGATCTGGCGGGTGTGGCGGCCGATCCGCGAGTATCGATACCCCTAGTTGATTTCTCGACGATCCGGCACCACGAGCGAAGGAACCCGTTAGAGTGGCGCCGGAGGCGGAGAGGCTCGCCGGTGTCCGACCGTGACCGACTGCTGGAGGCGTTCGCCACCGGGACGCTGATCCGACCGTCGTCAGACCACATGGGCTTCCAGGACGTCATCCGAGGCGTGGCGCACGCGTGCGGTGTGCCCGTCCCACTGACCGACCACGTCCGCTCGATCGCCAACCACCTGACCGGTGTCGACCACATCATCCTGCTGCTCGCCGATGGCCTCGGCATCGAGTCGATCGATGCGATGCCGCGCACGTCGTGGCTGCGTCGCCACACACTGAGGGCGATCCACGCGCCCTACCCGAGCACCACGACCAGCGCGGTGACCTCCATCGCCACGGCCCAGTACCCGGCGACGCACGCGGTCACCGGATGGTGGGTGCACATCCCTCAGTTGCAGGCGCCCGCCACCGTGTTCCAGCACGATCGTGCGACGGATGGCATGCCGCTGGAACGCCTTGGGATCGACATTCGCGACGTGTGCCCGGCGGAGCCGATGATCCCGACGATGACCCGCGACGCCGCGCTGGTGCAGCCGGTGGACATCGTGGACTCGACGTTTACCGCGTACATGGCGGGGAGCGCGACCCGGATCGGCTACGGGCAGGTCAGTGGTGGTGCGGAGGTGATCCTGCGGCGGATCATGGACGCGCCCGGCCCCACCTTCACGTACTGGTACACGGCCTCGCCCGACCGCGAGGAGCACGAGCACGGCGTCCAGGGCGACCCATCGCTCCGAGCGGCGGAGCGGCTCGACCGCGTGCTGGAGCGGCTGGCGAAAGACCTGGCCGAACTCGGACGCTCCCACCGCATCATCGTGACCGCGGATCACGGGCACCTGGTTCTGCAGCCTCACCTGGAACTCGAGGAGGACGACCCGCTGCTGGAGGACCTCACCGCGCCGCCTTCGGGCGATATGCGCATCCAGTTCTGGCACGTCCAGCGCGGGCGCGAGGACGCATTCGAGGTCGGCTTCCGGCAGCGCTTCGGCCGCTGGTTCGCCCTGCTGCCGGTCGATGAGTTCGAGGCGCTCCAACTGCTGGGGCCGGAGCCGTGGAGCGACGCGACGAGGAGTCGCGCCGGCCGCTTCGTCAGCGTGTCGATGGGGATGGGCGCGCTGCGATACGCCGGCCTGCGCGGCCAGGCGGGCTACCGCCGCATGCGTTCAGGTCACTCCGGCCTGAGCCCGTCCGAGATGCTGGTACCGCTGATCATCGGCGGCGAGGAGACCCCGCGAGGTTTCGAGAACTGAGGCGCCTCGACCGCGCCAAGCATGCAACAGGGGCGGCCTCGCGGCCGCCCCTGTTGGGTTCTGCGTGTACCCGGTGCACTACTTCTTGCGCGCCGGCGCCCGACGGGCCGGGGCCTTCTTCTCAGCCTCGAAGGCGGAGCAGACGGTGTCCGTGATCAGTCGGGTAACCACGTACGGGTCCATGTTCGCGTTCGGGCGGCGGTCCTCGATGTACCCGCGGCGGGCAACCCCCACCTGCCACGGCACACGGAGGGAAGCGCCACGGTGGGAGACGCCCCACGTGAACTTGTTCCACGGAGCGGTCTCGTGGCGGCCGGTCAGGCGGCGCTCGATGCCGTCACCGTAGTTGGCGACGTGCAGCGGGGCCTTCTCGCCCAGGGCCTTGCAGGCCCGCTCGATGTACGACCACGCGTCAGCCGCGTCACGCGTCTCCGTGGTGGAGAAGTTCGTGTGCGCGCCGGCACCGTTCCAGTCGCCGGGAACCGGCTTCGGGTTCAGGGTCGCCGTCACGCCGTAGTCCTCCGCGATGCGGTAGAGGAGCCAGCGAGCGATCCACATCTGGTCGGAGACCTCCACCGGACCCAGCGGGCCGATCTGGTACTCCCACTGTGCGGGCATCACCTCAGCGTTGGTACCGGCGATCGAGAGGCCGGCGGCCATGCAGGCGTCCGAGTGCGCCTCCACGATGTCGCGGCCGAAGATCTCGTCCGAACCCACGCCGCAGTAGTAGCCAAACTGCGGGGCCGGGAAGCCATTGTCCGGCCAGCCCAGCGGTCGCGTGCCCTCGAAGAACGTGTACTCCTGTTCGATACCGAACCAGGTCTCGTGCTTCGCGAACTTCTTCGCAGTCGCCACCAGCGCCGCGCGCTTGTTGGTCGGGTGCGGGCGGTTGGTGCCCGGCATCAGGACCTCGCACAGCACCAGCTTGTTGGTGCCGCCGCGGATCGGGTCCGGGCACATGAATACGGGGTTCAGGACGCAGTCAGACGTCTCACCCGCAGCCTGGTTGGTGCTCGATCCATCAAAGCCCCAGACGTCCGGCTGTTCGCCATCCGCCAGCACCTTGGTCTTTGAGCGAAGCTTCTGCGTCGGCTCGGCGCCGTCGATCCAGATGTACTCGGCCTTGTACGCCATCCCTCGTGCGCCCCTTCCGCGTGCCCGCTCGGCCAGACGCCGTCGGGACCCTCTCAAACGATGCGGTCACGATATGCACGATACGTTTCAAACGTATTTCACGCCCGTCATCGACCATCGCTCGATTGCCCGCGACCGCGGCCCGTCCGACACTGGGGCCACCCCGCCCGGCTTGAGGTCCAGATGCGACTTAGCCCTCAGTCCCTGCTGCTCACCGCGCTGATCGTGGCCGCCTTCGCGGTGCTGGTCGGCCTCGGCACGTGGCAGGTGCAGCGGTACCAGTGGAAGGCCAGCGTCGTGGACGAGTTCCACGCCCACACCGCTGCGGAGCCGCTGGACGCCACCGGCGCGCTGCTCCTGACGGCCGATGAGATTGACTACCGCCGCGTCGCCGCGCGCGGCACGTGGGACTGGTCGAACGCGATGGCGCTGGCGAACCGTGCGCGTGAGACCACGCGCGGCGAAGAAATCATCGTGCCGTTGCGATTGCCCGAGGGCGTCGCGATCCTCGTGAACCGCGGGTGGTACCCGGACGGCGCACGCGACCTGGCGATCACGGCCCTCCAGGATCGCGATGGCGACCTGGCCGCCGGCCTGGCACGCGACCCTGGCGACGTGGAGAGCCGCCAGATTCCCAACGGGTCGTGGACGCGCTTCTCACCCACCTCGATGGGTGCCACCCTGCCGTACCCCATCGTCGACTGGGTGCTGATCGAGGGTGACCAGGTGACCTCTACGCCGCGCCCCGGCAGCGCGCTGCCGTTGCAGGGCTTCCTGGGCTTCACGAGCACCACGCCGCACGTGGAGTACGCGATCACCTGGTACGGACTGGCGGTCGCGCTCGCCGTGATCGCCGTCGCGCGGCTGATCGTGGCACCAAGGCGGGCGGCTCGCGCCGCCCGCCTCGATGAAGGGCTGCC
>JAQCKI010000090.1 GCA_027592645.1 Chloroflexota bacterium | reverse complement strand
GGGGGGGGGGGGGGGGGGGGGGGATCTGTGCGGCTGACCGCAGCCCAAGTCACGCACAGATGATATGACGCGCGAGGATACCCTGCCGCTCCGGGATCACCCTCGATACGCTGATCTTCGTCTGATGAAGCGCGCCACCGGAGGCAACCCCGCATGTCCTTTGACCTGGGCGATGAACTGACGTTCCTGCGCGCGTATGAATCGACCACGCTCACGAAGCCGCAGGTGGTCGCGGACAACGTGCTGACGGGCATCTTCCTGGCGGACACCGCCCACCGCGCCGCACTCGCTTCGCTGCTGCTCCAGGAGGCGGTGGAGGCGGCACGACGCCTCTCCGCCGTGTGGCAGGCGCTTTCAAGCCGCTCGGCGCCCGTGGTGGACGTGCTCCGCGCCCCGCTGCCAGACGTGACCCGGTGGGAGGCCCTGGCCGCCGCCGTGGAGGGCGTCGAAGACCCCGCCGAGGTACTGCGCGTGCTCGGCATCGATGACAGCGCCCGAGAGAGCGCCGAGGAGATGCTGGAGTTCGCCGGCCTGTCGTGGTTCTCAAACGCCATCCGCACGTTCGAGGCAGGCCCGGCCGCGTTCACGCTGGAGCCCGGTGTGCCGCTGACGGTGGTCGCCACGGGCCACGACCGCTCCGGCGCGCGCGCTGAGACGCGGGTGCTGTTGGAGGACGACCGCGTGATCGCGCTCGGCGACGCCACAGGCGACTTTGTGACGTGGTCGCGGGACTTCCTCGGCGCCTACATGGACGCCCGAGAGAGCGCGGGCCAATCACGCTAGCGAGACCTAGCGGGCCAGCGGCGGTAGCCGCGAGGTCTAGCGGGCCGGCGGTAGCCGCGAGGTCTAGCGGGTCAGCGCCGCCATCAGGATGCCGGCGGCCACACCCACGTTGAGCGACGTGACCTGCGACCCGCGCGGCGTGACCCGGCAGACCTCGTCGCAGGTCTCGAGGGTCAGGCGGCGCAGCCCGGTCTCTTCGTTGCCCAGCACCAGCAGCCACGGCCGGTCGGCCTGGATCGCAGTGACGTCCTTCTTCGCGTGCTCAGACGAGCCGAGGATCCAGATGCCCGCGTCCTTCGCCGCCTGCAGCGCGCGACGCAGGTTGGTCTCCACTGCGTGTGGCACCGCCTCCATGCCGCCGCTCGATACGTCGTACACCACCGGTGTGAGGCCCACCGAGCGGTCCGCGGTCAGCACAATGCCGCGGACACCGAAGAATGCGGCGGCGCGGAAGATCGCGCCGGCGTTGTGTGGGTCCTGCACGCCGTCCAACGCCAGCCACAGACCTCGGGCGTGGTCGCCGGCGAACAGGCGGTCGAGCGCCACCGGCTCGCGTTCGCGAACCAGCGCCTCCGCGCCACTGCGGCCGCCATCACGGCCGGTCCGAGCGTCCCGCCCGACGGGCACCACCAGGCAGCCGTGCCGCGCCGCCTCCGCGACCACGCGATCCCATGCCCCCTGGGCGCGCCCCTCGGGGAGGCGCACCTCCACCACGTCGCGAGGACGTGTGTCGAAGGCGGCAAGGACGGCGTGCGGGTTGCGGAGCGTAAGCATGTTGCGAAGGTACCGCGCCGGAGGCATACGGTGCCGCCCGGACGGTCGAGGCACCGCACCGCTGCTTCGGCGAAGTGTTCGGCGAAGGCCTCGGCGCCGGTAGGTGACGACGGGCGTGATGGTTCGCGGCAGATTCCCGGGGATGTGACTCCCAACCGGCGAGCGCAGCGGATACCCTCTCACGCAGGCCCGGGTGGGGCGAAACATCTGTCAGTTGCTGGGGGGGTACTGATGGGGTTTCTGGGAGACTTGCCGGATAGCCTCACGGGTCCGGTCATCGATCTCGACGCGCTGATCGAGGCGAACAAGCACTGGGCTGGGTCGTTTGATGCCGGGATGCTGCAGGTGCAGCCGACCAAGCGCATGGTCGTGTTGACCTGCATGGACTCGCGTTTCCCGGCGCAGTCCATCGTGGGCCTGCGCCTCGGCGAGGCGCACACGGTGCGCAACGCCGGCGGGCGCGCCTCCGAGGATGCGATCCGCTCGCTCGTGGTTTCCGCGCACGCGCTGGGCACCCGCGGCTGCGTCGTGATCCATCACACAAACTGCGGCTTGCACGGCGCCACCAACGACGGCCTGCGCGAGAAGGTCAACGCCGCCACCGGCGAGGACGCCTCGCACATCGATTTCCTGCCGTTTGCGGACCTGGAGCAGAGCGTCCGCGATGACGTCGCCACGATCCGCGCGTGCACCCTGCTGCCCGAGGGGTACGAGGTGGTGGGTCTGATCTACGACGTCCGCAGTGGCCGGGTGATCCTCGTCGAGGGACCTGCGCAGGCGTAGTCGGCCGGGGCGGCTACCTCGAAGGCACCGCCTGTTCGCTGACGCCACCGCCGGCCAGTACGGCTTCGATCCGCGCATCGTCGTAACCGGCTTCGCGCAGGACGTCGCGCGCGTGCTGGCCGGCGAGCGGCGCAGGGCCGGTGGCGCTGCTGACGGCGTCCGAGAAGAACAGCGCCGAGTCCACCGCGCGGACACGCCCGTCCAGCGGGTCATCGACCTCCGCAATCATGCCGCGCGCCGCCAGGTGAGGGTGCTCGACCGCCTCGTGCATCGAGAGCGTCAGACCGTAGGGCGCGCCGGTCGACTCCATCGCGGCGACCACCGCGTCCGAATCGAGGGTCACGACCCACGAGCCAACGAGTGCGTTCGCATCGGCCGGCTTCGGCGGCATCGGCTCGCCGGCGTGCCCCAGCGCCCGCGCAATGCGCGCCCAGTTGTGCGCGCCGCCGATGTTCATCGTGATGTGGCGGCCATCGCGCGTGCGGTGGACAGGGTGGCGGAACGGTTGCCACGCCTCCGGCGGCGCGCCGTTGAGCGCGGGCCCCGCGACCTCCGTGAGCATCTGGAACTGGCAATCCATCAGGGCCGTGTCCACGTGCTGGCCCTTGCCGGTGCGCTCGCGATCGAGCAGCGCGGCGAGGATCCCGGAGAACGCCGTCATCCCGGTCACGAGGTCGCCGACGGTGACGCCGGGCGCGAATGGCTCCGCCGTGCCCACCGCCTGCTGCTGCACCCACAGCCACCCGGACTCGGCGTGCGCGGTCGCGCCGAAGGCGCGGCGGTGCGAGGACACGGTGCCGCCCTGGCCGAACCCAGAGATCGAGGCGAAGACAAGGCGCGGGTTCGCGGCGGAGGAGGCCGCGTACCCGATGCCAAGCGAGTCCATGACACCCGGCCGGAAGTTCTCCACGACTACGTCCGCGCCGGCGATCAACGCCCGCGCCGCCTCGATGCCATCGGGATGCTTCAGGTCGAGCGCGATCGAACGCTTGCCGAGGTTGTTCGCGACGCTGCCCTCGGTACGCACGGGCCCGCTGCCTGTGACCGGAGGGTCGACGCAGACCACGTCGGCGCCCATGTCCGCGAGCATCCGCGTGCAGTAGGGACCGGCCACCACCCGGGTGAAATCGATCACCCGCACGCCCTCCAGGATGCGCCGTCCTGCCATTGCCGTCCCCTCTCACGCCTCGAACTGGTGGGCGCATTACAACACCCCGGACACATGGACGGGACGCCTGGTGGCGTCCCGTCCATGTGAATCCCCGTCAGGCGCGGTTAGCGCTTGGTCAGCCGATCCACGTCTGCCATCTCCTCGGCGGTCAGGCGCCAGGAGGCGGCGGCGGCGTTGGCGGCCACCTGCTCCGGCCGGGTGGCACCGGCGATCACGGAGCCGATTTCCGGCTGGGTGGCCAGCCACGAGAAGGCGAGTTCCAGCAGGCTGTGTCCGCGATCCTGTGCGAACGCGTCCAGCTTCTCCACGGTGTCGAAGTTCTGCTCGGTCAGCATCCGGTCCGCCTGAGGGCCGGCGGACAGACGAGCGCCCTCCGGGGCGGCCTCGCCGCGCTTGTACTTCCCGGTCAGCAGGCCGCTGGCCAGCGGGAAGAATGGCAGGATGCCCAGGCCGAACTTGGCGGAGGCCGGCATGATCTCCGCCTCCACGCGCCGGTCCAGCAGGCTGTACTGGTTCTGCGCGGAGATGAACGGCGTCAGGCCGGCGGTCTTCGCGATCCACTGCGAGTGGGCGATCTGCCAGCCGCTGTAGTTGGAGCAGCCGATGTAGCGCACCTTGCCGGAGTGCACCAGGTCGTTCAGTGCGTCCATCGTCTCTTCCAGCGGCGTGTTCGGGTCCGGGAAGTGCATCTGGAAGAGGTCGATGTAGTCCGTCTCCAGGCGGCGGAGCGAGTCTTCGACGGCCTGCATGATGTAGCGACGGGAGCCCCCGGCGCGCATGGGGCCCTCGCCCATGGGGCCAGCGAACTTGGTGGCTACGATCGCCTCGTTGCGGCGGCCCTTCAGGGCCTGCCCCAGGAACTCCTCGGACTTGCCGCGGCCGCCGTAGATGTCGGCGGTGTCGAACAGGTTGATGCCCTGGTCCAGGCAGGCGTGCACCACGTCTGCGGCGCGGGGCGCGTCCATGCGCATGCCAAAGTTGTTGGTGCCGAGTCCCACGATCGAGACCTGCAGGCCGGAGTTACCCAGGTTGCGATATTCCATCGAGTCCCCCTCGAGTTGTGCACGTCGTGCCGTCGTTCAGGAGCGGCAGTATACCCCGCGCGGGTATGAGCACGATGGGGCCGCCCGAGGGTGATCAGGGCGTGGCCTGCTCCAGGATCGTGGTCTCCTCAGCCGCCACTGCCCGTGTGCGGACGACGAAGAAGGCGGCACCCAACAGGATGAACATGGCGCCCATGCCAAAGACGGCGCGGACGCTGATCGCCTCCACCACCCAGCCCCCGCCGAGTGACCCACCGAGCACACCGAGCGCAAACGCCATCGACTGCAGGCTGGCAACGGTCGCCATGCCCAGGATGCGCCCCACCTCCACCTGCACCGCCATGCCCGCGACGTTGAAGAGCGCGCCGCCAATGCCGATCCCGATGACGAAGCCGACCAGGATCATGCCGTAGGTCGTGCTCAACGCCACCGTGGAGTAGCCGGCGGCGACGAGCAGCGGTTGCGAGAGGCCGCCCGCGAACTGCTGCCCTGCGAGCAATACGCCGACCATGGTGGCGGTGACCGCCAGCGACTCCTCCATGTAGACCGCGATGAACGAGAACGACGCACCCATGGAGAACGCAAATGAGATACGCAGCCCGAAGAGTGCCTGCACGGTGGGATGACGGAGCACCACGCTCCACGGTGGCACCTCCGGCATCGGCAGCCGAACGCCATGCTCATCGACGCCGCCGGGCTGGACGGACTTCGGTAGCAGGATCAGCACCAGGACCGACGCGATGGTGAACAGCACCGCCATGCTCAAGAACACGTCCTGGATATCGCCCCGGTCGCGCACCATGCCCGCAAGCACCGGGCCGACGCCAAACCCGAGGAAGTCGAAGAGACCGAACGCCCCCATGTAGCGCCCCTCGCGCCCGGTCGGAGCGAGATCGCCCACGTACGCGTGTGCCATCGAGAAGATGAACGCGGAGCCCACGCCGGAGAGCGCGCGGAAGCCGATCACGGCGGCCACGCTGTCAGTGAAGTACCAGCCGAGCGCCGTCAGGACGTAGCAGGCGAGCCCACCCACCAGGAACGGCTTGCGCCCCCAGCGATCCGCCATCCGACCGGCGAACGGACTGATGAAGACCTGCGTCAGCGCAAAGGCGGAGAACGTGAGTCCGATCGCGGTCCCGGTCGCACCGAGCGACTTCGCGTAGACCGGAAGCACCGGCGTCACCATGCCCAGGCCCATGGTGGCGCAGAACATGGCGAAGCCCAGCGTCAGGAACGGCCGGGAGAGCATCGGGCAGTCCTATCGAACGGGCGGAATGGAGCGAGCCGCCCGGTCAGGGCGGCCCGCGGCGTTCTCCTTGGTGTGACCCGAATCGGGCCAGCGTGATGCCTAGGTCTTGTCCGGCTCGCGCTCGGACCGCTTCAACGCATCCCGCACGATTCCGTACTCACGAGAGATCACGCTGCGCTTCGCGCGCTCCTGCTTCTCCGAGCCGCGGGTACGGGTCATCCGCTCGAACGTCTTCTGATCCTCGCGCTCGATGGTGTCGTTCGTCATGAACGCACTCGCGCCCTCGCCATTCTTGCGCTTCCACTCCTGACGCGCCTCGTAGCGTTCGATCTCCTCGATCGTGGTCGACTTCGGGGCATCGTCGTCGTAGCGGATCTCGGGGTGGCGCAGGCCGCCGTCGCCGGAGGCAGAGGTCAGAGGCTTCAAGACCTTCTTGTCCAGGTGCCAGTAGGTGCCATCGTCTGGGATGCGCCGCGGGGCGCCCTCGCGGAAGGTGAACGCCGCCCACTCGCGGGACATGATCCGCTTCGCGTCGTCATCGCACTCGGGGCAGGGCTGGGCCTTCCCGGCATCCCGCGTGGGGCGCAGCAGTTCGAAGACGCCGTTGCAGGGCTGGCAGTAGTACTCGTAGAGCGGCATGGCGTTCCCTCCTCGTGGCCACGCGGACGTGGCCACTTCCCTGATCAGGATAACGTCTGCGGACCCCCCGCGGGATGCATCCCCGGGTCGCCCCCCAGGATGGCGCGGTCACGCCTCCAGCAGGCCTCGGTACGCCTCGTACGTCTCGTCATCGAACGCCACGAACGTGACCTGCTCTGGCAGCGGCGACTCCGCCAGGTGGCGCCGTACCTCCTGCACCGCCACGCGCGCCGCACGCTCCACGGGGTAGCCGTACAGGCCCGTGGAGATCGAGGGGAACGCGATGCTGGCCGCCCGCAGTTCCACAGCGCGCATCAGTGCGTGGCGATAGCAGTCCCGCAGGGTCTCCTCCTCGCCCGCGCGTCCACCGCGCCAGATTGGGCCCACGGCGTGGATCACCCAGCGGGCCGGGAGGCGGTAGCCGGACGTCACCTTCGCCTCGCCCGGTTCGCAGCCGCCGAGCAGCCGGCACTCCTTCAGGAGATCCGGCCCGGCGGCAACGTGAATCGCGCCGTCCACGCCGCCACCGCCCAGCAGGCTGCTATTCGCGGCGTTGACGATCGCGTCCACCTGCAACGTGGTGATGTCCCCGCGGACGAGTGTGATTCTGTCCACGGTCCCCTCCGCCATACATCGCCGCCGGTGACGCGGGTGGGCAACGGCGCCCGAATGACCGATGATCCGACGAGGCGCGCACCATGCAACCTGCGCGACCGGTCAGATAGGTGCACGTCGTGGCATATTATGTCGTGGGTGGCGAGTATCGCGACACCACGTTCCAGGAACTCGTGAAGCCGGAACCGGCGGACGGCCCGTACCAGCGGTACGAAGACGCGTTCATCGCGTGGCGTAACCGTGCGCGCGCCACCATCGACCTCGCGACCGTGCGCTTTCAGATCGTGCGCACGGTGGAATCGGCCGTCATCACGCCCGCAGAACCGTCAGCGGGCTCGCGCGCATAGGATGCGATCCGGGTAGGATGCGCCGGGGAAAGGGGATCAGGCATGCAGGTACCGCACGCAGGCAAGGTGGACTACGAGACCGCCTTCAAGGGCTTCCACTACCCGATCTCACGCGCCGCGATCCTGAACATGGGCCGCGACAAGGGCGGTATCGACCGGGAGGTCGGCATCATCCTGGAGCGCATCCCCGACCGCCGCTACAACTCCGTGGACGAGGTCAAGGAAGCCGTGCGCGGCGTTTACCGCGCCTTCGGTGTCGCCGAGGACAAGCTCCCCGTCTAACCTCGCCCCCATCACGCATCGAGGGCCCGCCACGTGCGGGCCTTCTTGCTACTCGAGCGGGGGTGTGCGGGCGGCGTCAGCCTCCGTCTCGTCATCGGCGACGGCAGGGGCAGCGGCGACGTCGAGCGGCTGAGTTGGCTCGATGGCCGGACGTGCGGCGCGACGTTCGCGCACCATCGCGGATCCGTGCTGCATGGCGGCACCACCGAGCATCCCCGCAGCAAGCGCGACTAAGACCACCCAGGTGACACCCGGGCCGGTTGCCCCGGCGATCGCCCTCGGCTCGCTGTCGCCCGCTTCGACTCCGCTCTCCGCCGCTGCAGCCACGCCGGCCGGCAAATCCTCGGGCACGAGGTAGACACCGGGCGTTGGCGTGGTGCTCACGCGCGCACCGAGCAAGACGCCATCCTCGCTGAACCAGCGCTCGATGCTGCGCCCGGCGCCGGGCGCGGGGAGCACCGTCACTCCGGGGTGCGCGGGGCTGTCGCCGTACGCGAGACGGTCGACCTCGTCGCCGGCGGCCGACACGAGGGCCAACGTGTCCCCGGTGTTGCCGAGTCCGTTCCCGAACATCGGAACTCGCACCGCCGTGGCGACCGCCGCCAGTGGCGCCGCGATGACGACGACATCTCCGGCGTCCAAGTTGACCGCCGGCAGCGCCGTGGACGCGCGATTATCGACGAGCCGCATGCCCTCCATCGACACACGTCCCGGCCCCAGGTTCACGATCTCAACCCACTCGGAATCTGCGTCGCTTCCGCTCTGCGGGGGATCGGGTAGCCCTTCGCTGATCCGCAGCCAGCCTTG
>JAQCKI010000089.1 GCA_027592645.1 Chloroflexota bacterium | reverse complement strand
GGCGACATCGTCGCCTCAGGCTAGGACTCCGGGAAAGTGGGGCAGGCTCAGAAGCGCCTAAGGTCGTCAGACTTGATGTGGGTTGTGAGCAGGTAGTCGAGCGCTGACATTGTTGGCTTTTAGCACATTTTCGTGCGGAACACCGTCAGTTATCTCTCCATCCCGTTTTTCGTGGCTTCACGGCTCCCGCACGGGTGTTCTGTTTCGCTACTCAAAGTCCCCACGGGTAGAGGGTCGGGCACGCAGCGCCCGCTACAGCGCCTCTATCCCTCACACCGGCCGCGCTATCGTGGACTACCACGCCTGATGCGAGACTGAGATGACGACGAAGCGACTGGCACCCGTCCACCCCGGCGAAGTCCTGCTCGAAGAGTTCCTGGTGCCACTGGGAGTCAGTCAGTACCGTCTCGCGCTCGACATCAGCGTGCCGCCGAGGCGCATCAACGAGATCGTCCACGGCAAGCGCGGCGTCTCCGCCGACACGGCGCTCCGTCTCGCGCGGTACTTCGGCACCACCGAGCGCTTCTGGCTAAATCTGCAGGCGCAGTTTGACCTGGACGTAGAGCGTGATCGCCGCGCGAGGTGAGCCCGCGCCGCGCCTAGCCCCGCACGCTCACCGCCCGCGCGACTCGCGCGCCACCCGACGGCGGTCGCGAGCGGTCTCGCCGGCGGGACGGGAGGGGACGGCCTCGTGCTCGTCGCCCGCCATCACCAGGCCGCGCAGGAACGACAGCACGCCACTACGCCAGTCTGAATCGCCGCTGTCGTCGTCTTCGTCAGCGTGCTGCCGGTCGCGCAGGATCAGCGGCACCTCGGCCGCGATCTCGGCGCCGAAGATCAGGATGTTCGCGCTCACGAACACCCAGAACAGCAGGATGATCACCGACCCGATCGATCCGTAGATCACGTCGTAGTTCCCGAAGTTGGCGAGGTACCACGTGAAGCCCGCCTTCAGCGTCTCGAAGCCGAGCGCCGCCACCAGCGCCCCCGGCCACAGGTAGCGGAACGACAGGCGGCGGTTCGGTACCAGCCAGTACGCCAGCAGGAACGCGAGGAACGTCAGCACCAGCGGGATCAGGATCGCGCCCACTTCCCACGTCCACGAGAAGCGGCCGTCCAGGAAGTTCCAGCGGTCGGCGAGTTCCTGCTGCGCGAATCGCCACACGCCGGTCAGCACGATGCCGCCGATGAGCGGCAGGCCGAGGATCGGCACCAGCAGGTAGTCGATCAACTTCCCACGCAGCATCGGGCGGGGTCGGGTCGCATCGAACGCGATGTTCAGGGCCGAGCGCACCGCCGCCGAGAGCGCCCCGGCGGTCCACAGCGAGCCGAACGCGGACACCACCGTGAGCGTCGGGCCGAGGTCGGCCACGCGCCGCAGCGACTCCTCGATACTTGAGTCCTCGATCGGGAGGAACTCGATGATCGAGTTCAGCACCCGTGTCTGTACCACGTCATCGCGGATCACTATGCCGAAGATCGCGACCGCCAGCAGGGTCAGCGGGAACAGCGAGAACAGCGTGTAGTAGGAGATCGCCGCGGCCATGAACGTGCCGCGGTCGGCTGAGAAGTTCCCGGCGGCGCGCCCCAGCAATTTCAGCGGCAGCCGCCAGTCGCGCCACCACGGAATCGAGGGGCGCGCCGGTGACCCAGGCGGTGTTGGCGCCGATGTCGGGGTCGAGGTCACCGTCACCGTCCCTTCACCCGCCTCGGGCGCGCTCGGCCGCTGCCAGCCGCTCCCCGGTGCGTGCGCCCGCTCGACGCCATCACGCCACGGCCCCATCCTAGGCCGGACGGAGCGTGCGATGACCGGCGAACGAGTCCAACCCCAGCGTATCCAGTACCGCCGAGTGGTGGTCAAGGTCGGGTCCAACGTCCTGACCGGCGGCACCGATGCGCTCGACGCCGAGACGATGGCGGGCATCGCCCGCCAGATCGGCGTGCTCATGCGTGGCGGCTGCCAGGTGCTCGTGGTCACCTCGGGCGCCATCGCCGCCGGGCGCCACCGCCTGAAGGCGCACCACGCCTCCCTGTCCGAGCGCGAATTGCCGGCACGTGACATCCAGTCGCGGCAATCGCTCGCCGCCATCGGTCAGTCGCGGCTCATGGCGCTCTGGGACGGGCTGTTCGAGCAGCACGGCGTCACCATCGCCCAGGCATTGCTCACGCGGCGCGACCTCGCCGACCGCCCGGCCTACCTCAACGCGCGCAACACGCTGCTCAACCTGATCGACTTGCGCGTCGTCCCGATCGCCAACGAGAACGATGTCGTCTCGATCGAAGAGATCCGCGACTCCAAGATCGGCGACAACGACAACCTCTCCGCGCAGGTCGCAAATCTGGTGGACGCCGACCTGCTGCTGATCCTCACCGACCTCCCCGGCCTCTACACCGCCGACCCGAGGCGCAACCCGGACGCACGGCTGATCGAGCGCATCGAGAAGATCGATGACGCGATCATGGAGGCCGCGACGGGCGAGCCCGGCGAGCGCGGAACCGGCGGCATGGCGACGAAGGTGCAGGCGGCGCGCATCGCCACCGGCTCCGGTACGCACGTCGTGCTGGCCGATGGCCGCGCGCGCGATGTAGTGCTGCGCGCCGTCGCGGGCGAGCCCGTCGGCACGCATTTCCTCCCCACCGGCGACCGCACCGAGAGCCGCCGGCGCTACCTGCTCTCCGGCCTGCAGTCGAAGGGCCGTGTCGAGGTCGACTCGGGGGCCGCGCGCGCCCTCCTCGCCGGGGGCAAGTCGCTCCTGCCGGCCGGAGTCACCGGTTGCACCGGCGAGTTCCAGCGCGGCGACGTGGTCACCGTCGTCACCTCCGATGGCCGGGCGCTCGCCTCGGGCGTCTCGAACTACGCCGGCGACGAGGTGCGGCGCATCCTCGGCAAGCGCTCCGACCAGATCGCCGAGGTGCTCGGCTACGAGTTCGGCGAAGAGGTCATCCACCGCAACAACCTCGTGCTGGTCTAACCGCCGAAGGCCGGCGCGGCGGTGCCGATGCCGCTTGGCCGCTCCATCGCGCCAGATTGGCCTGCTGCCTCGGCCGCATGGTCGGTGTAGACTTCACCGTCCTATGACTACGACCACACGATCCGAAGCCATCGAGAAGGCCGCCGCCGCCCGCGCAGCGAGCCGCCGCCTGGCCGGCGCCTCCACCGACCTCCGCAACCGCGCCCTGCTGCGCATCGCGGATGCGCTGGAAGCGGAAACGCCGCGCATCCTGGCCGTCAACGGCCCCGAGGTCGAGCGTGGCCGCGCGAAGCTGACCGGCTCGTTCATCGACCGCATGGTCCTCACGAAGGAGCGCATCGCCGGCATCGCCCGCGACGTGCGCCAGGTCGCATCGCTCCCGGATCCCCTCGGGGCCGTCGAGGAGATGTCGACGCGTCCGAACGGACTGCAGATCGGCAAGATGCGCGTGCCGCTGGGTGTGATCGGTGCGATCTACGAGTCGCGCCCGAACGTCACCGTGGACATCGCCGCGATCTGCATCAAGTCCGGCAACGCCGTCGTGCTGCGCTCCGGCACGGACGCCCACGGCTCCTCGAAGATCCTCGCCGAGATCGTGCAGCGCGAGGCGTCTGCCGCCGGCCTGCCGGACGGCATCGTGCAGTTCATCAACTCCACCGACCGTGACGAGGTCGGCGCGATGCTGAGCGCGGACGAGTCCATCGACCTCATGATCCCGCGCGGCGGGGCTGACCTGATCCGCCGCGTGCGCGACGAGGCGAAGATGCCCGTCGTTGCCGGCGGGATCGGCGTGTGCCACACGTACGTGGACGCCGAGGCCGACCTCTCGATGGCGGAGAACATCGTCGTCAATGCCAAGACCGTGCGGCCTTCCGTCTGCAACGCGATGGACACGCTGCTGGTACACGCCGGCATCGCCGGCACGTTCGTGCCGCAGATCGCCGCCACGCTCGGTGCGGCCGGTGTCACGCTGCACCCGGACGAGCGCGCCGCCGCGCTCATCGGCGACCGCGCGCCCTCCGTCCCCGTCACGCCCGAGGACTACGACCGCGAGTGGCTCTCGCTCGACTGCGCCGTGCACGTCGTCGATTCGCTGGAGGACGCGCTGGATCACATCGCCGTACACGGCAGCGGCCACTCGGAGGCGATCGTCACCGACTCCTGGTCCGCGTCGCAGCAGTTCCTGCGCGAGGCGGACGCCTCTGCGGTGTTCGTGAACGCCTCCACCTACTTCAACGACGGCGGGCAGTTCGGCCTCGGGTGCGAGGTGGGCATCTCCACGCAGAAGATGCACGCGCGTGGGCCCATGGGGCTGCGCGAACTCACCTCCTACAAGTGGATCGTGCTCGGCACCGGCCAGGTCCGGTAGGGCGCGTGCCAGCGATCGAGTTCGACCTCACCGTCCGCACTTCGTCCTCCGCGCGCTGGGCGATCATGCTCGACACCGTCGAGGTGGGTAGCGTTGACCTCCACATCGAAGGCAAGCGCGCCCGTGCGACCGTCGCCGTCCGCGCGACGGTGGACGACGATACGCTCGACGAGGTCATCGAACAGTTCGATGAGCACAAGGTGCCGCCGGAGCACCGCGGCGACCTCCAGGTCACCGTGTGGCGCGGAGAAGCGCTCGGGGTGTTCGGGCCGGCTGACTAGGAGAGGGCGGGCGCGTTACGCGCGCTTGCGGGCGACCACGCGACGGGCGGCTTCGACGACACCCTGCGGGGTGAGGCCCATGATCTCCAGCACCTGATCCCACGTCCCCGACTCGCCGTAGCGATCCGGTATCGCGACGAACTCCATCGGTACCGGGTGGCGCGTCGCCAGTGCCTGCGCGGCCATCGCGCCGAGGCCGGTGTGCGAGAGGTGTTCCTCCGCGACCACGATCGCGCCGGTCTCACGTGCCGCCGCCTCGAGCGCTGCGGTGTCCAGCGGGCGGATCGTCGCTATGTTCAGCACGCGCGCCTGGATGCCCTCGGCAGCCAGTACGTCGGCGGCGCGCAGGGCGCGCTCCACCATCAGCCCATACGCCACCAGCGTGACGTCGTTGCCCTCGCGCAGCCGGCCGGCCTTGCCGATCTCGTAGCGCGAGCCGTCGGTGTAGAGCACGGGCAACTTCGGTCGGCCGGTGCGGATGTACCACGGCCCGGGGTCCTTCGCCGCCGCCTCGATCATCGCCTCCGCCTCCACCACGTCGGCGGGCACGCCCACCTTGAACGTGGCGAGCGAGGAGAACAGCGCGATGTCCTCGATCGACTGTGCGGAGGCGCCGTCTTCGCCCGTGGAGACACCGCCGTGGCTGGCGACGATCTTCACGTTCAGGCGCGGCTGCGCCACCGACATCCGCAACTGGTCGAACGCGTGCTCGATGAATACCGCGAACGTGGAGGCGAAGACCGTGTAGCCAAGCGTGGCGAGGCCGCCCGCGACGGAGACCATGTTCTGTTCCGCCACGCCCACCGTGAAGAATCGCTCCGGGTACGCGTCCTTGAACTTCCGCGACGTGGTCGACTTGCCGAGGTCGGCATCGACCACCACGAGGTCAACGGCGCCCGACTGCTGCAGGCGCACGAGCGTGGGGCCCAGTGCGTCACGGGTGGCGGCGGTTGCCTGCACAGTGGTCATGCCGGCAACTCCTGCATCGCGCGTGCGTACTCGTCATCGGTCGGGGGTGCGCCGTGGAAGTTCGGGTTGTTCTCCATGAAGGAGACGCCCTTGCCCTTCACGGTGTCGAAGATCACGCACGCCGGCTTGCCGCGCACGTCGCGTGCCCACGTCAGTGCCGCCTCGACCGCGGCGAGGTCGTGGCCATCGACGTCGGTGCGCACCTCCCAGCCGAACGCGCGGTACTTCTCGTCCAGCGGGGTGCTTTCCATCGTGTTCTTCGTGAAGTCGTCGTTCTGGATGCCGTTGCGGTCGATCAGCGCCACGAGTCGGTCGACGCCGTGGTGCGCCGCGGCCATCGCCGCCTCCCACACCTGGCCCTCCTGCTGCTCGCCGTCGCCCATCAGCACGTACACGTGCGGATCCTGGCCGCGAAGCCGCAGCCCGAGGCGGATGCCGAGGCCGAAGGAGAGGCCCATGCCCAGCGAGCCGGCGGAATTCTCCACGCCGGCGGGCTTGCCCAGCACGGAGTGGCCCTGCAGGCGCGAGCCCTTCTGGCGGAACGTGGAGAGTTCATCGACGGGGATGTAGCCGAACTCCGCGAGGATCGCGTACTGCAGCGGCGTGCAGTGGCCCTTGCTCATGATGAAGCGGTCGCGCTCGGCCCAGTCGGGGCGCTTCGGGTCGTGCCGCAGGATGCGGCCGTACAGCACCGAGAGGATCTCAGTGGACGACATCGACCCGCCGATGTGGCCGGACTTCGCTGCGTAGACCTGGTTCACGATGTGCCGGCGAATCCGACGCGTGACCGATTGCAGGTCCGTCTGTTCGGTCGTGACCATGCGGGAGCCCCCCGGCGCTCTGCACGTTCCGTATTCGTATCACCCGATGGGGAAGGACGGAGTGCGAGTATACGGAGCCCGTCGCCCCTCGGTCGAACCAGGTCGGACCGAGGAATGCGCGGAATGCCTTGCATGCCGGAACGTGGTGCGCCGAAGCATCGTGCCGGAGCGGGGTCGTTAGACGGCGCAGCCCGAGTAGCCGCAGACCGGACAGAGGCTGCACCCCTCGCCGAAGACGAGGGGTCCCGCGCACTGCGGACATCGCGGCCCGGCGAGCGCCGGACGCCGCAGCCTCGGACGCTGCGCGCCACCGGTGATGGTCGGAGAAGTGATGTTCGAGGCCATGGTGCGCCCTCGCTTGATGCAGAACAGACGTTCGCTATGGGGAAGTTATAGCGAACGCATGTGCTAGTCAAGCGGTGGAGTCACCCGGCTCCGGCCGGCGATCTCTATCCCGCGACGCCCCGAAGCGCCTCGACCCAGCGTGCCGGCAGCGGTGCGCAGTCGGAGGCGCGCGCGATCTCGGTGGCCTCCGCCGGCGAGGTCGCCCCCGCCGCCACGCTGCCCACACCCGGCTCGCCGAGGCCCCATACGACGAGCGCCTGGGCCGGGGTCACGCCCCGCTCCGTCGCGGTCTGTTGCAGCACCTCGGCGAGGCGTCCTTCGTTGAACGACGCGCCCGTGACGACGCGGCCCGCCAGCACCACACCGATGTCGTTGGCCGCAGCCGCCTCCAGCGCCGCACGCATCGAGGCGCGGCGTGGGAGGTTCAGCGGCGCGACGAGCACATCGACGTGCCCGCCCTCGATTGCGGCGCGCGCGGTCGCCTCGTCGGAGGTGGCGATGCCCGCGTAGAACGCGAGGCCGCGCGAGCGCAGGTCGGCGAGCGCCGCCAGGTGGGCCGGGCTCGGTGCCTGCGGGAACGCCACCACGTCCACGTAACCGCGGTCGCCGAAGCGGCCCGCAATCGCGGCGACTTCCGGCGCCAGCTCTTCGGGGCTCGGGAGGTGATCCAGTACGGCGACGATGGTGAGCCTCGGCCGGTCCGTCCCGGCGATGGCGGCGATCATCGGCTCCAGGTCGCTGGCGGAGTCGCGCGCATCCATGGCGATGAGCGTCACGCCGGCGCTGATTGCCGCCTGCAGCGTGGCGCCGGCCACCTCGGGCGCCAGCCCGTCCAGCGCGCGGGCGGTCAGTCCCACTTCCGAGACCACCTGCTCAGTCCGGCCCAGTCGGCGGTATCGCATCGAAGCTCACTCCTTCAGGTTCGGCTACGATCCCCGCCGGGAGCGTTCATGTCTACCCTGCTCCGTTTGACCCTGCTCGCGGTACTGGTCATTGCCGTCTACATCGTGGTGATGAAGCCGCGCCGGATCCGCACGATCGGCGGCAAGATCATGACGGTCGGCTATGCCTACGTGGCCGCGATCCTGATCAGCGCATTCCTCCGCCTGACCCTCGGCTGGGGGACCTGAGCCGCATGGCCGGCCCTCGGCGCGCGCCCCGCGTACTGGTCGCGCCGCAGGAGTTCAAAGGCTCGCTCGATGCCGGCGAGGCCGCCCGCGCCATCGCCGCCGGTGTCCGCGCCGCGTGGCCCGACGCCGAGGTCATCGAACGCCCGATGTCGGACGGCGGTCCCGGCACCGCCTCGCTGGTCGCGGCGGCGGCCGGGGGCACGCTGCTCCACGCCCGCGTCCGCGGTGCCCTCGGTGATCCCGTCGATGCTGCCTACGCCTGGCTGGAGCGTCCCGCGGAACCGCCGATGGCGCTCGTGGAGTCGGCCACCGCGGTCGGCCTGCTGCTCACCCCACCCGAACGACGCGACCCGGCCCTCGCCAGCACGGAGGGCGTCGGGGAACTCGTGCTGGATGCAGCGCGTCGCGGCGCGCGGCGCATCGTCATTGGCTGCGGCGGTACCGGCACCTCGGACGGTGGCTCCGGTCTTGCGCGCGCACTGGGGCTGAGGCTGCTCGATGCCGCCGTCCTCGAATTCCCGCCCGGCGCGATCCACCTCGCACGGCTGCACCGCATCGAGCGGTCCGCCGAGCCACCCCTGCGCGGCATCGAGGTCATCGCCGCCGTCGATGTGCAGAACACGCTCACCGGGCCTGCCGGCGCCGTTGCCGTGTACGGACGCCAGAAGGGCGTGCCGGACTGGCAGGCGCCCGCGCTCGATGCCGCGCTCGCACGCTGGGCGGAGGTGGTGCGGCGCGACCTTGGTCGCGAGATCGAACACGCGCCCGGGACCGGGGCCGGCGGCGGCCTCCCCGCCGGGCTGCTCGCCGCCGTCTCC
>JAQCKI010000088.1 GCA_027592645.1 Chloroflexota bacterium | reverse complement strand
GCAGGCCGAGACCACGCGTGGCGATGATGTTGCGCTGCACCTCGGACGTGCCGCCCGCAATGGTGCGCGGGACGTCCAGCACGTAGGAGTGCGTGTACTTGGAACGCATCGGTGCCTTCGGGTCCTGGCTGTCCCAGATGTTGGAGTACAGGCCGAAGATCTTGGTGCCGGTGTTCGCCAGCCGCTGCACGAGCTCGGAGGCGTACAACTTCGCCGTGGACGCCTCGTAGTTCGGGATCAACCCCCGGTTCTGCATCGAGATGATGCGGAACGAGAAGTTGAACAGCACTTCCGTCTGGATGAACTCCTCCGCCAGTTCGTGGCGCAGGCCACCGGCGCGGCCGAGGTTGGACTTCATCTCCCCGTCTGCGGTCTTCACGTACTCCAACAGGTCGCTGATCGACCGGCGGGTGGTGATGGCACCCTGGATGTTGGAGCGCTCGAAGTCGAGCAGCGAGGCGCCCACGTACCAGCCGCGGTTGACCTCGCCCACCACGTTCTTGGAGGGCACGCGGACGTCCTCGAAGAACGTCTCGTTGAAGCCGTGCCGCCAGCCCATGTTGATGAGCGGGCGGATCGTGATGCCGGGAGTGTGGCGATCCATGATCAGGAAGGAGATGCCGCGGTGCTTCGGGGCGTCCGAGTCCGTGCGAACCAGCGCGAACATCCAGTCCGCGTTGTGCGCGCCCGACGTCCAGATCTTCTGGCCGTTGATCACATAGTCGTCGCCATCGCGGACGGCGCGCGTCTGCAGGCTCGCGAGGTCCGAGCCGGCGCCCGGCTCCGAGTAGCCCTGGCACCACGCCACCTCGCCGGACAGGATCTTCGGCAGGTGGGCGGCCTTCTGCTCCTCCGAGCCGTGGACGATCAGCGTGGGGCCCAGCATCTGGACGCCCATGCCGCCGACGGCGGGGGCGCCGGCCTGCGCCATCTCCTGGCGGAAGATGAACTGCTCCATCGGGGAGAGCCCGGCGCCGCCGTACTCCTTCGGCCAGTGCGGAGCGACCCAGCCCTTCTCGGCCAGCGCGTTCGCCCAGTCGATGGCAGCCTGGCGGACCTCCGGGCGGTCCGACTTCCGGTCGGCGCCCCAGGCGTTCTCTTCATCACCCGAGCCCTGGTAGCGCTCTGGCAGCCGGCTCTGGATCAGCGTGCGCACTTCCTGGCGGAAGGTGGCCTGCTCCGGCGTGTCGTTCCAGTCCATGGCGTACTCCTTCGTCCTCGCGCCTTCGGCGTACGGCATGGTGACCGCGCCCGTCGCGAGGTGATCTGGAGGAACTATCACGAACGTGTACGCGCACGTCAACTCTGGCGAGCGCCTGTGCCAGCCGAGATCCCGCGTTAGATGCGGTATTCCGCCGTCGGCACCGGTGTCGCCTCGGCGGGGCGCGGTTCGCCGGCAGCGCCACGGGCGCGGCTCCGGCGCCTCGGCGTCAGGAACCACTGGGCGAGGCGGTCCAGGACGAACCCGAGCGCCCCGATCACGATGATCGCGGCCACCAGGTCCGCATACGCGAACCGGTCACGCGAGTCGAGGATGAAGTAGCCCATCCCTGAGTCCACGCCCAGCATCTCGGCGGGCACCAGGATGATCCAAGCGGTGGTGAGGCCCAGGCGCAGGCCCGTGAGCACGTCGCCACGGACGCCGGGCCAGATGATCGTCCGCAACATCTCGATGCGGCTCGCGCGCAGGCTGCGCCCGAGCATCAGCCACTGCCGGTCCAGCGAGGCCACGCCCGCGCTCGTGCTCAGCGCGATCGGCCAGACCGCGCCGATGGCGATGAGGAAGTAGACCGGCGGGTCGCCAACGCCAAACCAGATGATCGCCAGCGGCGTCCACGACAGCGGCGACACCATGCGGATGAACGAGGTCACCAGGCCCGCCGCGCGCGCGAACGGGCGGATGCCGCCGAGCGCCAGCCCGAACGGGATGCCGATCGCGGCGGCGATCCCCAGCCCCACGACGATGCGCTTCAGGCTGGCCGTGATGTGGCGGTTCAGGGTGCCGTTCTCGATCAGGCGGACGAGCGCGCGAAAGCCCTCGTCCGGCGCGAACGAGGATTGAAACGAACCCGCCTCCACAAAGAACAGGATCCACGCCCACCACACGGCGAGCAGGACCGCGAAGCCGAGCGCGGGGTAGGCGATCGAGACCAGGATCGAGCGGAGCGTTCCGCTGACCCGGCCCCTGGTGATCGTCGCCCCCGCCGCCCGACCGGATGTCACACGCTGATCCGCTCGTCCCGCGTCAGCGAGGCGTCGATGTCGAAGCGCGCCGCGCCGCCGGCCACGTCGATGGCCGTACGGGCGTAGCGGTCATCCACCAGCAGCCGGTGCGCCTCCGCCGGATCGAGGTTCGCGAGGAAGGCGTTGTCGCCCTCCACCACGGTCTCCTTCAACTGGCGGATCAGTTCCTCCGTGTAGGAGGCGTAGGGGAACGGCTGGAAGTCGATCCGCTCCGTCTCCCACTCCGGGTGCTTGATCGCACCGGTCGGGACGTACTCGGCGTGGTCGTAGTGTGTCAGCGCGCGCTCGATCACCGGGCGCGGCTGCGGCAGATAGTTGTTGCCGTCGCCAGACAGGATGCGCGCGGCCTCCGAGCGGTTCTCGCGGGCGTAGACCTGCGCGCGGGCCAGGCTGTTGACCACGGCCTGGGTGTAGTTCGGGCGCTCGGCGACATCGTCCTCGTGCATGATCGCCACACAGCAGGCGTGCTCGAACCACACGTCCGGGATGAAGCGCAGGATCTTGCCGACGTTGTTGACTTCCGCCACGGCGTTGAACGGGTCCGCGACGATGTAGCCCTCGATCGAGCCGTTCGCCAGCGCGGTCGGCATGTCCGGCGGGGCCATGACCACCAGCTTCACTTCGCTATTGGCAGCGGAGGGCTCACCGGTGGTGAGCACCTTCAGGCCGGCATCGCGGAGCAGCATCTGCAGCACGACGTTGTGGACGGAGTACCAGAACGGGATCGCCACGGTGTGGCCCGAGAGATCGGTGACCGCGTTGACGCGGTTCGCCACGGTCAGCGCGGAGCCACCGGTGTGGTTCCACGCAACGAGGCGCAACGGAACGTTCTGACCGAAGCGCAGCCAGATCGCCATGGGCATCAGCAGGTGCACCACGTCCAGCTGGCGGGCC
The DNA here is from genome assembly GCA_027592645.1 of Chloroflexota bacterium. Lineage (GTDB taxonomy): Bacteria > Chloroflexota > Dehalococcoidia > UBA2979 > UBA2979 > W-Chloroflexi-9. Next base: position 5,810 of record JAQCKI010000088.1, on the reverse strand, counting down.
TGGAAGGCCTCCGCGATCTGCGCCCAACCACGGAACAGCGTCGGCGCGGGAGCGGTCAGACCAGCCTCCGTGTAGTAGTCCAGGCCGTGCGCCAGCACCAGCGGGGTCGAGTCCGTGATCGGCAGGTAGCCGACGCGAACCTCGGTCTTCTCCAGTGCGCCGCCCGTCGTGGTGCCGCCGGGTGCGGGCGTCGCGGCCGCCGGGCCCTCGTCCTCACCACAGCCGATCAGGGCCGCTCCGGCCAGGCCGAGCATGCCGACACCGGCCGCGCGCAGGAAGGTGCGCCGGTCGAGCGCCGCGGGGCGGCCATCGCCGGGAGTCCAGAGAATCGGAGACATTCGATCGGTCCTCACTCTCGCCGGAGACCGGCGGAACACTGATTGCCTGACTGGGAACACATCGGGCCCTAGATCGCGGGCATCGCCGCGGTCGACGGTGCAAGGGAGGGGGCCACCTCGCCATATGCACGCAGGACTTCGTCCCGCGTGGCGGCCAGGTGGGCGGGATCGCGAGCCTCGCGCGAGAACTGCCAGGTGCGGCTGATCCGGCCTGGCGATGGCGACATGAGGGCGACCCGGTCGCCGAGCAGCACGGCCTCATCGACATCGTGGGTCACCATCACCACGGTCAGGCCCATGCTCTGCTGGATGCCCAGCAGCCACTGCTGCAGCGTGCGACGCGTCAGCGGATCCAGGGCACCGAACGGCTCATCGAGCAGGATCACCCGAGGCCGGGTGACCACGGTGCGGGCGAGCGAGACACGCTGCGCCTGGCCACCGGAAAGTTCGTCCGGGTACGCGTGCGCCAGTTCGCTGAGGCCAAACTCGGCCAGGATCGCCTCCACGGCTCCGTCCTGGCGCGCGCCCTGGTTGGCGCGGTAGTCCAGGCCCAGCGAGACGTTCTCGGTGACCGTGAGCCACGGCAACAGCAGCGGCTGCTGGAAGACGATGCCCACGTCACGCCCGTGGTCGCCCGCCTCCAGGGTGACGGTGCCCTCGTCGAGCACGTCCAGACCGGCGATCACGCGGAGCAGCGTGCTCTTACCGCAGCCGCTGGGGCCCAGGAGCACGAAGATCTCGCGATCCTGGACCTCCAGATCCAGCGACTCAAAGACGGTCAGTTGATGGCCGCGGTCACGGAAGCGACGCGTGGCGCCGGTTACTCGGAGCGGGAGAGCAGCCATCGCAGCTGCACCTCCGTGGGGGCCTGCACCGGCAGGAACGCCGCTTCGCGCAGCCGGCGCGAGGTGCCGCTGTGGAGCATGTAGCCACGGCCGCCCGCGACTTTCGCCTCCAGCGCCACGGAATCGACCGCGAGCCGGCCGAAGTCCAGCCGCAACTGGAGCAGGTCACGCTTGGCAATCTGGGTGCGGTCGGCATGTGTCGCCATCGAGCGGAGGCGTGCCTCTGCATCGGCGTGTCGTGCCTGGAGTGCTTCGAAGTCCTCGCGCAGGATCTCGTTCGGGCCGGCCATGGCCGCCTCCACCTCCGCGAGCGAACGGCGGGACATGCCCCAGCAGAAAGAGCACTGAATCATCAGGAAGGTCGGGAAGACGCGCCCCACGAAGCCGTTGAAGTCCTGCGTCAGGATCTGCTCCGGCAGCACCTGCGCGTCCTCGAACAGCGGCGACGTGCTGGCCGTGGCCTGCAGCGCCAGCAGTTCCGGGTAGTTCGTGAGTTTCAGGCCGGGCGTGCTCTCCGAGTAGGCAAAGACCACGCGATCCTGCGGGTCGTCCGCGTTCGCGGCGGCGGCGACCGAAAGGAACGGCGCCTCCAGGTTGGAGGCCCAGGCGATACGCCCGTTCACCACCAGCCCGCCGTCCGGCCGGCGCGTGAACGTCAGCGGTAGCGGCGTGCCCGCCAGGTAGTTCGCCGTCGCCGAGGCGAACGAGGTCGAACCCAGCACCTCGCCCGTCAGGAGTCGCGGCAGGTAGGAGCCGCGCAGGTGGCATGCGTCGTCCGACTGGTGCAGGTACTCGATCGCCATGCGGTGCGCCCAGAGCGAGAACGCCTGGCTCATGTCGTCCAGCGCGACGGTGGCCGTGACCTCGCACATGCGCTCGAAGTCAGCGGGCGGGTCGCGGCGCAACACGCCGCGTTCGACGGCCCCGAGCGTCGCGAGGTGGGCGAGACCCTCTCGCAGCGTGCCGGCATCCGAGGCACACCGGGCCGGCCTGCTGGAGGGCGTGCGTGACCGCGCCGTGCTCGACCGGTGGGACGCGGCGCTGCGGCTGGCGCACCCGCCGTACGAAGCAGAACACACCTGGTAGGCGGCTCTGCCGCCCGGTGACTATGCCCGGCGGCGGCCTCGGCGGAGGTCTGTCCGTGGCATCCGCGCGGCCGCGACGATCGCACGGCCGAGGTACGGGACGCCCTGCTTGATCGGGGCGGTGTTGATCCATTCGCGCGGAGTGTGTGCCTCGGCCCCCGTGGTCACGCCGATGCAGGTCGTGGGGAAGCCGGCACCGAGCGCGGCGTTGGCGTCCGTGGAGCCGGCGTAGAACTCCGGCTCGGGTAGCCCGAGGCCCTTGCGGGCGGCCAGGACGGTCTTGATCAGCGGCGCATCTAGCGAGACGGTGCCGCCGGGGCGCGCACCGATGCGCTTCATCTTCACGTCCGCCTCGGAGCCGACCGCGACGCGCATCGCGGCGCGCACGTTCGCCAGCAGGCGATCGACGTAGGCGGGCTCCACCGAACGCATGTCGAGTTCGAACACGGCGTCCGGGGCGATGGTGTTCACGCTGCGCCCACCGCGGATCACACCCACGTTCATGGTGGTCTTCGGCGTCCCCTTCGGGTCGGGCATGAGCGGCTCGAGGGCGACGATTGCCCGCGCGAGCAGCGCGATCGCGTTCGGGCGGCCGTACGCGCCCCAGGAGTGGCCGCCGTCCGTCTCCACGCTCACCTCGTACCGCAGCGACGCCACGGCGTGCGTCTGGATCCGGTTCAGGGCGTGGCCCTCGATGGCGATCATCGCGTCGAAGTCGCGCGCGTAGTCCTTCACCAGCCGGCGCGCGCCGCGCAGGTCGCCGCGGCCCTCCTCGCCCACGTTGGCGGCGAAGATGATGTCGCCGACGCCGCTCGGGCGGTGCGCCTGGATCGCCTCGGCGACGCCGAGCATCCCGGCGACGCCCAGGCTGTTGTCGCCGACACCGCGGCCGGTTAACTTCCCACGGCTCCGCACCACGGGCGTCGTGGCGTCCGGGAAGACGGTGTCCAGGTGTGCGCACAGCAGGATGCGGGCCGCACCGGGCACGCCTCGACGGATGGCGATGACGTTCGAGACGCTGTCGATGGCGAGGTGATCCCAGCCGCCGATCGACTCAAAGCGGTCACGCACGTAGTTCGCACGGGTGCGCTCACGGAAGGTGGGCGCCGGGATCTCGCAGATGCGCACGGTCTCCTCGATCACGGCGGGCACGGCGCGCTCCAGCGCGCGTTCGTAGGCAGTGGGCATCGGGCGGCCTCCCCTCACGGAACCGGTACGCGGGCATACTATCCCTCGCGACCAGCGCCGGAGCGCAGAGGGGGACGCGATGCCCGAGTTCACCGTGGAAGACTTCGTCTCGATCGAGGCGTCCGAGCAGCCCTCGTACGATTCGACCGGCGCACGGGTCGCGTATCGGTCGAACGCCTCCGGCGTGCAGCAGGCGTGGCTGGTCGATGGGGGCGGTGGCACGCCCCGGCAACTGACCGACACCGGCGGGGTGATCTACCAGGTCGACTTCCGGCCCGGGCGAAACGAGTTGCTGTACGTGGCCGACGACGGCGGCGATGAGCAGTACCAGTTGCACCTGCTCGACCTTGCCACCGGCCGCAACCGCGCGCTGGCCTCCGCACCGAAGGTGATCCACAACCTGGGCGCGTGGTCGGCGGACGGCCGGCTGCTCTCCTACGGCGCGAACCGTCGCAACCGCGCGCACTTCGATGTCTTCGTGCTGGACGTGGAGACGGGCCGCGAGCGGCTCGTGCTGCAATCGGACGACATGAACGCCGCCGGCCACTTCACGCTCGACGGGCGCGGCGTGCTGGTGACGCGCCCGAACCTGGAGGTGCCGGGCGACAATACGCTCTGGCTCGTGGATATCGAGGGCAACGAGGAGCCGCGGCTGCTGACGCCACACGACGACCTCTCCGAGTGGGACGCGGCGCAGTACCATCCGTGCGGCGCGATCCTGGCGCTGGCGAACGATGGACGCGAGTTCACCGGCCTCCAGCGGCTCGACCCGGTGACGCTGGAGCGCGAGTACCTGCTCACGCGCGACTGGGACATCGAAGCGCTGGCGCTGACGCCGGACGGCGCACGCCTCGCGATCGTGGTGAACGAGGACGGCTACGGCCGCATCGAGGCGTACGAGGTGACGGCGGACGCACGCCTCGGCGCGCGGATCGCGCTCGACGCGATGCCCGCAGGCGTGGCGAGCACGCCCGCATGGCGGCCGGACGGCAGCGCCCTGGCGTTCACATTCGAAGGACCGAGGCACGTACCGGACGTCTGGGTGGCGGAGACGGCCACGGGCGCGCTGCGCCGCCTCACGCGGAGCGAGACGCGCGGATTACCCCTCGATGCGATGCCGGAGCCAGAGGTGGTCCGCTACCGCACGTTCGACGGGCGCGAGATCCCGGCGTTCTACTACCGGCCGCCGGGCGCACCTCGGGACGGATCGCTCGCATGCATGGTGCTGGTGCACGGCGGGCCGGAGATGCAGAGCCGGCCGGCGCTGTGGGGGCGCTACTCCGCGCCTCATTACCTGCTCGCACGTGGCGATGTGGCGCTCCTGGTGCCGAACGTGCGCGGCAGCACCGGCTACGGCAAGGAGTACAGCCACGCCGACGACGTGGAGAAGCGCATGGACTCCGTGGCGGACCTGCTCGCCGCCGTGGACTGGCTCGCCGCCTCGGGTGACGTCGATCCGTCCCGCGTCGGCGTGATGGGCGGCTCCTACGGCGGCTTCATGGTGCTGGCCGCGATTACCGAGGCCCCGGACCGCTGGGCGGCGGCGATCGACCTCTTCGGCATCGCCAACTTCGAGACGTTCCTGGAGCACACCGGCGCGTGGCGTCGGAAGCATCGGTCGCGGGAGTACGGCGAGGATCCGGCGTTCCTGCGCTCGATCTCCCCGATCCACAAGGCACACCTGATCCGCACGCCGCTACTGGTGTTCCAGGGCGACCACGACGTACGCGTGCCGCCCTCCGAGTCCGAGCAGATCGTGGAGACGGTGCGACGAGCCGAGGGCATCGTGGAGTACGTGGTCTACCCGGAGGAGGGCCACGGCTTCAACAAGCGCGAGCACCGGATGGATCTGGCGCACCGCGTCGTCGACTTCGTCGGCGAGCACCTCAAAGGTGAGCGCGCATGACGCGAGGTGAGCCGGAGGCATCACTCGTCCACGCGAACGGCACCGACCTGGCCCTGTACGACTGGGGCGGTGACGGCCCGACCGTCCTGTTGATCCACGCCACCGGCCTCTGCGCGCGCGTGTGGGATCCGCTCGTCGCCGCGCTCCCCGACGGGCCGCGCGTGCTGGCGCTCGACCTCCGCGGGCACGGCCAATCGCCCCCGCCCGACCCGATTCCACCGAGATTCGACTGGAGCGAGTTCGGCCGCGATATCGCCGGGCTGCTCGATGTGCTCGGGCTGGAGGATGTGACGGTCGTGGGGCATTCGATGGGCGCGCACTCGGCGGCGATCGCGGCTCTCACGGTGCCGGAGCGGGTGAGCCGCCTCCTGCTCTTCGATCCCGCGCTGTCCGCCGCGCCGGCGCCCGGCACGCCTCCCCCCCTCGTCGCGGCCGAGCAGCCCTCGGC
>JAQCKI010000087.1 GCA_027592645.1 Chloroflexota bacterium | reverse complement strand
GTCTGCGGCCGGCGGGTGAGCGCGGCGCAGCGCATGCCTATACTCGACCTCTCGCCTCCCCCGCGACCGCAGGAGCAGCCGATGCGCGCCGCCGTCCTCGTATTCCCCGGGACCTGGAGTGATGGCGACTGCATCTGGGCGCTGCAGCAGGTCGGTATCGAGTCGCGTCGCGTGTGGCATCGGGAGACCGAGATCGCGCCCGACGAGATCGTGGTGCTACCCGGCGGCTTCTCCTACGGCGACTATCTGCGCACCGGTGCCATCGCGCGGTTCTCGCCGATCATGGCGGCCGTGGGCCGTCATGCGGAGGCGGGCGGGTTGGTGATCGGCATCTGCAACGGCTTCCAGATCCTGTGCGAGGCGGAACTGCTGCCGGGCGTGCTCATGCGCAACGACTCGCTCCAGTTCCGCTGCCAGGACGCCTACCTGGTGCCGGTGAATCGCACCTCCCCGTTCACGAGCGGACTCGATGCCTCGCGCGGCTACCTGATGCCGGTATCGCATGGTGAAGGCCGCTACGTGGCCGACGATGCAACGGTGCGGATGCTGGAGGACAGCGACCGCGTCGCGTTCCGTTACGGCACCCGTGACGGTCAGGTGACGGCCGCGGCGAATCCTAATGGGTCGATTAACGGCATCGCCGGGATCCTCAATGAGCGCGGTAACGTGCTCGGACTCATGCCGCACCCGGAGCGGGCATGCGAATCGTTACTCGGTAATGATGACGGCAACGCAATCTGGCGCTCCGTGCTGGATGCCGTGGGCGTCAGCGTCTGAAGTTGCGCCTTCGCGTGCGTTTGACATGACTCGACTGGGCGGGGTTACGGTCAGATCACCGCTCCCACTACTGCGCTCCCACCCTCTCCGAAGGGAACTGCAGTATGAGTCTCACCTGGAACCGGCGATCCCTGTTCCTCATGTCCGCCGTAGCGGCGGTCGCGTTGATGGGCGCGGCATGTTCGGATGACAATGGCGATGGGGACACTACCCCCACCACCAATCCGCCGGCCAGCGCGACGATCGACACCACGGCGAGCGCTTCGCCGACCGCGGAGATGACCGCAACGCCTGAGGCCGTCGTGCTTTCTGGCATGGTCATGGCGGTCGCCGACAGCGGCGTCGCTGGCGAGGTCATCCTGACCGAGGTGGATGGCAAGACCGCGGTCACCGTGACCGTGACGGGTCTCTCCGAGGGTGGACACGCCAACCACCTTCACGCTGGCTCCTGTGCGGCCACGGGCGCCGTCTCGCACCCGCTGGACGAGTTGATAGCGGACGCCAGTGGCGCCGCGACTGCGACGACCGTCCTGGACGTTGCGATCGCGGACGTTGCGGCGGGTCACTACTACACGGTCCACGCCGGCGATGACGAGGCTGTCGGTGACGCTGTCGGCTGCGCCGACTACGCCCAGCAGATGTAACAACCCGCTACGCGTCCGGCTCCGGGCACTCGCCCGGGGCCGGACGCATCGCCCCCTCTGCCACCTGGCGCACTCCCCCCTGCGTCCGGCCACTGCTACGCTCGACGCATCTCCTCCCCGACCGCCTCCGAGGGTGCGCCCATGCCCGTCGACGACCACGTCCTGCAACAGGTCGCGATGTCGCGCGCGGAGTACGAGCGTCTCCTGGACATGCTCGACCGCGAGCCCACGGACGTGGAACTGGGCATGGCCGGTGCGCTCTGGTCTGAGCACTGCGGCTACAAGCACTCCAAGCCGCTGTTCCACCACTTCCCCTCCACCGGCCCATACGTGTTGACGAAGGCGGGCGAGGAGAACGCGGGCGCGATCGACCTGGGCGATGGCTGGGTGGCCGTCTTCAAGATGGAGTCCCACAACCACCCGAGCGCGCTCGAGCCGTACGAGGGCGCGGCGACGGGTGTGGGCGGCATCCTGCGCGACATCTTCGCGATGGGGATGCGGCCGGTGGCGCTGCTCGACTCGCTCCGCTTCGGCCCGCTGTCGGAGCGCACCAACCGACGGCTGTTCCGCGGTGTGGTCGCGGGCATCGGTGGCTACGGCAACTGCATCGGCGTACCGACCGTGGGCGGCGAAGTGCAGATGCACCCGTCTTACTCGGCGAACCCGCTGGTGAACGCGATGTGCGTGGGCATCGGACGGCGGGAGCACCTGCTTTCCGCTTCTGCCGCTGGCGTGGGGAATCCACTGGTGCTCGTCGGTGCCGACACCGGCCGCGATGGGATCCACGGCGCCACGTTCGCCTCAGTGGAGCTCGCCGCCGACTCCAGCGAACGCCGTCCCGCCGTGCAGGTGGGCAACCCGTTCCTGGAGAAACTGCTGATGGAGGCGTGCTGCGAGCTCGCCGAGCAGCACAAGGACTGGATCGAGGGCCTGCAGGACCTCGGTGCGGCGGGACTCACCTCCAGCGCGGTGGAGGCGGCCAGCCGAGCCGGCACCGGCCTGGAGATCGACGTGGCGCGCGTGCCACGCCGCGCGCAGGGGATGACCGCGTACGAGGTGATGCTCTCCGAGTCGCAGGAGCGGATGCTGGTGATCCCCAAGCGCGAGCACCTGGACGATGTGCTGGCGCACTTCCGAAAGTGGGAACTCCACGCCGACGTCATCGGCATCGTCACGGACGACCGGATGGCGACGATCAAAGACGGCGACGAGGTCGTCGCGCGGATCCCGATCGGCATCCTCGTCGACCCCCCTCAGTACCCACCGATTGGCCAGCGGCCCGCTGAACTCGACCGCCTGCAGGCGGAGGATCTGGACGCGCAGCCGGACGTGGCCGACCCGAACGCCGCACTGCTGCGGCTGCTGGGCTCCGAGAACCTCGCGAGCCGCCGCTGGATCTACCGGCAGTACGACCACCAGGTGCAGAACAACACCGTGGTGAGGCCCGGCGGCGACGCGGCGGTGATCCGGTTGAAGGAGTCCGCGCGCGGCATCGCCGTGGCCACGGACTGCAACGGCCGGATGGTGTCGCTGGACCCGCGTGCCGGCGGCGCGATCGCGGTGGCGGAGGCGGCGCGGAACGTGGTCGCCACCGGCGCGCGACCGGCCGCGCTGACGGACTGCCTGAACTTCGGTAACCCGGAGAAGCCAGAGGTCGCCTACCAGTTGGAGGAGGCGATCATCGGCCTGTCGGAGGCGGCCCGCGTGTTGAACGCGCCGGTGATCTCCGGCAACGCCTCGCTCTACAACGAGGCGCCCAGCGGCCAGGTGCTGCCCACGCCCGCGATCGGCATGGTCGGCATCATCCAGGACGTGACCACGCGCCTGACGATCCGCCCGAACGAGGGTGACACGATCGTCCTGCTCGGCGCGGACGTGCCGCAGCCGGCCTCCACGCTCGCCGGTTCGGAGCACCAGTGGCTCACGCTCGCCCGCCTCGCCGGCCGCCCGCGGATCGATCTGGCGCACGAGGCGCGGGTGCAGGACACGGTGCTGACGCTGCACGGACTGGGCCGCCTCACCGCCGCGCATGACCTCGCGGATGGTGGACTGGCGGTAGCACTCGCGGAGATGTGCATCGCCGCCGGTGTGGGCGTGGACGCCTCGGGCGTCGACGTCGGGTCGCGGCTGGACGGGGCGCTGTTCGGGGAGGCGCAGTCGCGCTTCCTCGTCGCCACCACGGAGCCCGGGGCCGTGGTCGCGCTGGCGGAGTCGGCGGGCGTACCCGCGAATGCCATCGGCGTGGTCGGCGGCGACCGCCTGCGCCTCGGACCGATCGACGTGGCACTGACGGAGGCGACCCGCACGTGGGAGATCGGCCTGGACGACGTGATCGCCCAGATCTAGCGCGGCTCCGAACCAGCGAACCCTAGAGCGACGGCGCGGGCGCGCCCCGGAGGCGCTTCGGCGCGGTGAGCCGCCACGAATCATCGACGAACTCGGCGACCTCGTCCCAGTCCGGCTCGTCGAGGTCGAAGCGGATGCCGATCCAGCCGTGACGGCCGACGAACGCCGGCACCCAAAAGCGCACCGGATCCTGCTCGACCAGCGCTTCCTGTACGCCCGGGCCCGCCTTCAACACCGCCCCGCTGCGGCCGTCGTCGCCGAAGTGCCGCTCGAGGTAGTAGCCGAAGCGCTTGCCGGCGACCTCCAGCGACAGGTGCTCGTTCTCATACGGACTGCCGGCAGTGGTCTCCGGGTACGCCTCGCACAGCGTCGCCAGCCGCCGCTTGCGGCGCTCGAGGGCGGCGGCGGTTGCCGTTGCGGCCTGGGTCGATGCGCGGCGCGGAGCGGGCATGGGATCAGTCCTTCCGACGCGGCGGTGCCTCGCGCCGCATCCTAGTCGAACGTCCAGTGCGCGACGGTCCTCAGGAAGTCGGTCTCCCGCCAGGTGAGGGCGGTCGTCGGCGTGAGGCGGTACCAGGCAGCACCCTCGGCCTCGTGCTCCTCCGGCATCGCGTACTTCCGGTTGGACGCGGTCATCACCTCGCGCGGCGGGATGGTCAGTTCGACACGGCCCTCGAGGATCACCACGTCATCGCCGCTCTCCAGGTGCACCGAGATGCGCGGGTCGCGGGCGAGGTTGCGGCCGGTGACGGAGTTCGCGGCGCTACCGAACCAGAGTGCGCCGTCCTGCCACAGTCCCCACACCGGCTTCGCGTGGGGCGCGCCACCGGCGCGGGTGGTGGCCACCCAGTAGTTGCGTGCGGCAGCGAGTTTCTGCTCGGTGGCGGGCCAGGAGGCACCCTCCGGGTCACCGGTGATGCCGTAGGACGGGTCGAAGTGGGGACGGCCGAGTCGTGGGGTGAGGGGCAACGTGGCTCTCCTTTGTCACAGCGCGTGGGAAGGACTCGAACAGCAGAAGATGGTAGAACGAAAGTTCTTGACAGACAAGAACGGGCGTTCTATCGTCAATCGGTCGCCTTCGATTCGCTCGGGGGAGGACGCCGGAAGTATCGGATTGCCTCAGAGAGAGAGGCGCGGGTACTCTGTGAACGCGGCGCAACGGATGTGATTCCCACATCCTTCCACGTTGCAGGGGGCAACTTCGGACAACATCGTGTCCGACTTGGCCAAACTTCGCACTCAGTCTTTGAAAAGTCCCGGTCCGGCGTCGCCGTCTGAACGAAGATGGCGTCAGTCCCGGCTCCGGCACGCCGAGAGGGTCATCCGACGTGAAGGTCGTGTTTCTGGAGACCGTTGAAGGTTCGGGCACCATGGGCGAAGTCAGAGACGTCGCTCCTGGATACGCTCGAAACTATCTGTTGCCGCGCGGCCTAGCCGCACCGGCAACACCGCAAGTCCTTGCCCGCGCCGACAGGCTGCGGGCGCTCGAGGAGGAGCGGCAGCGGGCCGAGGATGAGCGGGCTCGAGGGCTTGTCGGCAAGCTCGAAAGCAATCCGCTCATTATCGCCGTTCGCGTCGGAGAGCAGGGACGGTTGTACGGCTCTGTCACAAACGCTGACATCGCCCAGAAGGCTGGGGAGATTCTGGGCGAAGAGCTGGACCGCCGTCGTGTACTGCTGCCCGAGGCGATCCGTCGCGTGGGGGTCTACCCCGTGGGTCTTCGATTGAGCAGAAATGTTCAGCCGCAGATCTCGGTGGTGGTCGTGGACGCAGATGCGCCGGAAGGCGCAGAAGCGGCCGCGGCAGCCCTGCTTGCTTCCCTTGCGGAAGAAGAGCAGGCGCAGGCCGCCGCCGTCGCAGCGAAAGCTGCGGCACAGGTCGCTGTAGGCGAGCCGGAGTCGGGCACTCAGGAAGATGAAAGCGAGGAGCAGGCGTAGGCCTCCTCTCACGCTTCGAGGGGAACGGGTGAGCCGCCGTGGTTCTGGATGGCCGCCCCGCCCCACTCCGCCAGGAGGCGCGGCTGCGTCCCGCCTCCGGACTCCCACCGCATGATGTCTCCGCCGAAGAGGCGGTGATTGCGGCCCTCCTTCTCGACGACGATTCATACGCCCGCGTCCTGCCGATCGTGCGACCGGAAGACTTCTTCCGTGAGCAGAACGGCTGGGTGTACGAGGCGTGTCTCTCCGTCGCCGAGCGCGGTGAGACCCTCACCATTCCCACCGTCTCGCACGAACTCGACCGCATGGGCCGCCTGGATGCGGCCGGCGGCGAGCCGTACCTGGTGGAACTCGCCGGGAAGTACTTCACCGCCGTGGGCGTGGAGGCGCACGCGCGGATCATCGCGCGGGACGCGCTGTACCGACGCTTGATCTCCGCCGCCGGCCAGATCGCACAACTCGCCTACGCCGGTGGGCCGGACGTGCGCCAGGTGCTCACCCAGTCCGAGTCGCTGCTGCTGGCGCTCCGCACCGCCGAGGCGGCCGGCGACTTCAAGCGCCTGCGCGACCTGCTCGATGAGTTCCTGGAGGCACCGGCCGAGGACGAAGACGGCGAACTGGTGCAGTCCGTCCGCACCGGCTTCATGGACCTGGACCAGATGCTGGGTGGCGGCTACAAGCGCGGCGACCTGGCGATCCTGGCCGCCCGTACCGGTGTCGGCAAGACCAGCCTGATGCTGAACTTCGCGCGCAACTGCGCGGTGGGGCAGCACGGCACGGTTGCGCTGTTCTCGCTGGAGATGGGTGGCGAGCAGCTGGCGATGCGCATGCTGGCGTCCGAGTCTGGCGTGGAGATGTCCCGCCTCCGCCTCGGACGCCACACCGAGGCCGAAGAGGCGAAGGTGATGCGCGCGCACGGCCTGCTGGCGGGGTCGTCGCTGTTCATCGATGACTCGGCGGTGCTCAGCGTGCCGGAGATCCGCGCGAAGTGCCGCCGCCTGCAGACGGAGCACGGCCTGGACCTGGTGATCGTGGACTACCTGCAGTTGCTGCACGGCGCCGGCCGCTCCGACACGCGCGCCAACGAGATCAGCCAGATCTCGCGGGCGCTGAAGGAGATGGCGCGCGAACTGGATGTGCCAGTCGTGGCCGCGGCGCAGTTGTCGCGTGCCGTGGAGAACCGCACCCCGCACATCCCGATGCTGTCCGACCTGCGCGAGTCCGGCTCGATCGAGCAGGACGCAGACATCGTGATGTTCATCTACCGCGAGGACATCTACCTGAAGCCGCAGGAGTGGCAGGACCAGCACCCGGACGAGCCGGGCAATGCGCACCCGACCGGCCTCGCGCAGATCATCCTCGCGAAGCACCGCAACGGCCCCACGGGTAGCGTCACGGTCCGTTTCGTGGACAAGACCGCCTCGTTCCAAGATCTGCTGCTGCGCCCGGAGCCCGGATGGCACGGGGCGGGGTACTGATGTCCGCCGGCGCGGCGTTCGAGGGCTTCCTCCCGGGCCAGCGCACCGTCTCACTGCCCGCGCAGTTCTTCACCGAGGTGCTGCCGGCGATCGAGGATGCGGACGAACTGCGGGTGACCGCATACGCGCTGTACGCGATCCCGCGGCCCGGCCAGGTGGCGGCCCGACGCGCCTCTGAGTTGCTGGCGGAGGCGCCGCTCGCGCGGTGGTTCGCCGCGCGCGGGGGGATGAAGGCGGGGCGTCGTGCGCTGGACGACGCGGTGGCGCGCGGGGTGCTGCTCGCGCTGCCGCTCGAAGATGGCGACGCGCTGCTGTTCGTGCACACCGAGGGCGGGCGGCGGCTGCGGGAGCGGATCGCGGCCGGTACCGAGTCGGTGCCGGGTGGCGCGCGGGTAGCGGCGATGCCCGAGCCGGCGGTGAGCAGCCGTCCGGCGGCGGTGTACGAGCAGGAGATCGGGATGCTGACGCCCTCGGTCGGCGCGGCACTGGCAGAGGCAGAGCAGCAGTACCCGGCCGAGTGGATCGTGGAGGCGCTGCGCGAGGCGGCGAAGCGCAACGCACGCTCATGGAAGTACGCCGAGGCGATCCTGCGTCGCTGGGCGGCAGAAGGACGAGACGATGAAGGCGATGCGCGACATCCTGGGGGACGGCCCCCGAACCCGTACGACGCCGTGGTCCGGCGAGGGCTCGACGGCTGACGAGGCCGCGGATGACACGTGCCCGCTGTGCGCGGGTGCGCGCTTCATCCGCGTCACCGACGACCCGGAGGACCCCCGCTTCGGGCGCCCGGAGCCGTGCGAGTGCGCGCGCTTCGAGCCAGCCACGGAACGCCGCCAGCGGCTGCTGCGCTACTCGCGCCTGGGGCCCATGCAGCGGCTCTCCTTCGAGACGCTGCTGCGCGAGGGACGCTCCAACGACGAACTGGTGCGTGGGCAGTACGCGGAGGCCGTGGAGATCGCACGGCGTTACGCCGACCGGCCGGAGGGCTGGCTGTTGCTGACGGGGCCGCACGGCGCCGGCAAGACCCACGTGGCCGCCGCGATCGCGAACCGCGTGATCGAGCGCGGCGACCCAGCGCTGTTCCTCACCGTCGCGGACCTGCTCGACCACCTGCGCTCCGGCTACGGCGATGACGCCGAGGAGTCCTACGACGCGCTGCTGGAGCAGGTACGTACCGCGCCGCTGCTGGTGCTCGACGACCTCGATGCGTACGCGGAGACGCCGTGGGCGCGTGAAAAGTTCTTCCAGGTGGTCTCGTACCGCTTCGGTGCGTCGCTGCCGACGGTGTTCACGATGGCGCGCCCGGTGACGGAACTCGACGCCCGGCTCGCGTCACGCCTGGTCGACCCGGCGATGGCGCAGGTGGTCGAACTGGCGGGCGCGGAGAACACGCCGCGCTACACGCACATCGGCGCGATGACGCGGGAGCGCCTCGCCTCGTTCACCTTCGCGAAGTTCATCCCGGACGGCATCGGCCTGAAGGGCGAGCCGAGGAAGTCGCTGGAGGGCGCGTTCCGTCGCACGGTGCAGTGGTCGCGCGAACCGGATGGCTGGATCGTGCTGATCGGTGGCAACGGTTGCGGCAAGACCCACCTGGCAGCGGCGATCGCCAACGAGCGGCTGACGGCGGGCGACCGGGTCGCCTTCGCGAACGTCGCGGACCTGCTCGACGAGTTGCGCGCCGCCTTCGCCCCCGACGCGCCGAGGCGCTACGAGCAGGTGTTCCGTGCGCTGGTGGAGGCACCGGTGCTCGTCCTCGATGACCTCGGCGCGCAGAAGTCGAGCCCGTGGGCGGAGGAGAAGCTGTACCAGTTGCTG
>JAQCKI010000086.1 GCA_027592645.1 Chloroflexota bacterium | reverse complement strand
TGGTGATGCCCGGCGAGCCGGCCTCGGCCGGCGTGGAGCAGCGCCCTCTGGTGGTGTTCGCACGCGATGTGAGCATTGGCGCGCGCATCACCTCGGCGGACGTGCGGGTCGAGGAGTCACCGGCGGCGGGCATCCTCGGCGACAACGCCGCCACCGACATCGACCAGGTCGTGGGCAAGTTCGCGCTGCTGCCGGTGGTGGTGGGCGAGCCGGTGCTGCTGGTGAAACTGGCCGACTCGCAGCCGGGCAGCAGCCTGGCCGCGCTCATCCCGCCCGGGCGCGTTGCCGTCTCAGTCGCGGTGAACGATGTGATCCGCACGGGCGGCTTCATCGCTCCGGGCGACCGCGTCGACGTGTACGGCGTGGTGACGGACGACCCGTCGGACGTCGCGCAACTCGTGCTGGCGGACATCACGGTGCTCGCGGTCTCTCGGACCGCGGTCGGCGATGACCTGTCCGACCCACGATCGACCGGTCGCGACAACCCTCGATCACTGGATGCGACCGTGACGCTGGCCGTCACGTCGGAAGAAGCACGCCGGTTGGTACAGGTGGACGAGGTGGGCAAGTTACGGCTCGCCCTCCGTCCGCGGGTCGCCATCGGCGGGACGCCATAGCGGCGCCGGGAGGTCTCTGATGGGGCGGAATCAGCAGGTCCTGCTGGTCGATGCAGACATCGACCATCGGTCACAGATCAAGCAGACGCTCGGCGGGCTGCCGTACGCGGTCGGCGGTGAAGCCGCCTACGGCATCGAGGCGTCACGGCTGGCGGCCGAACTGCAGCCGGACATCATCCTGGTGCATGTGGAAGAGCCGCTGGCGCTCGCGTACCGCACGCTGGAGCGTCGTCCAGGCCTCTGCGCCGCGCGTGACCGCCGTGGTGATCTCACACCGTCGCGATGCGGCGACCGCGCAGAAAGTGATGCTCAGCGGTGCGCGCGGATTCGTCGCCAGCCCCGCGGAGCCACACGCGCTCGACGCGACGTTGCGTGCCGCACGCACGAGGCACCTCGATGCGCAGGAGATGATCCTGCGGCCGCCCTCGGCGGGCGGGGAGCCGCCTCCGGCCGGCTTCGTCATCACCGTGTTCGGGCCCAAGGGCGGCGTGGGCAAGACCACGATCGCCGCGAACCTGGCGATCTCGCTGCGGCGGCAATCGCAGGCGAGGGTCGTGATCGTGGACACGGACGCCTATTTCGGGGACATCGCGCTCACGCTCGGCCTGAAGCCGGAGCGGACGCTTCCGGATCTGCTGGAGCAGGTGGCCGCAGGCGAGCGGCCGGACGTGATGTCCTTCCTGCTGCAACACCCCTCTGGCGTGGCTGTGCTCCCCGCCCGACACGCCGGAGGGGTGCACAGCCCGCCAGACGCCGAGGCGATCGCGCACCTGATCCGTACGCTCGCGCGATCCTTCGACTTCGTGGTGGTGGACACCCCCGGCGCCTTTGGCCCGTCCGTCGCCGCCGCGCTCGATGAGTCGACGACGGCGCTCCTGGTTACGAGCGCGGACATGGCGAGCGTGAAGGACGCGCGCATCTCCATGGAGGCGCTCCGCGAGGAGGGCTTCAGCGACGACCGTCTGAAGTTGGTGGTGAACCACGCGACCAATGCCAACTCCGTGACCGATTCGGACATCGCGCGGACCGTGCAGACCGAGGTGTTCTGCTCGATCCCCCACGACCGCGAGGTACCGATCTCCACACAGCGCGGCGAACCACTGGTGCTGCACGCGCCGCGTGCACGGATGGCGCAAGAGGTCAATGAACTGGCGGCGATGTTGAGTGGACTCGGCACGACCGAGCCAGAGCAGGCGGGCGTCTTCGGCGGCCTGTTCCGGCGACGGGGGTAGGCGATGCTGCGCGAGCGCTTCCAGATCCAGCGGTCAACGCCGGCGGAGACGCCGGGCGGCACGGCCGCACCCCCGCCGCCCCTCGCGCTGCGCACGCCGCCACCGATGCCCGTGGTGCTTCCGCCGGCGCTCGCACTGGTGAAGGAGCAGGTGCACCGGCAACTGGTGGCGGAGATCGACCTCGACCAGCTGGCGCGCCTCAACCCGGAGCAGGCGCGTACAGAGGTGCGCGGATCGATCACCGAGATCCTCGGGACCTACCCGATGCAGGGCACGGGCGACCTGCGCCTCGCGCTGATCGAGGAGATCCTGGACGAGGTGCTGGGCCTCGGCCCGCTGGAGCCGCTGCTCCGCGACGACGAGGTCAGCGAGATCATGGTGAATGCCCCTGACCAGATCTGGGTGGAGCGCGGCGGACGCATCCAGCGCGTTGCGCACCAGTTCCGCGACGAGGGTCACCTGCTGCGGGTCATCGAGCGCATCGTCGCGCCCCTCGGGCGGCGCGTGGACGAGGCGTCGCCGATGGCGGACGCGCGCCTGCTGGACGGCTCCCGCATCAACGTGGTGGTGCCACCGGCATCGCCGACGGGTGCCAAGATCACGCTGCGGAAGTTCGCGCGGCACCGGCTGCGGGCGGACGACCTCGTTCGGTTCGGGACGCTCTCGGAGGCCTCGGTCACGTTCCTGCGCGCATGTGTCGCCGCGGAACTGAACGTGCTGGTCTCCGGCGGCACCGGCACCGGCAAGACCACGCTGCTCAACGTGCTGTCCTCGTTCATCTCCGAGGACGAGCGCATCGTCACCATCGAAGACCCGCTGGAACTCCAGTTGCAGCAGCCGCACGTGGTGGCGCTGGAGGCACGCCCGCCCGGGATCGAGGGCACCCGGCAGATCACGCAACGTGACCTGGTGCGCAACGCCCTGCGGATGCGCCCGGATCGCGTGATCGTCGGCGAGGTCCGCGGCGGCGAGGCGTTCGATATGCTGCAGGCGATGAACACCGGCCACGACGGCTCGATCAGCACCGTGCACGCCAACACCCCCCGCGATGCGCTGAGCCGCGTGGAGAACATGGTGCTGATGGCGGGCCTCGACCTCCCCGACCACGCGATCCGCGAGCAGATCGCCTCCGCCATTCAGTTGATCGTGCAGATCTCCCGCCTACCGGACGGCAGCCGTCGGGTGACCCACATCACCGAGGTAGCGGGGATGGAGTCGCAGACGATCACGCTCCAGGATCTGTTCACGCTGGAGACCAGCGGTACGGACGAAGAGGGCCGCATCATCGGCGCGCTGGTGCCCACGGGCCTGCAGCCGCAGTTCACCGACCGGTTCCAGCGCACCGGCGTGCCCTTCCCCGCCGAGGTGCTGCGCACGGATCGATGGTGACCCGATGAACGACCTCGCGCTGCCGGGAGCGGTACTGCTGATCGCACTTGCCACGTTCGCGCTGGTGCGCGGCGTGGCCACGGCGCTGGACGGCGGGCACGCCGCCTCGCGCGCGCGGCTCGAGTCGTGCGCGCAGGCCGAGGACACCCCGCACACCGGCCGCCGGCCGCGCCGCGGACGTCGAGGCGCGACGTCGAACACCGACACCGGGCGCTGGCTACGGCGGGCCTCACGTGGGAGCCACGCGACTTCGTCGTGCTGACCGTCGCGACGGGCCTCGTGACGGGAGCACTCATGGTCGCCCTCGCCGGGTCGGTCGTGGCCGGGATCGCTGCGGGAGGCCTCGGCGCTGCCATCCCGGCAGTACTCGTTCAGCGCAAGACTGGCACCAGGGCAGCCGCACTGAACGGCCAGGTCGTGGAGACCCTGGAGATCATCACCTCTTCGCTCCGTTCCGGCTTCGGGTTCGTCCAGAGCCTGGAACTGGCCGCGCGCGAGCAACGCGAGCCGATCGCGGGCGAACTGATGCAGACAATCCGCGAGATCAACCTCGGCGCGTCCACGGACGAGGCGCTGTCGCGGTTGGTGGAACGCACGGGCGACCAGGACCTGCAACTCGCCATTGACGCCGTGGTCATCCAGCGCCGCATCGGCGGCGACCTGTCCGAGGTGCTGGCGAACATCTCCACCATGATCCGCGAGCGGATCCGCATCCGCGGCGAGATCCAGACGATGACGGCGCAGGCGCGCATGTCGTCGTGGATCGTCGGTCTACTGCCCATCGTGCTGGCATCGGTGATGGCGCTGATTCAGCCGGAGCAGATGCGGGTGCTGATCGACATGCCGGTGGGCCGCCTGATGGTGTTCAGCGCGCTGGTCATGCAGGTCATCGGGTTCATGATGGTCCGCCGCATCGCGGCCATCGCGTACTAGCGGGACGGAGCGCGTCCGATGGTGCTACTCGCAACGCTACTGCTGGGCACGGGGATCTTCCTCGGCGTGCGCGCGTTCGCCGTGGCACCGGTCGGTCGGACACGCACGCGCCTCGACGAGATCGGCGCCGACCGCCGGGCCGTCGAGGCGGGCGCACCGTCAAACACGGATGGCCGCCTGTGGCAGCCGCCGAGGCACGCGCTGGCCTCGACCGTAGCGGTGCTCTTGCCGGATGGGATCGCGGCGCGACTCCAGGACGAGATCGAGGTCGCCGGGTTCAACTTCGGTCCGGAGCGTCTGGTGGCGGGCGCCGTGTTCGCGATGCTGTTCTTCGGCGCGCCGGTGGCGATGCTGGTGCGCGATATGTCGTCGATCGCCCCTGCGATGCAAACCGTGCTGATCGCGCTCGCCGTCGGCGTGGGTGCGCTGGCGCCGGTGATCTGGGTGCAGGGCCGCGCCACGAGGCGCCAGCGCGAGATCCAGCGGGCGCTGCCGGACACGCTCGACCTGATCGTGGTGTCGGTAGAGGCGGGGCTGGGCTTCGAAGCGGCCATCGCACGGATCACCGACCAGCAGGACGGACCGCTGGCGCTGGAACTGCGCCGGATGCTGGGCGACGTGAACCTCGGCATCTCCCGTCGCGAGGCGATGCAGGAGATGGCGCGCCGCGCGCGGACGCCGGCGGTTTCCTCGCTCGTGGCGGCGGTACTGCAATCGGAGCGCACGGGGATGGGAGTGGGGGCGGTGCTGCGATCGCAGGCGGCGCACGTGCGCACGCTGCGGCGGCAGCACGCGGAGGAGGCAGCGATGAAGGCGCCGCTGAAGATGCTCTTCCCGCTGATCTTCTTCATCTTCCCGTCGCTCTTCGTGGTGGTGCTGGGGCCGGCTGTCTTGAATCTGATGCGTGCTATGGGGGGGAATTGAATGAGGCAGGGTGAACTGGCGGCGGTGGTGGTGCGGAGCGGCGACCGGGTTGCGGAGCGCGTAGGTGTGGCGCGCGGGATGCTGGGGCGGATGCGCGGCCTGCTCGGCCGGCGCCCGCTCGAGGCCGGCGAAGGGCTGTTGCTGGCGCCGTGCAACGGCATCCACACGGTGGGCATGCGCTACCCCATCGATGCGCTGTTTCTGGACCGGCGCGACCGCGTGACCCGCGCGGTGCACGCGATGGATCCCGGTCGCTTCATCCCGTTCGTCCGAGGCGCGGCGCGCTGCATCGAGCTCCCCGCCGGGACGCTCGCCCGCCTCCAGGTGCGCGTCGGCGACGAGGTGTGGCTGGTCGCGCCGAGCGCCCTTCGATAGGGGCCGCTCGTGATGGCGATCTTGCTGCTCCCGCTCTGGGCCGCCGCCGCGATCGACGTGCGGACGCGGCGCATTCCAAATGCGGTGACGGGCCCTGCCCTGCTGGCCGCGCTGGGCGTGGCGGCGTGGGAGGGCGCACTACCCGCGGCACTCCTCGGCGCGGCGGCGTGCCTCACCATCGGGATCGCGATCGCCTTCGCGGCGCGGGGCGGCTTCGGCGGCGGCGACGTGAAGTTGATGGGGTGCGCGGGAGCGATCGTGGGCATCGCCACGGTGCCGGGCTTCCTGTTCTGGATGAGCATCGCCGGCGGCCTGATCGCGGGCGGGATCGTCCTGTTATGTCGCCAACGAGGCGTCACGATGCCCTACGGCCCTGCCATCGCGGCGGGCTGCACCGCCGCGTGGTGGACTTCGACCGCCCTCTGACCGACGCCTCGACGCGCCGCCGCTAGCGCGGCGCGGAGCCGTGGGGGAACATCGGTGCATGGAGCCGCCGTTCACCCCCGCCGACCTGGCCGAGATCGTGCGCGCCGTTGCGGCGCTGCGCGCGGGTGCGCTCGTCGGGCTCCCGACCGAGACCGTGTACGGGCTGGCGGCGGATGCCTCGAACGCCGAGGCGGTGCGGCGCGTCTTCGCCGCCAAGGGCCGCCCCGCGGATCACCCACTGATCGTCCACCTCGCGGACCCCGCCAGCCTCGACGCATGGGCGGCCGAGGTGCCCCACGCGGCGCGTGCGCTGGCTGAGGCGTATTGGCCGGGGCCGCTCACGCTCGTGGTGCGCCGCGCCTCGCACGTGCTCGATGAGGTCACCGGTGGCCTGGACACCGTCGCGCTGCGGGTGCCGGCGCACCCGGTGGCGCTGGCGGTGCTGCGTGCGTTTGGCGGGGGCCTCGCCGCTCCCTCCGCGAACCGCTTCGGCCGCGTCAGCCCGACGACCGCCCAGGCCGTACACGATGAGATGGGCGAGGCGGTCGCACTCGTGCTGGACGGTGGGCCGTGCGACGTCGGAGTGGAGTCGACGATTGTCGATATGACCGTCGATCCGCCGGTAGTACTGCGGCCCGGTGGCGTGTCCGCCGAGGAGATCGCACGCACCGTCGGAGCGGCGCTCGGCGAGCAGAGCGACACGCGCGCGCCAGGCACGCTGGCCGCGCACTACGCACCGGCGGTGGAGGTGGTCGTTGTGACGGCCCAGGACGCCGCATCGAGCGCGACGGCGCGCATCGCGCTCGGCCAGCGCGTGGGGCTGCTGGCGCCGGGCGTGATCCCCGGACTGCCGGCGGGCATCGAGATCCTCGATGCCGCTGGTGACGCGCAGGGCTACGCACGCGTGCTGTACGAGCGGTTCCGCGAGGCGGAGCGCCAAGGCCTGGACGTACTGCTGTGCGTGCCGCCCGAGGCCGCAGGTGTGGGTGCGGCCGTGATCGATCGGCTCCGCCGCGCCGCGTTCGGCAGCGCGACGGAGCGCGAGTAGGCCCTACTGTTCCGGCAGGCGCGTCGTCTGCATCGCGGCCATCTTCCAGCCGCCGCCATCCGGCACCATCGTGGTGGTGAAGCGGATGTTCAGCAGCGGGGCACCCTCGCGGCTGGTGGTGAGGACCGCCGTGCCAGTCACCGTGGTGCAGCCCGCGTGCGGGCGCTCGACCATTTCCTGGATCTCCCAGCCCTTGTAGCGCCGTCCGCCCTCGAACGCGGCGATCAACTGTTCCTTCGTCTCGTAGAGCGCGGAACTGTGGACGTAGGTGAACTGGTCGTCCGTCAGGCCCGAAATAGCAGCCGTGTCGGCGGCGACGGTGGCCTGCGCGTAGGCGCGCATGGTGTCGGACGGGGTGGCGTTGCTCATGGTGTTCCTCGTCATACTGCGTGGCCCGACAGGTGCCGGACGTCTCGCGTGGCTGCGACAGTCTACCCAAACACGGACGTGGTGGGCGGGCGTATCCTCCGCCCCGGGAGGCCACCCATGGCTCAGGTTGATGCGCTCATCTTCGATGTCTTCGGGACAGTGGTGGACTGGCGCTCGGGCGTCGCGCGGGAGGCCGAGGCAGCCACGCGCCACTTGGATGTCACCGGCGTGGACTGGGGGCACTTCGCGGATCGCTGGCGCGCCCGCTACGGCCCCTCCATGGCCGCGGTGCGCGAGGGCCGGCGACCGTTTGTGCCGCTGGACGTGCTGCACCGGGAGAACCTGGACGGTGTGCTGGAGGAGTTCGGTATCACCGGCCTGACCGAAGAAGAGACCGACGGCCTGAACCGGGCCTGGCACCGGCTCGACCCGTGGCCGGACAGCGTCACGGGCCTGATGCGTCTCCGTTCGAAGTTCATCATTGCGCCGCATTCCAACGGCCACCTGGCGTTGATGGTGAACATGGCGCGTCGGGCCGGTCTGCCGTGGGACGCGATCCTCGGCGCGGAGGTCGTCGGGGGGCACTACAAGCCGGCGCCCGAGTCCTACCGGGGCGCGGCACGGATGCTGGACCTGCCACCGGAGCGCGTGATGCTGGTCGCCGCGCACAACGGCGACCTGGTCGCAGCGCACGAGGCGTGCGGGATGCGCACGGCGTTCATCTCGCGGCCGCTGGAGTACGGTGCTGCGCGCGAGGCCGTCCCGACCGCGACGTACGACTACGCCGCACTCGACCTCGAGGATCTCGCGACCCCACTCGGCTGCTAGCGGCGCGACTGAGGGGGACAGCCCGGCTGGTTCAGGCGTCGCGGACGACGACGCGGATCGCGTGGTGGCCCGTGGCGCCGTCCGGTGCGGGTGGCCGTTCGACATCGGTCTGCACCGCGCCTTCACCGTCCGTCGCGCGCACCTCGATGCGGTAGTCGCCGGGCACGGCGTCCCACTCCACCACCCACTGCCGCCACGTGCTCTGCGCCAACTTCGGGCCGAGGCGTGCGGGGAGCCAGTCGCTGCCCCCTTCGCCGCGCCACGGCAGCACGCGCACCTCGACGGCGTCGATGCTGCGCAGGCCGCCCCACGCGACGCCGGCGATGGGCACGCGACCGGCCGTGACGGCCTGACCGCCGCGCGGCACATCGATGCGCGACTGCGTCTTGATCGGCGCCTCCTTGGACCACCCACGGGGGATCCAGTACGCGTCGAAGGCCTCCAGCCGCGTCAGTTCGATCTCCTCAAGCCACTTCGTTGCAGACACGTAGCCGTACAGGCCGGGCACCACGAGTCGTGCGGGGAAGCCGTGGCGCGCCGGAAGCGGCTCGCCATTCATCGCGATCGCCACCATCGCCGGGCGACCGTCCAGTGCGACCTCGGTGGGGAACCCGACGGTGAAGCCATCCACCGAGCGGCCGATGATCTGCGTCGCGCCGGGCTGCACGTTCGCACGCAGCAGCAGGAGCGACAGCGGCACACCGAGCCAGATCGCGTTGCCGACGAGGTTGCCGCCCACCTCGTTGGAGACGCAGGCGAGCGTCACCGCCTCCTCCAGCGTCGCCATCTCCTGCAGGTCGGCGAACGTGAGCGTGAACGGGTTGTCCACCATGCCGGTGATCTTCAGCGACCACGTATTCACATCGACGCGCGGGATCACCAGCGCAGTGTCGATGCGGTAGAAGCGGTCGTTGGGCGTGATCAGCGGCGAGAGGCCCTCGACCATCAGGCCCTGCGCGGAGGCCTCTTCCGGCGCCTGCGTCTCCGGCAGCGCGATTGCGGCGCGTTGCGAATCGACATCGACGGCCGGGCCGAAACCTCGACCGCCCACCACGACCGAGGCGGCCGAGGCGGCCGCGGCGGTACCGGCGAACGCCAGGAAGCGGCGGCGGTC
>JAQCKI010000085.1 GCA_027592645.1 Chloroflexota bacterium | reverse complement strand
AGGTCGCGGCGGCATCGCTGCCGCTGCACCCGGCGGTGGTCGCCCTGCTCGGCGGCGAGAGCGCACTCGACCTCGGCCTTGGCGGCGGCGAGGACTTCGAGCTGCTGTTGTGCGGCCCGGAGGCGGCGCTGCGGTCGCTCGACCGCGCGGACGTGCCGGTCACGCTCATCGGCCGCGTCGTGGACGCGCACCCCGGCCGGGTGGTCGTCTGGAGCGCGGATGGCGTCGAGTACGAACCGCCCTCACGCGGGTGGGATCAGTTGAAGCAGGGCCGGCCCACGGCATGAGCACCGCGAACCGAGCGACCTACACGACGACCAGCGTCGTACAGACGCGCGCCCTCGGGCGGCGGATCGCGCGGCTGCTGCGGCCGGGGGACGTGGTGCTCCTGCAGGGCACGCTGGGCGCCGGCAAGACCGCGCTGGCGCAGGGCGTCGGCCAGGGCTTGAAGGTGGAGACCGTGGTGAACTCCCCCACGTTCGTGCTAATGGCGCGGCACGAAGGCCCGACCCGCCTCTATCACGCCGACCTCTACCGCCTCACCGAGGCGGACGAGGTCGAAGAACTCGCGCTGGAGCAGCAGGCGACCGACGGTGTCCTGCTGGTCGAGTGGCCCGAGCGGGGCCTGGACGTACTCCCGACCGAGCATCTGCTCGTCGTGCTTGAACTCGTACCGGGCGAGGCCAAGCATCGACGCATCACGGTCGTGGCCAGCGGGGAGCGGTACCGCCGCATCCTGGACGGGCTGGGCGCCCGTGGCTGAGGGCGCACGCTACGACCTCGGCATCGACACCGCCTCGGACGATGTCTCGATCGCATTGCTCGATGAGGCCGGGCGCGTGACGGCGTCGCGTGCGTGGCGGGTGCAGGGCACGGTGGCGCTGGAGCTGCTCGGTGGCATCGATGCGCTGCTGATCGACGCCGGCTTGGAGCGCACCCGGATTGCGCGGATCGCGGTGAACGTGGGGCCCGGCCAGTACGGCCCGATCCGCACCGGCATCGCCACCGCGCAGGGGCTGGCGATGGCCCTCGATGCTGCGCTCGCGGGCATCGGGCGGCTGGAGGCGGACGCGTGGGCGCTCTTCGACTCCGGCGTGCGCGGCGATGTGGTCGCGGTGCACGATGCCGGACGCGCAGGCGTCGCGTGGGCGGCGTACCGCACCACCGAGTCGGGCGCACCGCACGAGACCGTCCCGCCACGCATCGATGCTGCCGAGGTCGCAGTGCGGGAGGCGCCGCGGCCGGCGACGTGGTGCGGGGAGCTGCCAGCCGCGCTGGCGGCGGCGCGAGACGTTGAGGGGCGGAGCGGCGACACTGTGACGGAGGCGGCGATGCCGCGGGCGGTGGCGCTGGTCCGGCTGGCACGCCTGCGGGACGCCTTCGGTGACCCATCGACGGTGGATGCGCTCTACCTGCGCCCACCATCGATCACGCGGCCGAAGCCGCGCGGGTAACCACATCACGCACGACAAGCATGGCGATGAGGAGATCACGATGGCCGACATGGAACGCACGCTGATCCTGGTGAAGCCGGACGCGATGCAGCGAGGGCTGGGCTTCGAGGTCCTGCGCCGCCTGGAGCAGCGCGGTCTGAAGCCGGTGGGCGTGCGCCTGCTGCTGGTGGACGAGGCACTCGCGAAGCGCCATTACGGCGAGCACGAAGGCAAGCCGTTCTTCAAGGGCCTGGTGGACTACATCACCAGCAGCCCGATCATCGCCGCGGTCTTCGAGGGCCCGAACGCCGTCGCCGCCGCGCGCCAGACGCTGGGCTCGACCCGACCGACTGAGGCCGCACCGGGCACGATCCGCGGCGATCTGGGCGTGGAAATCGGCCGGAACCTGGTACACGGCTCCGACTCCCCCGCCTCCGCCGAGCGCGAGATCGGCATCTTCTTCGAGGGCCAGCCGGTCATCGGCTGGTCGCGCGACACGGACAAGTGGGCGTTCGAGCTGTAACGCTCTACCGGCATGCACACACGTCGGGCGTCCCGCAAGGGACGCCCGACTGCGTATCAATGACGTTAGGACGGTGTTACTGGATGCGTACGATCTCCTGCGCCCGGCGCCAGAGGCCTTCGAGGTTGTAGTAGACGCGCGCCTCCACCGAGAAGACGTGGACGATGACGCCATGGCCGGCGTCCACCAGGATCCAGCCCTCGTCGGCGCTGCCCTCGATGCGGGCGTTCTCATCGTGCAGCGTCGCGCACTCGTCGACGGAGTCGACCAGCGCACGCGCCTGGCGGATGTTGTCGCTGGTCGCGACGATGAAGAAGTCGGCGAATGCGGCGAGGCGGCTGAGGTCCAACAGGACGACATCCGATGCCTGGCGGTCCACGAGCACATCCACGAGTTCATGTGCGTACTCGGACGCAGCGCTCGAGGCGAGCGTGGGAGCGTCCGCAATCGCCAGTTCATCGCCGGCGGCGATCTCCTCGGGGTGCACTTCGGGTTCGTGGATCAGGCCGGCCTCCTTGCTTCCGCGCAGCCGAAACGGTCGGTGCGCGATGGTCAAGTATACGGCACACTGGAGGGAGGATTCCCGGCGCACGCGGCTGCGTGGCCGGCGGGGGAGGCAAGACCGTGGCAGAGCGCGTGCTCGTCGCGATGTCCGGAGGCGTGGATTCGGCGGTCGCCGCGGCGCTCCTGCACCGGCAGGGGTATGACGTGGTGGGCGTCACACTGCGCCTCTACACGGAGGCGGATGGCGCCGCTCTCTCCTCTGGTCGCACGTGCTGCGGCATCGAGGATGTCGCGGACGCGCGGGCGGCGGCGCAGGCGATCGGCATCCCTCACTACACCCTGAACATGGAGCGCGAGTTCGAACGCGACGTGATCTCCGCGTTCGTGGACGCTTACGCCAACGGCCGCACCCCGAACCCGTGCCTGAACTGCAACCAGTACGTGAAGTTCGACACGCTGCTTCAGCGCGCCCTGGCGATGGGCGTCGACCGCCTCGCCACCGGCCACTATGCGCGCGTGGAGCGCGATGGCGACCGCTTCCGGCTGCGCACCGCGGTGGACGCCGAGAAGGACCAGTCGTACGTCCTCTACACGCTGGGGCAGGAGGCGCTGCAGCGCACGCTCTTCCCGCTCGGCGGCCTGACGAAGCCCGAGGTGCGCGCGATTGCACGCGAGGCCGGGCTACCGCTGGCGGAGAAGCCGGACAGCGTGGACATCTGCTTCGTCCCCGGCGGCGACTACCGTGACCTGCTCGCGAGCCGCGGGATCACTGACTCCCCCGGCCGCATCGAGCGCGAAGACGGCAGCGTCGCCGGCGAGCATCGGGGCATCCCGTTCTACACGGTGGGCCAGCGCCGCGGCCTGGGTGTCTCCGGCCAGGAGAAGCAGTTCGTGACGGCGATCCTGCCGGAACGGAACGTGATCGTGATCGGTGACGAGCGGTCGCTCTCGCGGCGGCGCGTGACCGCCTCGGCGGCGACGTGGACCTCGGAGCGCCCGCTGCTGGACGAGCCGCTCGCGGCACGCGTGCGTTACCACGCCGCCGGCGCGCCGGCGCGGGTGGTCGCCTTCAGCGATGGCAGCGGCTTCACGGTGGAGTTCGACCCGCCCGTCCGCGGCCCGGCGCCGGGGCAGGCGTTGGTGCTCTACCGCGGCGATGAGGTCATCGGCGGCGGCACAATCGAGCGCACCGAGGCGTAGCGAGCCCCAGTCCTGGGCCGGCGGGGCGTTGTCCGCGCTCGTGCGGGGTCGCTACAGTGGGGGAGCCGGGAGCACCGGCACGAAGGGCGCGCGTCCATGAGCCTGGCGGAACTTCGAGACATCGTGGTGATCGTGTACGGCGCGATGGGCGTGGTGCTCATGCTGGGCATGACGATCGCTGCCTTCGGCCTCTGGTTCGCCATCCGATCGCTCTCCCGCAGCCTGCGGGCACTGCTCGATGACCCGATCCGGCCGACGCTGGAAGAGGTTCACCGCACCGCTCAGAACGTGCGCGGGACGTCCGAGTTCCTCACCGACACCGCCGTGCACCCCCTCATCCGCGTCGTGGCCCTCGGTCGCGGCTTCCGCCGAGGCGTGGCCACGGTCACCGGCGTCCGCAACCGGCGGAAGTAGCCCGCCATGCGCCTCTCGTCGATTCTTCTCGTCCATGCGGGCCTCGCGGCCGGCTTCGTCGCGGCGCGGCAGTTGCTGGCGACGGACGACGCAAAGCTGGACGAACTGCCCGAGGGCGTGCGAGGCCCGCTGAAGGCGGCTCGTACGCGGCTGGAGCGCGTGCGCGCCCGTGCCATGGAAGGCATCGCGGAGGGTGCTCGTGAGGCCGACTCCGCCCAGACCACGTTGATGCTGGAATACCGGCAGCGGGCTGGACGCCCGGACTCAGTCTGAGCATTCCTCCGCAAGCTCGCCGCGCGTATCGTTGGCCAAGTGCTGATCGCGCGGTAAGGTAAAGTCACCGCTCGACCACCACCACGCCACGCGGCTCGCCCGCATGAGTTGTCCCAGGGAGCGCTGCATGGCGCTGCGGCGTTGGCAATACACGATGGTGGTGGCCCTGTCCGGCCTGGTACTGCTCGTTGCATGCCGGGGTGGCAGCGCTGACGAGATCGTCGTCGCGACGCCTACTGAGACCGTTACCGCATCAGCTACGCCCACCCCCACGACGACGAGTACGCCTCGGCCAACGGCGACGCCCACCCCCACGACGACGAGTACGCCTCGGCCAACGGCGACGCCCACCGACACCCCGGAACCTCTGCCCGAAGAGGTACCTGGCATCCCGACCGTGCGAAGCCTGCAGAGCTTCGTCAACGACTACGGCTTCCCCGGTGACGCGCACTACGCGCGCATCCGCATTCCCACGCTGGGGGTGAACGCCAGCGTCGCCTCGAAGTTCGTGGGTGGTGATGGCGTGATGGTTGCACCCGGCGGCCCAGCAGACGTGGTCTGGTACGACATGTCACTGTGGCCGGGCATGGGCGGCGCGCCGGGCGGCGGTGGCAACGCCATCTTCTCCGGCCACGTGAACTACGCCGCCTACGTTCCGTATGCCGACGTGCACTACCGAGGCCAGGGCGTCTTTGACGGCCTGGATCGCCTGTCGTCTGGTGACATCATCGAGGTCGACTACAACGGACAGACCCTCCGCTACGGTGTCACCGAGGTGTATGACCTGGCGGCGACCAGCCCGAACTGGGCCAAAGTCTGGGGCAACGGCGGCGGCGATTCGATCACGCTCTACACCTGCGGTGGCGAATTCGATTCCGGTACGCGCGAATACAGCCACCGGATCGTGGTGAAGGCGCAGCGCCTCTAACCGTCCATCGGACCTCGGACACACACATCAGGCGCCCCATGGGGCGCCTGATTCGTCTGACAGTCTCGCGCCCGGCAGGCGTGGACGTTCTGGCGGAGAGGGCGGGATTCGAACCCGCGAACAGGTTTCCCCGTTACACGCTTTCCAGGCGAGCGCCTTCAACCACTCGGCCACCTCTCCGCGGGAGGTGAAGTCACAATCACGTCCGGGCACTGGTGGTTGTCTGGCGCCGGCCGGCAAGTGGAACAGCGTCCGGTCAGGCCGGGGTGCTGGCGGAGAGGGCGGGATTCGAACCCGCGAACCCTTTCGAGTTACTCGTTTTCGAGACGAGCGCCTTCAACCGCTCGGCCACCTCTCCGTGGTCGAGTCTACCGGAGCGGCGCGTCTATGCGACAGCCACGAGGAACGGGAGCGCGCTCAGTCTCGCCGGCCATCCTCGACCTCATCGAGGAAGCCTCGGACGGTGCGGTTCCATTCGTCCGGGCGCTCGAAGTAGGCGGAGTGGCCCGCCCCTCGCACCACGTGGAACCGCGAGCCCGGGGTCAGTTCATGGCTGATGGCGATCAGATCCCGGTGCACCACTCGGTCGTGCTCGCCCACCAGCCAGAGGATGGGCAGGCCGCTGTCCACCAGCCGTTGCGCCGTGGAGCCGCGATAGTTCACCATGCGCCCGGTGGGCTTCAGGAAGTCCGACGACCGCGACGGGTTGATGCCGCGGATGCGGCCGTAGAGGTAGTGCATCTCAGGTGACTCGGCGGGGAAACTGTCCGCCAACGCACGCTGGATCAACGACCCGGCGAGGACGCCCTCTGACTCCAGTCGCGTCTTGAGGTCTCGGTAGCGGTCGTCCAGGCAGCCGCCGTTGGTGCCGGAATAGGTGAGCGACACCACGCGGTCAGGATCGCGACTCAGGAGGCCAAACGCCGTCCGCCCGCCCATCGAGTGCCCCACGAAGTGGACGCGCCCCACACCGAGGTGATCCAGCAACTGGCGTAGGTCGCTTCCGAAGGCAATGCGACCAGGGCCATCCTCCAGGTCCTGCGAACGACCAAACGCCCGATGGTCGAACGTGATCACCGGATAGCGGTCGGCGAGCGCCGGGACCTGCTGCCACCAGGACATCGCGTTGCCGCCGGCACCGTGCGCCAGTACCACTGGCGTGGCCACTCCCGCCGCACCGATGGGCGGGCCGTGGACTTCGTAGTAGAGCCGGAAGCCGTCATCGAGGGCGAGGTGCACTCTTGGTGATCTCCGTTTCGTCCCAGGGTTCCCCGGTCGCGTTGGCGACCACGTCCAGCATGTCTTCGATGTCGCCGATCAGCGCTTCGTCCGGGTCAGACTGGTGCGCGCGCAGGAACAGCGCCCGCGCCCGTGCGTACAGTACCGCGGGCGTGGCATCGACGGGTTGATGAGGGCCGCCGCGCGCCTTCGCGATCGCGTTCGCGACAAACTCGATGCACCACCCGGACGTGAACAGGATGTACGGGTCGTGGCCGCCGTCCTCCACCGCGCGATCGAGTTCGGCGAGCCCGTCCGCGAAGCGCCGCTTACGCGTGACGAGGGTCTGACCGAGGTAGCCGCGCGCCTGTGCGTACTGCGGCCAGCGCTCCAGGAGCGCCTCGGCCGCCTCGAGCGCGGCATCGATCTCGCCGCGGCTGTGATGATCCATGATGGCGCGCAGCGCGGCGCTCGCTTCGTTCGTGGGCTCGAAGTGATCCGGCATGTTCCGATGATACGCGGACGCGCAGAGGGCGGGCCGCGTGGCCCGCCCTCTGGGATGTCGCTGTCTCGCTCCTAGAAGGAGATGCCGGACGGTGCCGCGCCGCCGAAGCCGCGCGGGCCTCCGAAGCCACGAGGGCCGTGGAAGCCGTGTCCTTCGCCGGAGTCGAACCGCTCCAGCGCCGCGTCGGCGCGCTCCTGCGTAATGCGACCGGCGGCCACCTGTTCGGCCAGCCGCGTCTCCAGCGCCGTGCGCGCCTCGGCGCGCTTCGCGGCGATCTCCTCCTCGGTCGGCTGTGCCGCCTCGATGGCGGCCTCGAGCGCCTCGGGCGTCACGCCAAGTGCAGTCGCGACCGCGGCGTACACGGCGGCACGCCTCTCGGCGCGCTCCTCCTCGGTGGGCGGCGTCACGGGGCGCTCCGCGGGGCGCTCCGGCTTCGCGGCGGAGAACGCCGCCTGGAGCGCCTCCACGGTGACCCCGAGGCTGGCGGCGATCTCCTCGGCGGCCTCGCCGCGGAGTGCCTTGCCACCAAGCCCCGGGCCGCCACGCTCGCCGAGGTGGAACGCCAGCACGCCATCCTGCGGGAGTGTGGCGATGCGGGCGGTGATCGCCTCGCGGTCGATGAGTGCGGGCGGGGTGGGCTGAGCCAGGGCGATCGCTGGAACGAGCGCTGCGCCGGCGACGCCGACTGTGGCGACGCCCGCGATGAGATGCCTGCGGGTGAACTGCTTGCCGAACATGATGACCTCCATCGGGTGGGAGCGGTGCCGGTGTGGGCCGGGGTGACCCGGTACGCAGCACGTTACGGATCGGCGCGTAAGGTCCGCGTAAGCGCCCGTCAGGCAGCGGGCAGCGTGACGATGACCTCCAGGCCACCGCCCGAAAGCGCGTGCGCCTGTGCCTCGCCACGGTGGTGACGGGCGACCGCGCGCACGATGGCCAGGCCCAGCCCGTAGCCCCCGGTGGCACGGCTGCGTGAGGCATTCAGCCGCCGGAAGCGCTCGAACAGCGCCTCGGCCTCCTCGGGGGGCACCGGTGCGCCACTGTTGGCGACACGCAACGTCACCGTGCC
Organism: Chloroflexota bacterium; assembly: GCA_027592645.1. Classification (GTDB taxonomy): domain Bacteria; phylum Chloroflexota; class Dehalococcoidia; order UBA2979; family UBA2979; genus W-Chloroflexi-9. The sequence goes on along the minus strand of JAQCKI010000085.1, from coordinate 1,314 downwards.
GCCTACGAGGCCACACGAAGCCTCGATCCATCCGTCCGGAACGTTGTAGGCGATGGCGTTGGTGATCAGGTTCTCCGCGAGGCGATCCAGCAGCACGGCGTCGCCCGGCAGTTCTGCCGGCGTCAGCGTCGTCCGCACGGTGATGCCCTGTTCTGCGACACGCGCTGAGTGCGCGTCCAGCACGGCCCGAACGCGCTCAGTGAGGTCGACCGGAGCCAGGCGGCCGGCCGGCGCATCGGCGCGTTCGAGCGTGAGCAGCGCGGCGATCAGCGCCTCCGCGCGACCGATCGCGCGCTGGACGACCTCCGCACTCGCGCGCATCTCCTCGGGCGTGGCGTCGGGGTTCGCGAAGGTGACATCGAGTTCCGTGCGCATCACCGCCAGCGGCGTGCGCAGTTCGTGCGAGGCGTTCGCGACGAAGTCATGCTGCGCCCGGAACGCCTCGTCGAGGCGATCGAGCATCGCATCGAACTGGTCGGCGAGTTCGCGCAATTCGTCGGGCGGGCCACCGAGCGCGACGCGCTCATGCAGCCGGCCGGCATCGATGCGGCGGACGGTGCCGGTGATGCCACTGATCGGCTGGAGCATGCGCCCGGCCACCAGCCAGCCGGCACCGAGCGAGGCGACCGACATCAGCCCCAGCGCCAGCGACGACTGGACCAGCAGTTGCCGCAGCGCCTCGTCCCGCGTCGCACGACGCGACTCATCGAGCAGTTCTATAAAACCCATCTCGCGCCCGCCGGGGCGGCCACCGTTCGGGCGCGGCGGCGGAAGGCGGCCGGCCTCGCCGAGCGCTTCACGGAGCGCCGGGAACCCCGCGCGCTGCCCGACGGACTCCACGAAGCGGGGATCCTGTTCCGGGAACGCGCGGCCCACCAGCGCGTAGACCAGTACCAGCAGCAGCACGCCAGTCAGCAGGAAGACGGAGGCGTACCAGAGTGTCAGCCGGAAGCGGATGGTGCCCATCACCCGATCCGGTATCCCACGCCGACGACCGTCTCGATCACCCCGGGCTCGCCGAGGCGTTTGCGCAGCGTCATCATCGCGACGCGGACCACGTTGCTGAACGGGTCGACGTGCTCATCCCAGACGTGCTCCAGCAGCGACTCTGCGCTGACCACGGCGCCGTCCGCGGCGAGCAGCATCTCCAGCACGCCGAACTCCTTGGGGGCAAGATCGATGCGCGCGCCGTCTCGCGTCACCGCCCGCGTGGCCGGATCCAGGCGGACGCCGGCCCGCTCCAGCACGGGCGGCCGCGCCGGGCCACCGCGGCGGGCGAGCGCCATCACGCGCGCGCGCAGTTCATCGAAGGCG
>JAQCKI010000084.1 GCA_027592645.1 Chloroflexota bacterium | reverse complement strand
TCTGTTTGCTTGCGGGGGCGCCTGAGGCGTCTCGATAGGCCGTAGCGGGCGCGGGGGACGCCGATGGCGCTCTCGCGAGGCTGATGCGGGCGCTACGCGCCCGTCCCTCACCCCCTGTCCCCTCTCCCTTCGGGCGAGGGGGATGAATGCGATGGGGCTCCGCCCCATCGCGGCGGTGCCGCGACGGGCCGGAGCGGCGACGCTCACGCGCGCCGGGCAACATGGGTGAGGGTGCATCGTCGGAGGCTGCGCGTGCGCCTCAACGGTCTCTGGGGGCCTGCCACGCGCGGTGCCCGTGTGCCGGGGCCGGGGGCCGCGACGGGCACCGTCTGACCGTACGATGGGTGACGAGGGATGTGAGAGGCGACAACGTGGCACAGACGGACTTCCAGAACATCGATGAGTACCTGGAGACGCTGCCCGAGGACGCTCAGGTCGTCCTCCAACAGGTGCGACAGGCGCTGCTTGAGGGCGTACCGGACGGCATCGAGGGGATCCGCTACCAGATCCCGATCGTGAAACGTGATGGGCCGGTGTTCTTCTTCGCCGCCTGGCAGAAGCACTACTCGATCTACCCGGTGACGCCCTCGTTGCTGGAGCAGTTTGGCGCGGAACTCAAGGCGTTCGACGTGGCAAAGGGCACGATCCGGTTCTCCTACGCAATGCCGGTGCCGGTGCGCCTGATCACCTCGATGGCGAAGTTCCGGGCACAGGAGAACGCGCAAGTGGCGGCGAACAAGGCGGCGGCGAAGGCCGCTGGGAGGGCCGCGCGGCAGGCCGCGAAGACGAAGAGATAAGGCACGACGCCGCACGACCCGCATTGCCAAGTCGGTAGCGCATTTGCTAACATTCTAGTGGCTCTTACTCCCCAACGATGCGCTGCATCGTGAGCCTGTTCGGTCGTGGGTACCCGAGACATCCGCACGCCCACTGTGCGGAGCAATCGGGAAACCTGTGTCTCTGACTGAGGTTCGACACGAATCAGAACCATTGGACGGTATGGGGAGAAGACGCAAGGTTGATCAACAACTCGGTCTTGTTTTACGAGACCGAGCGTGGGGAACAGCCAGTGCGCACCTACCTCGATCGAGTGGGCCGATCTGGACAGGCGCGCGACCTGGCTGCAATTCAACGCAACCTAGATCTCCTTGTGAGATTCGGCGCGCGCCTTCCTCAGCTCGGAAAGTCTCGGTCGTTGGCAGGCACGGGCGGGCTGTGGGAGCTGAAGGTAGGCCCGCACCGAATCGCCTACGGGCAGGTGGACAACACGTTCGTCCTACTGCACGCGTGGCGGAAGCAGGCCGCATCCGCACGCCAGTCGGACATCGCACGTGCGAAAGGGAACCTCGCGGATTGGGTGCAACGAAACGCCGCGATGACAGCGAGTCACTCGACTACGTCGACTACCGGCGTATCAGCCACGCCACGGATCCTGAGACCCGAACGGAGTACGAACTCCTCGGGCCGCGATTCCAGGCAGTAACCGCGATTCTTGAGGCCCGCCTCAAAGCTGGACTCAGTCAACAGGCTCTGGCCGAGGCCATGGGCACCACTCGGTCAGCTGTGAGTCGTCTAGAGTCGGGGCGACATTCACCTTCGGTCGATACGCTCGCTGCAGCCGCGGCAGCCTTGGGCTGTGATCTCGATATTCGCATCAGGCCGAGACGCGCGCCCAAGCCATGAACTAAGAGACAACTCGCCCACACATCGAAACGGCCCGCCTTACGGCGGGCCGTCATCGTGTCGGTAGGGTAGCGGAAGGCTACTTCTTATCGCCGCCGCCGAAGACTTTGCGGACGAGCGCCTTCACCGGGTCGTAGTACTCGTCCACGCGACGTTCCTTCAGGGGGATGATCGCGTTGTCGGTGATGTGGATGCCCTCCGGGCAGACATCGGTGCAGCACTTGGTGATGTTGCAGTAGTCCAGCCCGAAGCCGTGCGAGACGGTGGCCTTCGCCGGGTTCTGGTCCAGCGGGTGCATCGAGACGTTCGCCAATTGGACGAAGAAGCGCGGGCCCGCGAACTTCTCCATGTTCTCCGGGTGGTCACGGATCACGTGACACACGTCCTGGCAGATGTAGCACTCGATGCACTTGCGGAACTCTTGCTCCCGGTCGATGTCGATCTGCGCCATGCGGCGGTGACCATCGGCGTCCGGGGCGCTCAACTTCAATTCAGGCATCGTCTCGGCAACGCGGTAGTTCCAGGAGACGTCCGTGACCAGGTCCCGGATCAGCGGGAAGGTCTTCAGCGGGGCGACGGTGATGGTCTCGCCGGGGATGAAGGTCTCCATGCGGGTCATGCACTGCAGGACGGGCTTGCCGTTGATCTCCGCGCTGCAGGAGCCACACTTGCCGGCCTTGCAGTTCCAGCGCACCGCCAGGTCGCCGGCCTGCGTGGCCTGGAGGCGGTGGACAACGTCCAGCACCACCATGCCCTCTTCGTACTCCACGTCGTAGTCGACGTAGGCACCGCCGGTGTCCCCGCGCCAGACCTTCAGATGGGCGTTCGGCATGGCTCTACTCCTCGAACAGCTTCTTCAGTTCGTCGGGCATCTGAGGCAGCGGCTCCTGCGTGACACCGAGGCCGCCCGCCGTGTGCCGGACGACCACGTTCACCTTGCCGAAGTCCGCGTTCGGGCCCGGGAAGTCGTCGCGGGTGTGGCCGCCACGGCTCTCCTTGCGCTCGACCGCGGCGCGCGTGATCGCCTCCGCGACCAGGAGCATGTGCTCCATGTCCAGCGCCAGGTGCCAGCCGGGGTTGTACTGGATGTTGCCTTCCACCTGCACGTGCCCGAGGCGTTCCCGCAGGTTGTCGATCTTGCCGAGGGCGGACTGCATCTCGCTGTTGGTGCGGATGATGCCCACTTCCTCCTGCATCGCGTCCTGGAGTTCGCGGTGCAGCGTGTACGGGTTCTCCTTGCCGCCATCGAACGGCTTGAGGATGGCCGCGGAGCGCTCCGCGATCTCGCCTTCGCTCACGGACGGCAGCGTGGAGAGGCCCAGCGCGTACTGCGCAGCGGCCTCGCCGGCGCGACGACCGAAGACGACGAGGTCGGACAGGGAGTTACCGCCGAGGCGGTTCGAGCCGTGCATGCCGCCGGCCACCTCGCCCGCGGCGTAGAGGCCGGGGACGGTCGTGGCGGCGGTCTCTGCGTCCACCTTCACGCCACCCATGGCGTAGTGGGCCGTGGGGCCAACTTCCATGGGGCCGGCGGTGATGTCCACGCCAGCCAATTGCATGAACTGGTGGTACATGGAGGGCAGGCGGCGCTTGATGTATTCGCTGCTGCGGCGAGAGGCGATGTCCAGGTAGACGCCGCCGTGCGGCGTGCCGCGGCCGGCCTTCACCTCCGAGTTGATCGCACGTGCGACCTCGTCGCGGGGAAGCAGATCCGGGGTGCGGCGCTTGGTGCGGTCCTCGTACCAGGCGTCGGCCTCCGCCTCGGTGTCCGCGGTCTCAGCGGCAAACATCGAGGGGATGTAGTTGAACATGAAGCGTTCGCCGCTGGCGTTCTTCAGCGTGCCACCATCGCCACGGACGCCCTCGGTGACGAGGATGCCGCGGACGGAGGGGGGCCAGACCATCCCGGTGGGGTGGAACTGGACGAACTCCATGTCGATCATGTCCGCGCCGGCCTGCATCGCGAGCGAGTGCCCGTCGCCTGTGCCCTCCCAGGAGTTCGAGGTGATGGCAAAGACCTTGCCGAGGCCACCCGTGGCCAGGATGACGGCCTTGGCGCGGAAGAGCACCATGCGACCGCTCTCGCGGTAGTAGGCCAGCGCGCCGGAGATGCGGTCGCCGTCCTTCAGCAGACGGTTGACGGTGACTTCCTGGTAGACATCCATGCCACGGTGCACGGCGTGCTGCTGGAGCGTGCGGATCATCTCCAGGCCGGTGCGGTCACCGACGTGGGCGAGGCGCGCGTAGCGGTGGCCGCCGAAGTCGCGCTGCAGGATGCGGCCGTCCTCGGTGCGGTCGAAGAGTGCGCCCCACTCCTCGAGTTCCATGACGCGGGCGGGGGCCTCCTGCGCGTGCAGTTGGGCCATCCGCCAGTTGTTCAGCATCTTGCCGCCGCGCATGGTGTCGCGGAAGTGGACCTGCCAGTTGTCCTCTGAGTAGACGTTGCCCATGGCGGCGGCAATGCCGCCTTCCGCCATGACCGTGTGCGCCTTGCCGAGGAGCGACTTGCAGACGAGGCCGGTGCGGGCACCGGTCGCCGAGGCCTCCACGGCCGCACGCAAGCCGGCACCGCCGGCGCCAATCACCAGCACGTCGTAATCGTGGGTCTCGATCTCCGCCATCTCGCCTCCGAAACCCGCTCGGGTGTCCGTACCTAGAACGTCGTCCAGGTGTTGATGTCAGTGATTGCGCCGTTGGCGACCAGCCGGATGTAGAGGTCGGAGACGCCCACGCTCACGAGGCTGGCCCAGGCCCACGCCTTGTGGCGCTCGTTGGCAACGGTCACCAGATCCCACATCTTGCGACGCGTGCGGGTGAAGTTGGTGCAGGAGAAGCAGTTCAGGCCACCGCCCACGATGTGGCGGAGCGAGTTGCAGCCGATGGTGAACATCATCAGTAGGAACGCGTTGGCGACCAGGATGATGGAGCCGACGCCGATGCCGAGGCCTTCGCCGGGCATCCAGAACGACTTCGCTGCGCCGTACCAGAGGACGGGGATGAACAGCAGCGCCACGTACAGGAAGAAGCGGTGCGAGTTCATCAGGATGAACGGGAACTTGCTCTCGCCCGTGTAGTACTTCGCTGGCTCCGACACGGCACAGGCCATGGGGCTCATGAAGAACGAGCGGTAGTACATGCGGCGGTAGTAGTAGCAGGTCGCCCGGAAGCCCAGCGGCGCCCACAGGATGAAGATGGCGGGCGAGAACCACTCTGGCGTCCAGGACGGGTTGATCAGCGGTTCAAAGAAGGGGGAGAGGTACGGACCGGCCTCGTAGTGCCAGTTGCCAACGTTGAAACCAGAGACCGTGGAGTAGATGACGAAGATGAGGAATCCGGCGCCCAGTGCCACCGGCTCCAGCCACCAGCGGTCAGTCCGCTGCGTCTTGCCGTAACGCTGCTGCACTTCGGTAGCCTGCGCCATCGTTCGCGCCTCTCGTTCCCCGCCAGACCTCGTCCGCGAGTCTGACTATTGGGGCTTCCGCCCGCACGGTCAAGCAACGGCGTAGCACCCGGCGCGGGCTGCTGCCCCGCCGGATCTCCACGCGCACCCTACCCCTTATCGCAGTTCCCCGCGACCTTCCGTCAGCCCGCCGAGCGCGCTCGATAGCGCCTGAGCAGACCCACGGCGACCACCGTCTTCGCGTCCTGGATCACGCCCGCGTCGATGGCCGCCTCCACCTCGTCGAGGCTGAGGCGCACCGGCTCCGTGATGTACTCATCGTGGTCCTGTGGCAGCGGGTCGGGGCGCAGGTCGGTGGCCAGGTAGAAGTGCATGTACTCCGAGCAGTAGCCCGGCAGCATCCAGAGCCCACCGAGGTGCACGAGCGTGCCGGCCGCATAACCGGTCTCCTCGCGCACCTCGCGGGCGGCGGTGACCTCGGGCGGCTCGCCCGGCTCCATCGTGCCGGCGGGGACCTCGAGCAGGTTCCCGCCGGTCGGATGGCGGTACTGGCGTACGAGCAGCCAGCGGCCGTCCCCGTCCTCGACGACCAACGCCACGGCGCCGGGGTGCCAGACCACGGCGCGATCGGCCTCGTGGCCGTCCGGAAAGCGGATCGTGTCGCGGGTGATGCGGAGGTAGCGGTGCTCCGCGAGGGGTTCCGAGCGCACCAGCGCCGGGATCGCCTCGACGGGGTCGGACGTCACGAGGCGGCGTCCGCCGGCTTCAGGTCCAGGATCATGGCGATCTCATCGCAGCCGGGGAACTTCGGGCAGCGGTAGCACTCGTTCCAGACCTTGCGGGGCAGGTTCATCACGTCCGCCTGCTCCCAGTCGAGCCGCTCGAAGAAGCCCGGACGGTAGGTGAGCGCGAAGAGGCGGTCGAGGCCGAGCGCACGGCCCTCCTCCACACAGGCACGTACGAGCGCCGCGCCGATGCCGCGCGACTGGGTGGACTCCTCCACCGCCAGCGACTTCAGTTCGGCCAGATCCGACCAGGTGATGTGGAGCGCGGCACAGCCGATAACGCGGCCGTCCTGCCGCACGACAAAGAAGTCGCGCAGGTTCTCGTACGTCTCGCCGAGTGTGCGCGGGAGCATCTGCCCCTGCGCGGCCCAGAAGTTGATGAGCGCGGCGATGCCCTCGCCATCGCGCGTGGTGGCGCGCTCGACGTGGACTTCGGTGTTCGTGGGGGCGGTATCGGTCGCCATGGTGCCTACAGGATAGTGAACGCCGAGCCGAGATGCGCGGGGTGCGTGGCTACTGCCCGGGTGTGTCCAGCACGTGGTCCAGGCGCAGCCAGCCGAGGCGTACCGCCAGGTTCTGGTAGAACTCCGTCTCCGGGCCCAGCCGGACGAAATCCACGGTGCGTGGCGAGCGGGTGATCTCGACCACGGAGCCGGAGCCGACCGGCCGGTGGTGGAGGCCGTCCACGCCCAGCACGGCCTCGTAACCACGCTCCACGGAGAGCCGCAGGCGCGCCTCGCCGGGAAGGACGAGGGCGTTGGCACGGGTGAGGTGCGGCGCCACCGGCACCAGGATCATCTCGGTGGAACTCGGGTGGAGGATCGGCCCGCCGACCGAGAGCGCGTAGCCGGTGGAGCCGGTCGCGGTGGCGATGACGATCGCGTCCGCGCGGTACTCGGCGAGCAGGACGCCATCGATCCGCGCTTCCACGGAGATCGTGCGGCCGAGCGTGGCGCGCCCGATGACCACGTCGTTGAGTGCGTGCAGCGGCTCACTCTCGCCAACGTGCACCTGCACCATCGTTCGCGGCTCCAGCCGCGCCTCGCCCGCCAGGACGCGAGCCAGGTCGGCCGCCACGTTCGCCTCGACGGACTCGGTGAGGAAGCCGAGGCGGCCCATGCGCACGCCGAAGACGGGGATGCCCTCGCGGCATGCGTACGCGGAGGCGTGCAGCATCGTGCCGTCGCCGCCGACGCAGATCAGCAGGCCCGCGCCGCGCAGCCGCTCCATGAACGCGTCGCCGTTCTGCACCGAGGAGTCCGTGAGTGGCGCGACCTCGGCGGAGACGCCGCCGGCACGCGCTTGAGCGGCGAGCGACTCCGCCAGTTCCCCCGCACGGGCGAGTGAGGGGTGGAAGGCCACGAGGATGGATCGAGGCGCGGCAAAGGCGCTCATGAGGCACGCTCAGCCGGTGCGGGCAGACCCGAGGCAGGGACGCGCAGCCACAGGAAGAACTCGCGGTTCCCGGCGGGGCCGAGCAGCGGCGAGCGGACGACACCCGCGACGCGCAGGCCGAGTTCAATCGCGGCGAGCGCGACGTGCCCGATGCAGGCAGCGTGAACCACGGGGTCGCGGATCACCCCGCCTTTCTCCACCTGCTCCCGACCGGCCTCGAACTGCGGCTTCACCAGCACCAGCAGGTGGCCGCCCGGCGCGACCGACCGCGAGACGGCGGGCAGGACGGTGGCGGCCGAGATGAAGGAGACATCCATCACGAGGAGGTCAACGGGCGGGCTAACGGGCTCCATCGAGCGGGCGTTGACGCGCTCGATCAGCGTCACGCGGGGGTCGTCGCGCAGTTTCGCGGCGAACTCGCCGTACGCGACGTCGACCGCGGTGACGTGCGCCGCGCCGCGCTGGAGCAGGCAGTCCGTGAAGCCGCCGGTGGAGGCGCCGACGTCCAGGCAGCGCAGCCCAACGGAGTCGATCCCGGTGCGATGCAGGGCGTGGGCCAGTTTCTCGCCGCCACGGGAGACGTACGGGGGCGGGGTCTTTACCTCGATCACTGCGTCCTCGGCGACGGGGGCCGCGGGGCGGATGGCGACCTGGCCGTCCACCAGCACTTCGCGCGCCAGCACGAGCGCGCGCGCGCGATCGCGGCCGGTGGCGAGGCCACGTTCGACCATCACCTGGTCAAGGCGCTGCTTCTTCGCGCGTGGTGCGCGGGCCGGCGGTGGGCTGGCGGTCATGATCGCTCCCGTGCGGCCGAGGATAACACCGGTACCGGGCCGGATCGGCGAGGCGTTGAAGCGGTCGAGGCAGGCGTCAGGCGGAGCGGGCGGTGTCCTGTTCGATCTCTACGGCGCCCCCGGCGGCGGTGAGCATGAGCGGGCGCTGGCGGTTGGAGACGGTCTCCGCGGAGACCACGCACTTCTTGATGTCCGACCGCGAGGGGATCTCGTACATCACGTCCAGCAGCGTCTCTTCCAGCACCGTGCGGAGGCCTCGGGCCCCGGTCTTCTGGGCGATGGCACGCTCCGCGATGGCGCGCAGGCCGTCCTCCGTGAACGAGAGTTCCACATCGTCCAGGGCGAAGAGGCGCTGAAACTGACGGGCCACGGCGTTCTTCGGTTGCGTCAGGATGGCGATCATCATCTCGATGTCCAGTGGCTCCAGTGTGGAGACGACCGGCAGGCGGCCCACGAACTCCGGGATCAACCCGAACTGGAGCAGGTCGTCGTGGTTCACGTGGCCCAGGATGCGGGCGCGCTCCGCCTCGATCTCATCGCGGGGTCGCGTGTCCGGCTGGAAGCCGAGCGAGCGGACGCCGAACCCGGTGCGCTTTGAGATGATCTTCTCGATGCCCTCGAAGGCTCCGCCGCAGATGAACAAGATGTTGGCGGTGTTGATCTGGATGAAGTCCTGGTGCGGGTGCTTCCGTCCGCCCTGGGGCGGAACCGAGGCCACCGTGCCCTCGATGATCTTGAGCAGCGCCTGCTGCACGCCTTCGCCAGAGACATCTCGGGTGATCGACGGGTTGTCGCTCTTCCGGGAGATCTTGTCGATCTCGTCGATGTAGACGATGCCGCGCTCCGCCTTCTGGATGTCAAAGTCGGCGGACTGGATGAGGTGGAGGAGGATGTTCTCGACATCCTCGCCCACATAGCCGGCCTCGGTCAGGGCGGTGGCGTCCGCAATGGAGAACGGTACATCCAGCATCCGCGCCAGGGTGCGGGCGAACTCCGTCTTGCCGGTCCCGGTGGGGCCGATCAGGAGGATGTTGGACTTCTCTAATTCCAGGTCAGCCTGGGCCGGAGCATCAATGCGCTTGTAGTGGTTGTACACGGCGACGGCCAGTGTCCGCTTGGTGCGGTCCTGGCCGACGATGTACTCCTCCAGGTGGGCGACGATCTCCTGCGGGGTGCGGACGCGGCTGCGTGCGCCCTTGGCGGGGGACTTGGCGCCGCCGGAGGCCTCCTCGTTGATGATCTCCTGGCAGAGCTCAACGCATTCATCGCAAATGTAGACCGCGCCGGGGCCGGCGATCAGGCGCTTGACCTGATCCTGGTTCTTGCCGCAGAACGAGCAGTTGTACTGCACCCGGCTGCCGCGCGTTGTGCTCCCGGCCATACGGCTCCTCCGCG
>JAQCKI010000083.1 GCA_027592645.1 Chloroflexota bacterium | reverse complement strand
CGAGAAGCGGATGCTGCAGGAGGCCGTGGACTCGCTGATCGACAACGGCCGCCGCGGCCGTGCCGTGGCCGGTTCCGGCAACCACAAGTTGAAGTCGCTCTCTGACCTGCTGAAGGGCAAGCAGGGCCGGTTCCGTCAGAACCTGCTCGGCAAGCGCGTGGACTACTCGGGCCGTTCGGTCATCATCGTGGGCCCCACACTGCGCCTGCACCAGTGCGGCCTGCCCAAGAAGATGGCGCTGGAGCTCTTCAAGCCGTTCGTCATGCACGCGCTGGTGAAGCAGGGCCTGGCGCACAACATCAAGAGCGCCAAGCGCATCGTGGAGCGGTCGCAGCCGGAAGTGTGGGATGTCCTGGAGCAGGTCATCTCCACGCGCCCGGTACTGCTGAACCGTGCCCCCACGCTGCACCGCCTGGGCATCCAGGCGTTTGAGCCCGTCCTGATCGAGGGCTCCGCGATCCAGCTCCACCCGCTCGTCTGCTTCGCGTACAACGCGGACTTCGACGGCGACCAGATGGCCGTGCACGTGCCGCTCTCCTACGAGGCGGTTGCGGAGGCGCGGCAGGTCATGCTTTCCAGCAAGAACCTGCTCTCGCCCTCCAACGGTGACCCGGTGGTGGCGCCCACGCTGGACATGGTGCTGGGCTGCTACTACATGACGTTCGACCGGTTCGCCGGCGACGCGGACGTGAAGCGCAAGACCTACGGCTCCACCGTGGATGTGGTGCGTGAGTACGCGATGCGGCTGGTGAAGATCTACCAGCCGGTGACCCTGCGCCTGCCGGACGGCAGCCGCGTGGACACCACCGTGGGCCGCGTCCTGTTCAACGAGATCATTCCGGCGGCCCTGGGCTACCTGAACGAGACGATGGACAAGAAGAAGCTGCGGGAACTGGTTTCCCGTGCCCAGCGTGAACTGGCCCCGGACGACACCGTGCTGCTGGTGGACGCCATCAAGGACATCGGCTTCCGTTACGCCACGCAGTCCGGCATGACCATCTCCTCCAGCGACATCATCACGCCGCCGGAGAAGGTGGACCTGCTTGCGCAGGCGGACGCTCGCATCGAAGAGATGGAAGAGCAGTTCGGCATGGGGCTGCTCACCGATGATGAGAAGTACCAGCAGTCGCTGTCGATCTGGGCAGAGACCACGGACAAGGTCCAGGCGGCTCTGATGCACACGCTGCCGCCGCTCGGTTCGCTCTCGATGATGTCGAACTCGGGTGCCAAGGGAAACATCACGCAGATCCGCCAGATGGGCGGGATGCGTGGCCTGATGTCCGACCCCAGCGGCAAGATCATCCCGCTGCCGATCCGTTCGTCCTTCCGGGACGGCCTCTCCGTGCTGGAGTACTTCATCTCCACCCACGGTGCGCGCAAGGGCCTGGCAGACACGGCGCTCCGCACGGCGGACTCCGGCTACCTGACCCGCCGCATGATTGATGTCGCCCAGGACATGATCATCCACGTGGGCGGATGCGAGCCGGAGGGCGACATCGCCCCCGGCCTCTGGATCCACCACCGCGAGGGTGAGGCGCTGCTGGCCGACATCCTCGAGCGGCTCAACGGCCGCTTCGCGGCTGCCGCCATCGCCCACCCGGACACGGGTGAGGTGCTGGTCGGTGCGAACGAGGAGATCACGGAGGACCTGGCCCACGCGATCATCGCCGCCGGCATCACCTCGGTGTTCGTCCGCTCCCCGCTGACCTGCACCATCGAGCGTGGCATCTGCCAGCACTGCTACGGGCGGTCGCTGGCGACCGGCCGGCTGGTGGAGCCGGGCGTGGCCATCGGCATCATCGCCGCGCAGTCCATTGGTGAGCCGGGTACGCAGCTCACGATGCGCACGTTCCACACCGGCGGTGTGGCCGCCGGTGGTGACATCACCTCCGGTCTCCCCCGCGTGGAGGAGATCTTCGAAGCCCGCACCCCGAAGGGGCAAGGCATCGTCTCCGAGATCGACGGCGTGATCGGCATCGCCCGCAACGGCGACCAGCGGGTCCTCTCCGTCACCTCGCAGCGGACGGAGTCGGCGGAGTTCACGCTCCCGGACGGCTTTGACCTCGCGATCGAGGACGGCGACGATGTTCGCGCCGACCAGGTGCTGGCCCAGCCGGGCGTAGAGGCGTCCACCGCCGTGGCGGTGCCGCTGAAGACCACGATTAGCGGCAAGGTGGAGTTCGTCCGCAGCGGCAACCGCCGCCGGCCGGTCGCGCTCCGCGTCTCCGGTGAGATCGTGGACCGCCGGGAGTACCCGGTGGCCGCCAGCGCGCGGCTGCGCGTGGAGGGTGGCGAGTTCGTCAAGGCCGGCGCTCAGCTGACCGAGGGTTCGCTGAACCCGCACGACGTGCTCAAGATCATGGGCTCGGACGCCTGCCAGTTGTACCTGGTGGACGAAGTCCAGCGTGTGTACCGGTCGCAGGGTGTGAATCTGAACGACCGCCACATTGAGGTCATCGTCCGGCAGATGATGCGCCGCGTGGAGATCATGGACCCGGGTGACTCCGAGTACCTTGAGGGCGAACGCATGCTCCGGCACGACTATCACCGGCTGGTGCAGGCCTACCTGGCAGATGGCCGCGTACCGCCCCGGGCGGATCCGGTGCTGTTGGGCGTCACGAAGGCCTCACTGGAGACGGACTCGTTCCTCTCCGCGGCCTCCTTCCAGGAGACCACGCGCGTCCTGACGGAGGCGGCGATCGCCGGCCGCACGGACCGCCTGTTCGGCCTGAAGGAGAACGTGATCATTGGCAAGTTGATCCCGGCACGGGCGCCGATCGTCGTCGAACGGCCTGCGCCGGTCGCCGAGATCGCCATGCCGGAGTCGCTGCTGCTGCCGTTCACATTCGACTTCGAGCGGGGCGAGGCGATCCTGGGCGAGACCTCTTCGGTCTTCGACCCCGGCGCGGACGTGCGGGCGGAACTCGCCGGCGTCACCTCCTACGTGGCGGAGCCGGAGTAGCCTCCGGGCCGCCGTTGACGGACGGAATCTTCGCGAGGGCCCCGGTAACGGGGCCCTCGCTGCGTCTCGCCTCTACCAGCCACCCCTACCCGCCACGGGGCGCGCGCGGTACGTTGCTCCGCGCAGGCCACCCGACTGGGGGCCGAGCCGAAGGAACCGCCCCGATGCCCTTCCGCACCATGCTGCGCGGCAAGATCCACCGTGCCACCGTGACCGAGGCGAACGTCGACTACGTCGGCAGCCTCACCGTGGACATCGACCTGCTGCGCGCGGCGGATATCCTGCCGTACGAGCAGGTGCTGGTCGTCAACCTGCGCACGGGCGCGCGCCTGGAGACGTACGCGATCGAGGGTGCCGCGGGCAGTGGCGTGATCTGCGCCAACGGCGCGGCGGCGCACCTGATCCAGCCCGGCGACCTCGTCATCGTCATGTCGTTCCACCTCGTCGAGGACGCCGAGGCGCACAGCGTCACGCCGGCCGTGGTCTTCGTGGACGCGCACAACCGCATCACCGCGCTGGAAGACGCCATCGCTCCCGGCTGATCGAGGCGCCCCCGGCTGACGCGTCCCGGGGTCGGACGCCCTGACCTCCTGCCGTACGATGGGTGAGCGTCACCCACCGGCGACAGGAGTCCCCATGCCCGCGACGATCCTCGAGAGCGCGCTCTCCCAGTTCCACAGCGCCGCTGACCAGATCAACCTCAGCGACCAGAACCGGGACTACCTCACCGCCTTCAAGACCACCTTCCACACCGAGTTCCCGGTGGAGATGGATGACGGCTCGTTCCGCGTCTTCCATGGCATCCGCGTCCACCACAACATCGCCCGCGGCCCCGCCAAGGGCGGCATCCGCTACGACGCTGCCGTCACCATCGAGGAGGTGAAAGCGCTCGCGATGTTCATGACGTGGAAGTGCGCCGTGGTAGGCGTCCCGTTCGGCGGCGCCAAGGGCGGCGTGATCGTCAACCCGCGCGAACTCAGCACCAGCGAACTCCAGAACCTCACCCGGCGCTTTACCAGCGAACTCGTCCCGATCATCGGCCCGGACCAGGACATCCCGGCGCCGGACATGGGCACCAACCCGCAGGTGATGGCGTGGATGATGGACACCTATTCCATGGCCCGCGGCTACACGATTCCCGGCGTGGTCACCGGCAAGCCGATCGCGCTCGGTGGGTCCGAGGGCCGCTTCGAGGCGACCGGGCGCGGCATCCTCTACGTCCTGCAGGAGCACCTGGCGGCGGAAGGTGGCGTCTCCGGGCGCACCGTCTCCGTGCAGGGCTTCGGGAACGTCGGTGGCGTCGCCGCGAAGCTACTACAGCAGGCGGGCGCTACCGTCACCCACGTGGGCGACAAGGACATCTCGCTGCACCGGCCCGGCGGCATCGATGCCACGTCCGCCTTCGTCTACACGCAGGCCGGCGGCTCACTCCGCGACTGGAACCGCGAGTTCGGCCACGCCGAGGAGGTCGCGCCGGCGGAGATCCTGACCGCAGACGTGGACGTGCTCGTGCCCGCCGCCACGGAGAGCGTCCTGACCGAAGAGAACGCGGAGGACGTCCGCGCGCGCCTGATCGTGGAGGGTGCTAACGGCCCCACCACTCCGGAGGCGGACGCCATCTTCCAGCGCCGCGGCATCACCGTGATCCCGGACATCCTGGCCAACGCCGGCGGCGTCACCGTCTCCTACTTCGAGTGGGTGCAGGGCCGCCAGTTCCTCCAGTGGTCAGAGGACGAGGTCAACGCCCACCTCCGCCGGATCATCGCGAAGGCGTACCGCGAGGTGACCTCCCGCTGCCCCATCGGTGGCGAGGGCTGCACACAGCGCCAGGCGGCGAACTGGATCGCCATCGAGCGCGTCGTGGAGGCGCTCACCCTGCGCGGCATCTTCCCGTAGCGCCCGAGGGCGCGCGTTCCGCCCGCACGACCCTCCGCGCTGCGCCGCCTAGAATCGCAACGTGACCCAGGAAGCCGTCGCCATCGTGCTCGCTGCCGGCACCTCCCAACGCATGGGCGGGGCCAACAAGATCTGGGCGGACCTCGGTGGCCGCCCCGTGCTCGCCCGCTCGCTCGCCGTGTTCGCCTCGGTCGCCGCGGTGACGCGCATCGTCGTGGTCGCACCCCTCGAGGCACACGCCGCCGTCCGCGAGGCAGCGCCCGCTGGCACCTCGGTTACCTGCGTCGCTGGTGGCGCGCGCCGGCAGGACTCGGTGGCCGCTGGCCTCGCCGCCGCGCCCGATGCCGCGTGGTACCTGGTGCACGATGGCGCGCGCCCACTGCTCACCGTCGACCTCGTGGCGCGGGTGCTGGAGGGCGCTCGAGCGACCGGTGCGGCGATCCCGGTGCTGCCGGTCGCGGACACCATCAAGCGCGTCGACGCGGACGGGCGCGTGATCGAGACCGTGGATCGCGGGACGCTCCGCGCGGTGCAGACGCCGCAGGCGTTCGAGGGTGCGTTGCTCCGTCGCGCTCACGCGGAAGTGCGAGAAGATGTCACCGACGACGCCGCGATGGTGGAACGCCTCGGCGTCTTCGTGATGACTGTGCCGGGCGAACCGGCGAACCTGAAGGTAACCACGCCGCCAGACCTGGTGCTGGCGCTGGCGTGGCTGGCAGAGCGGGAGGCCTGAGATGCGCGTGGGAATTGGCTACGACGTGCACCGCTTCCGCGAGGACGGCGTCGGCGTGCTCCGCCTCGGTGGGGTGGAGGTGGCGGACGCGCCCCAACTGGACGGCCACTCGGACGGAGACGCCCTGATCCACGCGCTGATCGACGCGCTGCTGGGCGCGGCCGGCGAGGGCGACATCGGTAAGCACTTCCCGCCGGGCGACCCGGCGACGAAGAACATCGACAGCCGCGAGTTGTTGAAGCGCGTCCAGCGGCTGGTCGCCTCGCGGGGCTATTCCGTCACCAACGTGGACGCGACCGTGGTCGCGGAACGTCCGAGGCTCGCCGCGCACATCGACCGCATGCGTGAGTCGATCGCCGCGATCCTCGGTGTGGGCGTCGGCGCGGTCAGCGTGAAGGCGACCACCAACGAGCGGCTCGGTGAGATCGGTGCGGGCCTGGCGATCGCTGTGACCGCCGTGGCACTACTCGATCAGGATGTACCATAAGGCGATCCGAACGGTGTCCCGCAGGACGCCGTGCTCACCGCCAGGAGACTCCCCCGTGCAGATGCCCCTATGGGTGCAACAGATCCGTGAGGACATGGACGCCGCGCTCTCGCGCGACCCGGCCGCGCGTAACCGCGTGGAGGTGTTCCTCACCTACCCCGGCCTGCACGCGCTGATCGCCTACCGCGCCGCGCACGCGCTGGACGCGCGCGGTATCCGCCTCCCGGCACGGCTGATCTCCCACTTCGCGCGGATGCTCACCGGCATTGAGATCCACCCGAGTGCACGCATCGGCCACGGCCTGTTCATCGACCACGGCATGGGCGTGGTGATCGGCGAGACCGCCGTCATCGGCGACCGCTGCCACCTGCTGCAGGGCGTCACGCTCGGCGGCACCTCCACGCGGCGCGAGAAGCGCCACCCCACGTTGCACGACGATGTCCTCGTGGGCGCGGGTGCCAAGATCATCGGCGCCGTCACCGTCGGTAGTGGCGCGCGCATCGGCGCCGGCTCGGTCGTGGTGCAGAGCGTCCCGCCGGGCGCCACCGTCGTCGGCGTGCCGGGCCACATCATCGCGTACGCCCACCACGGCAACGAGACCGTTGAGCGCCTGCCGGACCCCGAGTGGGACCGGATGGAGGCGCTGGAGAACCGCATCGCCGAACTCGAGGCGCGACTCGCCGCGGCCACCCGCGAAATCGACGTCCCCCGCCCCCGCGCCTAGTCCGCCTCCGCCACCACAGGTCCCGGCGGTCGCGGCAAACCTGCGCATGTCCGATATGAGGGCGCTCGGTATGCTGGCGCGAGTTTCCATACCGTGACCCGCCGCAAGGAGTCTCCGTGACCGCCCTCAGTTCCGACAGTGGCGCTACCTCTACCTCCGACCTGAAGCGCACCGCTCGCGTCACCGGACTCTGGTACGTCGGCCTCGGTATCACCGGAATGCTCGGCTTCCTCGTCCTGCGCCCTGAGATCTACGTGGACGGCGACCCCGCAGCAACGCTCGCGAACCTTTCTGATCGGGAGGCGGTCGCCCGCCTCGGTGTCCTCATGGAGATGGGGATCGTGGTGACCCAGTCGCTGGCGGCGGTGTGGTTCTACATGCTGCTGCGCAGCGTGCACCCTGTGGCCGGCGTCGCGGTCGCAGCGTTCGGCCTGATGAACGCCGTCGCAATCATGGCGAGCGGCGTGTTCATGGCTACGGCCGTTGCCGTGGCGCAGGAGCCTTCGACCCTGGCGAGCGGCGACGCGGTCGCGACCGTGGGCCTCCTGCAGGAACTCAGCGTCAACGCGTGGGGATTCGGCGCGCTGTTCTTTGGTCTGTGGCTGATCCCGATGGGATGGGTGGCGATTGCCACCGAGCGCTTCCCACCGGTGATGGGCTGGATCCTCATCGCAGGCGGGATCGGCTACGTGGCGAGCGCGCTCATCGGCTACGGCGTTGTCGATGCTCCGAGCCTGCTCGTCGAGGGCATCACGTACCCGGCCACGGTTGGTGAGTTCTGGATGATCGGGTACCTGCTGGTGAAGGGCATTCGGCCGGCTCCAGCAGGGGGAGAGGATGCCGCGACCGCCCTCACGTAGGCCGCGTTTCGGCGCTCCCGAGTCCCCCGCTGACGCACGAGGCAACGCGAGAGCACACCACCCGAGTGCCGTATCCTCCCCCTATGCGACTCACCAACACCCTCACCGGCAGCGTTGAACCCCTCGAACCCGTCAACCCGGGGCACGTGGGCCTCTACGTCTGTGGTGTCACGCCGTATGCCGCCGCCCACGTCGGCCACGCGATGTCGCTGATGGTGTACGACGTGCTCGCGCGGTACCTCCGCTGGCGTGGCCTCGAGGTCACCGTGGTCTCGAACTACACCGATGTCGACGACAAGTTGATCGAGCGCGCCGCGGAGCAGGGCATCGACCCGCTCGCCCTCGCGAACGCGAACATCGAGGCGTGGGAACGCGAGCAGGACCTGCTCGGCATGGTGCAGCCGGACGTCCGCCCGCGCGTGACGCAGGAGATTCCGAACATCATCGCGATGATCGAGGAGATCATCGCCAACGGCTTCGCGTACGCCTCGCAGGCGGGCGATGTCTACTACCGCGTCCGCGCCAAGGACGACTACGGCAAGTTGAGCCACCGCGACATCGACCAGTTGCGGCAGGGCACCCGCTTCGACCCGGCGGAGGGCAAGGAGTTCGCGCTGGACTTCGCCCTCTGGAAGGCGACCCGCCCCGGCGAGCCGGCGTGGGAGTCCCCGTGGGGCCCCGGCCGCCCCGGCTGGCACATCGAATGCTCCGCGATGGCCCGTCGCTACCTCGGCGAGACCTTCGATATCCACGGTGGCGGGCTGGACCTGGTCTTCCCGCACCACGAGAACGAGATCGCGCAGGCGGAGGCCGCCGCGCCGGGCCGCGTAGATATCTTCGCCCGCGTCTGGATGCACAACGGCATGGTCCAGCGAGATGGCGAGAAGATGTCGAAGTCGCTGGGCAACGTCGTCAACGTGGAGGACGCGCTGGCGAAGTGGAGCCCGGACGCGATCCGCCTCTTCGTCCTCGGCAGCCACTACCGCAGCCCGAACAACCTCACCGACGAGGCGTTGGCCGCCGCCGTCGCCGGCGTCGAGCGCCTGATCGGCGCGCTGCGCCCCGGCACCGGCACCGCGCCCTCCACGCTCGACGCGGAGGCCACCCGTGCCCGCTTCATCGAGGCGATGGAGGATGACCTCGGCACCGCGCAGGCCCTCGCCGCGCTGTTCGACCTTGCGCGCGCCATCAACCGCGCCCGCGATGCCGGCGAGACCATCGAGGCCGCCCAGGCCGTCCTGCACGACCTCGCGGGCGTCCTCGGCCTGTCGCTCCAGGAACAGGACGCCTCGGCGCTGCTGGACGCCGTCGCGCTCTCGAAACTGGCCGCGCGGCTGGAGGTCGTCTGCGGCGGCACCGATGTCGAGAGCACCGTCGGGGCGCTCATCGAGCGTCGCACCGCCGCCCGCACCGAGCGCGACTTCGCCCTCTCCGACCGCATCCGCGACGAACTCGCCACCCTCGGCGTGGTGCTAGAGGACGGTCCCCAGGGCACCCGGTGGAGCGCGAAGCGGTAGCCACCCGCCCGTGGTCTCTCTCACCCCTCGCCCTCGGGGAGAGGGGCAGGGGTGAGGGCGCGGTGATGCGGGCACCGGCTCGGCACCCGGGGATCCCCGGGTGGGTGATAATGAGGCGGCGGGAGCATTGATCCTGCCGCGTCACGCTTCCTATACTGAAGTGATGGCCGCGCCCCGGGGACGGGTGCGCGGTTGTGTTCTCCCACGGCCGGAGCCGGGCCCGAGTGGCGCAACGGCAGCGCAGCCGATTTGTAATCGGAAGGTTGGTGGGTTCGAATCCCCTCTCGGGCTCCAGGCCCGGCGGGGGAGCGGCCGGCCGTAGCAGGACAAGACCCGCACGGGTGGGAGAGTGGCTAATTCCAGCGGTCTGTAAAACCGCCGCCTTACGGCTACACAGGTTCGAATCCTGTCCCGTGCACCACGGCCCCCATAGCTCAGTGGTAGAGCGCGTTCTTGGTAAGAACGAGGTCATGAGTTCAACTCTCATTGGGGGCTCCACCGTCCGAACCAGCCGCCCCGCGGGGCGCTGATCAACATGTAGGAAGCCGTCGCTCAGAGCGGCGACGACAGTAGGAGAAGGTTTCCCATGGCCAAGGGTGTATTCGAGCGGACCAAGCCCCACCTGAACGTGGGCACGATTGGTCACGTGGACCAT
>JAQCKI010000082.1 GCA_027592645.1 Chloroflexota bacterium | reverse complement strand
GCTCCCGCGCCTGCGTTGAGGGGTCCGGGGGGGCCGGCTGAGGCGGTACCGCGAATACCTCGACTACCACGAGGGACGTCGAGGCAGCCCGCCGCGCCGTGGCCGGGAGCGGACGCTGCTGTTCAACTACGCCCGCACGATCGTGGAGAAGGGCGCCGCCTACCTCGTCACGGCGCACCACGCGGTGGTCACCGCTGGCGACGAGTCCGGCGAGGCCGCACGCCTGCTCCGCGACGCGTGGGAGGCGAACGACCTCGCGCGGCTGGACGTGGAGACGGAGATCGATACCGCGGTCCTCGGTGACGGCGCGTTCAAAGTGACGTGGGACGACGAGGCCTCGCGCGTGGTCGTCTCCGCGCCGGACGTGCAGGGCATCTTCGCGTGGTGGGCCGGGGACGATGTCCGCCGCCTCTGGCGCGTCGCCTCGCGCTACACGCTCGACACCGCGACGTTCGAGGCGCGCCACGGCGGCGTCCCGCGCTCGCCCGGCGACGCGCGGCCGGAGACGGTCGAGGTGGTGGAGGCATGGACGGCGGCCCGCTTCGAACTGTGGGCGGGCGACCACCTCGTCGAGGCGCGCGACAACCCGTACGGCGCGATTCCGTTCGTGCTCTACCCCAACCTCCCGCGCCCGAAGGAATTCTGGGGCGTCTCCGACATCGAGCCGTTGCGTGAGCCGCTGGAGGAGATCAACCGCGCCTACACGCAGTTGAGCCGCATCCTGGAACTCTCCGGCAACCCGATCGCCGTCCTCGAGAACATCGAGGAGTCGCGGGACATCGCCGTGCAGCCCGGCGCGGTGTGGGAGGTGCCGGAACAGGCGCGGGCGTACCTGCTCGATCTGCTGCAGGGCGGCGGCGTCCGCCTGCACGTCGACTACATCGACCTGCTCTACCGCGCGCTGCACGACCTGTCCGAGATCCCGCGCATCGCCTTCGGCGACGGCCGCGTGGAACGCTCGGGCATCGCGCTGCAGATGGAACTGGACCCGCTACTGCGCCGCGTGGAGCGGAAGCGGCTGATCCGCACCGCCGCGCTCCGTCGCCGCGACGCGCTCATCCTCGCAGTCGCTGCCCACCACCTCGGCCGCCGCTTCGAGGGCGTCACCACCGACATCAAGTGGGCGAATCCGTTCGCGGGGATGGGGGAGAGGGCATGACAACCCGGCCCTTGTACGGGTACTATCCGTACATGACGGCCGGTGAACGACGACAGGAACGCATCGAACTCCGCGCGACCAGCGAGGAGAAGCAGTTGCTCGTGGCCGCCGCCGCGCTTGAGCAGCTGGACGTTACGTCCTTCGTGCTCCGCTCCGCCCTCCCGGCAGCACGGGAGGCGGTCGATCGAGCAGAGCAGATCGTCGTGTCACGCCGCGACTTCGAGCACATGCGATCCCTGCTCGGAGATCCGCCCGCACCAACCGAAGCGCTCCTTGCCGCGGTTCGACGCAGCCGGGCGCGCAGTCGCGACTGACCGGGTGCTCATGGAGTGGCACGAAGAGCCCATCGCCGCGCGCCATGATCGGAGGCGGTTCCGCTCCGGTGCAGCAGAACTCGATGTCTACCTCGCCCGCTATGCGCGTCAGAACCACGAATCGGGTGGTGCGCTGACATTCGTTGCGGTCCCCGAGCCCGGCTCAGACCAGATCCTGGGCTACTACTCGATCGCCCCCGGCGCCGTTGCGCACGCGGACGTCCCGCCCTCGGTCACACGCGGGCTGGGGCGTTACCCGGTGCCCGTGTTTCGCCTCGGTCGTCTCGCAGTCGACGAGCGGATCCAGGGCGAAGGGCTCGGCGGCGACCTCTTGCTCGCAGCAGCGAAACGAGCCCTCGCAGCCGCATCGCAGGCGGGTGGTGTCGCGCTAGCGATTGACGCCATCGATGAACGCGCAGCCGACTGGTACGCGCGGTTCGGTGCGGTGCCATTGCTGGATGACCCGCTACACCTCATCCTCCCGCTGGCGACTATTGCTACGGCCCTCGAGCTCGACAGATCGACGTGACTCGCGCCGACACCGACACCGACCTCCCTCCTGACTTGCCCTGCCGCGCTACGCTCCCTGCCTGACATCTGACACTGCGCCGCACACTTTCACGTACACGTGAGAGTGGCGTACGCTCGCCGCAGAGCGAAACAGGAGCGCCCGTGCCTTCACGGATGCCGATCCAGTTCCGGCTGGTCGGCCAGGCGTTGCAGTACCGGGGGGCGATTGCCCTCTCGCTCTTCGTGCTCGTGGGGGCCAGCCTGCTCACCATCGCCACGCCCGCCCTCGTCGGGTTCGCGATCGACACCGGGCTCGACATCCAGACCGTGACGGACATCTCCGGTGCGGACACGCAGGTCGCGCAGGGCAACATGGGCACGCTGCTCATCGCGTCCGCGCTGGTTCTCGTCGCTGCGATCGCTCGAGGCGTCTTCGTGTACGCGCAGACGTACCTGGCGGAGTCCGTCTCCCAGCGCGTCGCATACGACCTCCGCAACCGCCTGTACGACCGCCTCCAGCGACTTTCCTTCGCCTACCACGACACCTCCGAGGTCGGCGAGATCATGTCGCGCGCTACGCAGGACGTCGAAGGCGTCCGCATGTTCGTGAGCATGGGCGTGATCCGCTTCGTCTACATCTTCGTGCTGATCACCGTCTCGTACGGCTTGATGATCGCCACCAACCTGAAGGTCGGCCTCATCGCCCTCGCCTTCGTGCCTCTGATCGCGGTGCAATCCTCGTGGGTGGCGCTGCGGATGCGACCGATCTGGCTGCGCGTGCAAGAGATCCAGGGCGAGATGTCCACGATCCTGCAGGAGAACCTCACCGGGCAGCGCGTGGTGAAGGCGTTCTCGCGCCAGGATCACGAACAGGAGAAGTTCGAGGCGAAGACGGAGGACCTCTTCGAGCGCTCCTACGCCACCGCGAAGTTCCAGGCGTTTAACGAGCCGTTCCTGCTCTCCGTGTGGCTGCTCTCCATGGGCGTAGTCTTCTGGGCGGGCACCGCGGAGATCGAGGCCGGGCGCATGCTGCCCGGCGAACTCGTGGCGTTCCAGTTGTACCTGACGCTGCTGCAGGTGCCCGTCCGCTCGATCGGCTTCGTCGTCAACATCTTCGCCCGAGCCCACTCCGCCGGGACGCGCCTGTTCGAGGTGCTCGATGCGGAGTCCCCGGTGCAGGAGAAGCCCGGCGCGCCGCCCCTCGGCCCCGGCGCCGGTCACGTGCGGTTCGAGAGCGTCTCGTTCGGCTACGACCCGAAGCGGCCCGTCGTCCACCACGTGGACATCGAGGCGCTTCCCGGCCAGACCGTCGCGCTCCTCGGGCCCACCGGTTCTGGAAAGACCACGGTGGTGAACCTGCTCCCGCGCTTCTATGACGTGACCGGCGGTCGCATCACCGTGGACGGCCAGGACGTGCGCGACGTGCAGTTGAAGTCGCTGCGGGACGCCATCGGCCTGGTGCAGCAGGACGTGTTCCTGTTCTCGGCGACGATCCGCGAGAACATCGCCTACGGGAAGGCGGACGCGACGCAGCAGGAGATCGAGGAGGCGGCGAAGGCCGCGCGCATCCACGACTTCATCGTGAGCCAGCCGGACGGCTATGACACGTGGGTCGGCGAACGCGGCGCGACGCTCTCCGGCGGCCAGCGCCAGCGCGTCGCGATCGCTCGGACGCTGCTCCTCAACCCGCGCATCCTGATCTTCGATGACTCCACCGCCGCCGTGGACATGCGCACCGAGTTCCTGATCCAGGAGGCGCTCCGCAACCTGATGACCGGCCGCACCACATTCGTGATCGCCCAGCGCCTCCGCACGGTGAAGGAGGCGCACCAGATCCTGGTGATGGAGGACGGCGCGATCGTCGAGCGCGGCACGCACGACGAACTCCTGCAGCAGGATGGCTTCTACCGGCGCATCTACGACCTCGAACTCCGCGACCAGGAGGAGGCCGCCGCGGCCGCCGAGCCGGGCGCGCACTCCGAGGGGCGCATCTAATGGCGTACTGGGGCGGCGGCGGTGCCAGCGGCTGGAGTGGTCCCGAAGGCAACATGGGCCAGCGCCGCGGCGCGGCGGGCCGCATCGATGGCTGGGACTACAGCGAACTCGGCCGTGTGTATGACGCGCACCTAATCCGCCGCATGATCCCGTTCGTCACGCCGTACAAGTGGCAGAGCGTGGTCGCGGTGATCGCGATGCTCGTCGTCTCCGTCACGCAGTACGCGCAACCGTACATCATGGGCCGCGCGATCGAACTCATCGTCGACAAGCTCGGCGCAGGGGAGGCCGTTTCCGCGGACGTGACGCGCTTCGGCCAACTTCTCGTCGCACTCGCCGTGATTTCGTTCATCGCGATGTACGTCCAGCGCCGCATGACCGGCTTCATCGGCCACCGCCTGCTGCGCGAGATGCGCGGCATGATGTTCCGCCACCTGAACCGCCTCTCCATGCGGTTCTATGACAACGAAGAGGTCGGGCGCGTGATGTCGCGCGTGACCTCGGACGTGGTCACGCTGCAGGAGCTGCTCACCAGCGGCGCGCTGAATGTGCTCGCGGACATCATCGGCCTCGTGTTGATCATCGGGTTCCTGTTCGCGCTCGATGTCCAACTGGCGCTGGTGTCGCTCGCAGTGATCCCACCGCTGATGTTGTTCATGTGGTTCTGGCAGGGCTACGCGGCGCGCGCCTTCATCCGCACGCGCATGGCGATTGCTACCGTGAACTCCAACATCAACGAGAACGTCTCCGGCGTGCGCGTCGTGCAGTCGATGGGGCGCGAGACGGAGAACCTCCGCCGCTTCGACCGGCTGAACAACAACAACCTCGGCGCGAACCTGGAGGCGGCCCGCCTGCAGGCCGCGGTGATGCCGCTCGTCGAGATCCTGTCGAGCGTGGCGACGTTGCTCGTGCTGATCGTGATCGGCATCCGCACCTTCAACGGCGACCTCGCCGCCTCAGAGGCGCTCGGGTTCGCAACCGCGTTCCTGCTCTACATTCAGCGCTTCTTCAACCCCGTGCGCGACATCGTCCTGCAGTACACGCAATTGCAGCGCGCGATGGCCGGAGCGCACCGCATCTTCGAACTGCTCGACACGAAGCCAGAGATCGAGGACGCCCCGGACGCCATCGAACTGCCCGAGGTGCGCGGCCAGGTGGACTTCAACCAGGTCGACTTCGAGTACGTCCCCGGCGTGCCGGTGCTGCGCAAGTTCGACCTGCACGTCCGCCCCGGCGAAACGATCGCCCTTGTCGGCCACACCGGGGCGGGCAAGACGTCCGTCACCGCCCTCGTGCCGCGGTTCTACGACATCCAGGGCGGCGAGCTACTGATCGATGGCGTGGACATCCGCAAGATCAAACTCGCGTCGCTCACGCGCAATATCAGCATCGTCCTGCAGGAGCCGTACCTGTTCTCCGGCACGATCGCGGAGAACATCCGCTACGGTCGCCTGAACGCCACCGCCGCCGACATCCAGGCGGCCGCGACCGCCGTTGGTGCAGACGAGTTCATCGAACGACTGCCCGATGGCTACGCCACCGTCCTGCACGAGCGCGGCCAGAACCTTTCCGTTGGCCAGCGCCAGTTGATCTCGTTCGCACGCGCCGTGGTCGCGGATCCGCGCATCCTGATCCTGGACGAGGCGACGGCGAACGTGGACACGCACACGGAGAAGACGATCCAGCGCGCGCTCGACACGATGCTCAAGGGCCGCACATCGTTCGTGATCGCGCACCGGCTCTCCACGATCCGCAGCGCCGACCGCATCGTTGTGATGCGCGACGGCGTCATCGCCGAGATCGGCAACCACGAGGAACTCGTGGCGCAGGACGGCATCTACGCCGACCTCTACCGCATGGCGTTCACGCACCTCACCGAGCAGGAAGCCGCCACCGAGCGCACCGAGGGCTGACCCCGGCCCCCCGATTTGGCCCTGGCACGGCTCCCGGTATGGGGCCCCGGCTGTGCCCGCGCGGCCCCTCGGCCGGACGCGGTACGATGGAACCTGGCGGCACTCACCACGCCCCCCGTAAGGAGATTCCCATGACTACCACCACGCGCCTCATGCGCGACCTGCAAGACCGAATGCTCGGCGGCGTCTGCGCCGGCATCGCCCGTCGCTGGGGCTGGGATCCCACGCTCGTGCGGGTCGCCTTCGTGCTCCTCGGCGTGTTCAGCGCTGGGCTCGCCGCCGTCCTCTACGTGGCCGCATGGGTGATCGTCCCGGCCGGCTCAGACACGGACGCCGGCACCTCGCACCCCATCGGCGAGGAGTTCCGTGATGCCGGTGACCGCGCCGCGGAGGCCGCCCGCATCCTCGCTCGTGCGGCGAAGTCCGCCGCGACCGAGGTCGCCGATGTCGCCCGCCGCCCCTCGCCGCTTGCGGGGAGCAACGGCGCGCCCGCCGCGTCGTCTGCGAACGAGACGCCGAGCGCCTCCGTCGCCAGCACCGAGGGCACCCCGGCCGCTGAGGCGGCTACCGAGTCCGGTGAACCGCAGACCGACCGTCAGCCCCCGGCGGCCGGCTGATGACCCCGCCCGAGGGCGATGCGCCTGATACCGCCACGCTCCTCGCGCGCGTCGATGCGAAGGCCGTCCAGTACTGGACGCACCTCGGCATCGTCGTCGAGCGCACGGAGCAGCCGGGTGAGGTGACACTGCGGCTGCCGATGCAGACCGTACTGGGCACGCGCCGGCCGGAGGTGATGCACGGCGGTGCGGTCGCGTCGCTGATCGATGCCTGCGCCGGCGCCGCCGTGATCAGCTTCTTCGCCGGCGATGAGGACTACGCCGGGCAGGCGACGCTCGACCTCAATGTCACGTTCCTCAGCGCCGCCACGTCCGACGCAATTGCCGAGGCGCGGCTGCTGCGCAGCAGCCGCACGCTCGCGTTCACGCAGGTGGATGTGAAGGATGCGTCAGGCACGCTGCTCGCCGTGGGGCGCGCGACTTACACGATCATCCGCAAGCGATAGACGTCGCGCGCGGCGCTACGCCGCCGACCCGGCCACTGCCTCCACCTCGATCTCCACGAGGTGTTCGGGGCGAATCAGGCGCGATACTTCCACCATCGACATCGCGGGGCGCGCGTCGCCGAAGCGCTCGCGCAGCGCCAGCGCGATCTGCTCCCAGCGACCGATCTCGGTCACGTAGATCCGCATCGCAACCACGTCGGCGGCGGACGAGCCCGCAGCGGTCAGCGCCGATTCAATCGTGTCCAGGGCCAGTCGTGTCTGTGAGAGTGCGCCGGGCGGAATATAGCCATCGGGCGTGGTGCCGGTCGTGCCGCTGACCCAGATGTGGTCACCGACGCGCACGGCGCGCGAGTAGCCCACCCTGGCCTCCCACGGCCCACCGGATGAGATGCGCTGCCGCGGCTGCTGCTCGGTCACTCGGATGCCTCGTCGGCTGCGTCCACTGCGTCGACATCGAACAGCCCGCGCTGTGGCCCGCGCCCGACGTCGATGCCCAGGTGCTGGTATCCGAGGCGCGTGAGTACCCGGCCGCGCGGCGTGCGCAGCAGGAAGCCCAGTTTCAACAGGTACGGCTCGTAGACGTCCATGATCGTGTCGGACTCCTCCGACACCGCCGCACCCAGCGTCTCGAGTCCCACCGGGCCGCCATCGAATCGCTCCGCGATGATCGTCAGCAGATCGCGATCCATCTGGTCCAGGCCGAGTTCGTCGATCTGCAGCTGCTGCAGCGCCAGATCCGCCACCGCCGCGGTGATCACGCCGTCCGCGCGCACCTCGGCGTAGTCGCGCACGCGGCGCAGCAGCCGGTTCGCCACGCGCGCCGTGCCGCGCGACCGCCGCGCGATCTCGGCGATGCCGTCCGGCTGGATGCGACAGCCGAGCACCTGCGCCGACCGCTCCACGATCTGCGACAGAGCGGCCTCGTCATAGAAGTCCATGCGATACGAGGCGCCGAAGCGGTCACGCAGCGGCTGCGACACCAGCGCGAACCGGGTGGTCGCGCCCACCAACGTGAACTGATTCAACTTCAGGCGCACATCGCGCGCCTTCGGGCCCTTGCCCAGGATGATGTCGACGGAGAAGTCCTCCATCGCCGGGTAGAGCACCTCTTCCACCGGTAGCGACAGCCGGTGGATCTCATCGATGAACAGCACGTCGCCGGCCTGCAGGCTGGTGAGCAGCGAGGCAAGGTCGCCCGCGCGCTCCAGCGCCGGCCCGCTGGTGATGCGGATCGAGACGCCCATCTCGGCCGCCACGATCATCGCCAGCGTCGTCTTGCCGAGGCCGGGCGGGCCGTGGAAGAGCAGGTGGTCCAGCGACTCGCCGCGCTTCTTCGCCGCCTCGATCGAGATCCGCAGGTTCTCTTTGATCCGCTCCTGCCCGAAGTACTGTTCGAGGCGGCGCGGACGCAGCGACGACTCCAGCGGCGCGTCGTCTTCCTGCTCTGTCGGGCTCAGCGGGCCGCCTCGGTCAACCATGCCGGCCATGCTACTCCGAACGTCCGTTCGAGGTCGAGGCGGGCGGCCGAGCGCCGGCGCGGCTCCTCGGTCAGTGGACGCCCACCACCATCGCGTCGGCGGGGTGCGTCGCATCGAACACCGCGACCGCCACGCGACGGCCCGCGGTCATCTCTGCGCCATCGATCGCGCGCGAGACCGGCACCCCCGCCACCACCGAGGCGAGCGACGCCGCGAACCGCAACGTCGCCGTGTACCCGGTTCCATCGAATGCCACCACCGTCGCACTCTCCACCACGAACATCACCCCTCCTCCGCGCCGTCGAACGCCGCCACGTCCAGGTCGGCGAGCCCCAGCCGCATCTCCCACCGCGCGCGCGGCGACCGTACGAACTCGAACAGCACCGAGGCCACACGAAACCGCGCCCCATCGAGGCCGAGCGACGCATCGGTCACCGTCACCACGTCGTGGATCTCCTGCGCTGCGTGCGGCATCGCGCGGAGCCAGCCGCGCACGGCCCGGCGCGAGGCGGTTCGCAACCGCGCCGTGGCACGCGCCTCCGCCTGCGCTTCGAGGTACAGCGTGCGGTCGACGGCCACCGCCAGCCCGCCCCCCAGCTCGACCGCCGCGCAGTCGATCGCCTGCGCGACCACCGCATCGCCAAAGACGCGCACCCAACCCTCGGCCGGCGTGCCCTCGGTCAAAGCCGCGGCGCGGAGCGGATGCGCATCTCCGTACGCCTCGACGGGCGCGTCGTCTGCCACCGGTTCGGTCAGCGTCACGGTCCAGCCGCGCGCGAACAGCACGTCCGGCGCCCGTGCGAGCAGCCGCCCGAGCGCGCTCGCCGCGTCCTCACCGGCACGCACCGTGAACGCGGGCTGATGGGCGAGCGCCGTGGCCGACGCGCCGGAGACAGAGAGCGCCACGCCCGCCCGGTGTGCGAGTGTGCGCGCAATCTCGTGCACGTACGCCTCGCCCGCGGCCCACGTCCGCTGCGATGGCGCGCGCCATCGCGCCAGCCGCCCAAGCGCCCCCTCCGCCTCGATCTCCACGACCGCCCGACCGCCCTCGCGCACCCGCCGCACCGAGGTAATCCACAGCGCGCGACCAGCCACCGCCTGCGGGCCGTCCGAGGTCACCGCGCCGGGCTCGAAGAACACCTCGCCGCCGGGACGCAGTGCCACCGGCGCGTTCGCCGCCAGGTAGCGGCCGTCGTCATTGCGCAGCACCAGGCGCAGGTGCTCGCTGTCCTCGGTCGCCTCGTACCGCGCCTCCAGCACGTCCGGCCCGAGCGCCGTCGAACCCTCCACCATCGCGGCGTACCACACCGCGTGCGGCGCGCAGACATACGCGTGCAGCCCGCGCGAAGCAAGCGCGAGGCCGTGCGGCCCCATCTCGGCGACGTCGTGCGCGAACGGCACCGGTTCGCGCCATGCACCCGCCTCCCACGACGCACCCGCGACCGCCGTCGCCGTCATCACCTGGTCGAACGCGCCCGCACCCGCCGCCGTGCCGTCGTACGCCTCGACGAGCACCACGCGCGGCGCGCCCGCCACCGCCGCGCCGGCAGCGAGGTACGTCACGCCCGTATCCGGTGCGGCGATCGCGACCGGCAGGAGCGCCGACCAATGGCCCGGCGGCCCC
>JAQCKI010000081.1 GCA_027592645.1 Chloroflexota bacterium | reverse complement strand
CGTTCCCGCTCGACGACGAGTGGACGATCGACCTCCGCGGTCGCGACCTCGCCACAGGTCTGCCGAAGTCAGTCGAGATCTCCACGGTGGAGGTGCGGGACGCACTTTCTCCCGTGGTCAACGAGATCATCCGCACGGTGCGCGCCACGATTGAGACCACGCCGCCCGAACTGGTCGCCGACCTGATGATGCACGGCATCGCGATGTCCGGCGGCGGTTCGCTGCTGCGCGGCCTCGACCGCAAGGTCGCGACCGAGACACGCTTCCCGGTGTACGTGGCGGAAGACCCACTGCGCGCGGTGGTGCGCGGGTGTGCCGAAGCGATCGAGGAGGCGGAGACGCTCCAGAAGGTGCAGTCCGCCATCGCCAACCGCCGGCCGCCGCGATAATACGGAGCGACGAATGACAGCGCGCTCGACCAGGCATGCGGGCGCGATGAGTCTCCTCCCACCCGGCTCTCGCGTACCGCCCGCCAGCCACCCGGTGCCCTCGGACGGGGGCCGCTGAGTGGTGGGTGCGCGCAACGCCGCCTGGGCGACCGGCCTGCTACTCACCGCGCTCGTCCTGCTGGCGCTCTCGCCGCTGCCGGTGGCCGGCGAGGTGGAGACGCGGCTCTCGAGCGCCCTCGCCCCTGTCGCAGGCGCGATCCGGTCGGCGGTACGCCCGGCCTCGGACCTGCTGCTCAACACCGGTCAGATCAGCCAGCTCTCCACGGAGAACGCCGACCTGCGGCGCCGCCTCGCCCAGACCGAGGCCGAACTGGCGACGATGCGGGAGGAGCGCACGGCGCTGGACCAGGCCGCCGCGCTGCTGAGTGCCGTCGGGCCTCATGCGTCGCAGTTCACCGCCGCCTCCGTCCTTGTGCGCGACCCGGCACCGGGCCGCCAGAACGTGGTCATCGACCGCGGGCGCGACCACGGTGTTCGCGCCGGGCAGCCGGTACTCGGTGCCGGGGGCACCCTCGTGGGCATCGTCGCGGACGTCGACGCGCGCCAGTCGCGCATCCGGCTGCTCACCGACCGCGACTCGGCCATCGCCGTGCTGATCCAGTCCTCGCGCACACCAGCCGCGCTGGCGGGCGATGGTCGCGCACTGTCGCTGGAGTTCGTGCCGATCGAGGCCGCCATCGCAACGGGCGAAGTCGTCCTGACGAGCGCGCTCGGTGGCCTGCTGCCGCCGGGGCTGCTCGTGGGGCGCGTGTCGGCGGTCGAGTCGCGCGGCTCCGACCTGTTCCAGCGCGTGAGCGTGGATCCGCTCGCGAACCTCGACCGCGTGGAGCAGGTACTGGTCATGACGGGCTTCCAACCGGGCGCGCTGCTGCCCGGTGAGGCAACGACGCCATGACCGCGCTGCTGGTCTTCCTGGCCGCACTGGCGGCGCTCGTGCAGGGCGCCGCCGCGCCGATGCTGTTCGTGGAGCCGGTCGCCGCGCCTGTGCTGCCAGCGGCCCTGATCGCCGCATGGGCCGTCATGCGCGGCCCAGACGAGGCATGGCCCGCGCTGCTGCTGCCGGCAGTGATCCTCGGCGCGCTCTCAGACGAACGCGCGGGATGGTTCCTGATCGCGATGCTGCCCGCCCCCGCCCTCGGTGCGCTGATCGCGGCCCGGGCGAGGCGCACGGGCGCGGGCATAACCCGACGATCGCTCTGGGCGGCGATGGCCGCCGCCGTGGCAGCGCTCGCCTATGGCCTCGTGCTCGCGCTTGCGGCCGGTGTGCTGGCGGAAGTGCCCCACCTCGCTGCACCGGTCGTGGGCGGGATGCTGCTGACGGCGCTGGTGACGCTGCTGGCGGCACCGCTGGTGTGGCCGCTTCGCCAGCGCGAGCGGGGCCTGTTCTCGTGAGCAGTATCCCCACCGGCATGCGCCTGCGGGTGATGCAGCTGGCGCTCTGTGCCGTCTTCGTACTGCTCGCCGTGCAGGTGATCCGCCTCCAGTGGCTGGACCCCGTCGTGCCCGCGGACTACGCGAGCGGGATCGCGCCGCGCGACGTGGCACTGGAGCCCCCGCGCGGCCTGATCACGGACCGAAACGGCGTGGTGCTGGCGCACAACACCGCCACCTATCGCGTGGTGCTGATCCCCGGCGAATTGCCGGCCGAGGCGTCGGCGCGCCGCTCTGCCCTCTTCACCATCGAGCAGCGCAGTGGTATTCCGTTCGACACGCTCGAGGCGGCCGCCTCGACGGTGCTCGCGCGCGTCGACCCGTTCGCCCCGGTGCGCGTGCGCGACGAACTGACGCACGAAGACGCCGTGGCGATCCGTGCGCGCCTCGCCGGGGTGCGCGGCGTCCGAGTGCAGGCGACGCCGGCGCGGGCGTACGCCTCGGACGCCACGCTCGCCCACCTCCTCGGCACGATCGGGGCGCTCCCCGTCGACGAGGTCGAGGCGTGGCTGGGCCGCGGCTACCCCGTAGACGGGGTCGTTGGCCTGACCGGTGTCGAGGCCTCGTTCGAGGCCGCTCTCCGAGGCCAACCGGGCCGCCGCCTCGTGCTCGCCGACCCACAGGGTCGGGAAGTCGCGTTGATCGGCGAGGCCGCGGCACGGCCGGGCGCGGATATCGTGCTGTCGATCGATCTCGAACTCCAGCACGCCACCGCCGCCGCGCTGGCCGAGGGCATCGAGCGGGGCCTCGCGATCCTCAACCGCCCCGGCGCGAGCACCCGCCCACCACCCGCGCCTGCCGGTGCGGCATTGGTGATGGACGTGCGCACCGGCGAGCTGCTGGCGTCGGTGTCGCTGCCCTCGTACGACCCGAACCTGTTCAGCACCGGCAGCCAGGCCGAGATCGAACGCGTCCTCACGGACCCAGCGCGGCCGCTGATCGATCGGACGTACATGGAGGTGCGCTCGCCCGGCTCGATCTTCAAGCCGCTCGTGGCGCTCGCCGCACTCGAGGAAGGGATCGCGACGGCCTCCACGCGCATCACCAGTACGGGCGCCATCACGATCCGCGACCGCTTCAACCCCGGCGTGGTGTATGTCTTCCGCGACTGGGCCGCGCACGGCTCCACGGACATGGCGCAGGCACTCGCGCGGTCGTCCGATGTCTACTTCTACCTGCTGGCGGGCGGGTACGACGAAGTCGGCGCAGAGCGATTCGAAGGCCTGGGTGCGGACACGCTCGCGGAGTGGGCACGTCGCGCGGGGCTTGGTGCACCGACCGGCATCGATCTCCCCGGCGAGGCGCCAGGGACGGTGCCCGATAGCCACTGGAAGGAGGAGGAGTTCCGAGAGCCGTGGCTGCTGGGCGACACCTACACCTTTGGCATCGGCCAGGGCTACCTCACCACGACGCCGCTGCAGATGGCGGTGTTGACTGCTGCCCTCGCGAACGGCGGGCGCGTCCTGCAGCCGACGGTGCTGCACGGCCTCTCGAGGCAAGGCCTCATCACCGCGCCGCCGCCTCGCGAGTGGCGCGACATCGGTGCGAGCGCGGCCAATCTCCAGACCGTGCGCGAGGGGATGCTGGCCGCCGCCGCGCCCGCGGGCACGGCGCGCACTGGCGTCCCCGCCGGCGTCTCACTTGGTGCAAAGACCGGCACCGCTGAGTTCGGCGTGCCGTACCCGGATGGCCAGTACGACACGCACGGCTGGTACATCGCCTTCGGCCCGTACGAGGATCCAGAGGTGGCCGTGGTGGTCTACCTGGAGTACGGCGTCGGTTCCACGCATGCGGGGCCCGTCGCGAAGGCAATCCTTGAGGCGTACTTCGCGCAGCGCAACGCGCCTGCGGACACACCCACCACTGACCAGCCCTCGGCGGCCACGCGATGACGCTCATGCGCGCGCTCCTGCCGCGCGTGGCACCGGACGTCACTCTCGCGATCGTCGCGCTGCTGCTGCTGGCGACCGGCTCCGCGATGATCCGCGGCGTCTATGCGGGGGCGGGCGTGACCGTGCCCACCGAGTGGCTCCGGCAGGGGGTCTACGCCGCCATCGGGCTGCTGGCGATGCTCGCCGCGTCGCGCATCGACCTTGCGTGGCTGCGGCGGATCGCGCCGGCCGTCTACCTCGTCAGCCTCGTCGCGCTCGTCGTCGTGCTGCTGATCGGATCGTCCGAGTACGGCGCACGGCGATGGATCGCCATCGGCGACTTCGCCACCATTCAGCCGTCCGAGTTCGCGAAGCTCGCCGGTAGCCTGGCGCTCGCCGCGTACGCCGCGGAACGCGAGCCATCGATCCGCACGGTCCTCACCGCCCTCGCGATCGCAGCGGTCCCTACGATGCTCGTCCTGGTGGAGCCGGACCTCGGCACGTCGCTGGTGTTGCTGGCCTCGTGCGCCATCGTGCTGGCAGCGTGGGGCGTGCCCGCGCGCATCCTCGGTGGCTTCGCGGCCCTCGGGCTGGCCGTGCTGCCCATCGCATTCGCCGTCGCGGTGCCGGACTACCAGCGCGAACGCATCGCCGTGTTCTTCGACCCCGGGCGCGACCCACTGGGCTCCGGGTTCACGCTGCGACAGGTGGAGGTCGCGTTCGCTGCGGGCGGGTTGACCGGGCGCGGCTTCGACGGACTCGACTCCGCCCTGGCGGGCGTGGCGCCGCGCGCCTCTGACTTCGCGTTCGCGCAGTGGAGCGAGTTCGCGGGCCTCGCGGGGGCGCTGCTGGTGCTCGGCGCGTTCGTGCTGATCGCGTGGCGTGGCTTCCAGATCGCAGGTGCCGCGCCGGATGCCTTCGGGCGGCTGCTCGCGACGGGCCTCACGGCGACGATCGTGCTGCAGGCCGCGATGCACGTCGCCGTGAACACGCGCCTGTTCCCGGCGACGGGGATCCCACTGCCGTTCATTTCGCAAGGGGGCTCGGCGCTCGTCGCAGTACTCATCGCCGCCGGCCTGCTGCAGGCGGTCGCCGCGCACCGTCCTCCGAGTGCCCGAGGCGCGTGGGAAGAGCGCTGGGGCTGAGCACCGACCCCTCAGGAGAGTGCAGGCACAAGCATCAGGGCCGCCCTCGCGGGCGGCCCTGATGGTGTAGTCGCTTCGATCCGAACCCTACGGGGTCGCGACCGCCGGCTCCTCCGCAGGCGCCGAAGTCTCGCTCACCGCCCGCTGGAACGTGATCTCGCCATCGGCGTATCCCACGTGGATGGTGTCGCCCTCTTCGTACGTGCCCTGCAGCATGGCATCGGAGAGCGGGTCTTCCACCTGGTTCTGGATGATGCGGCGCAGTGGCCGGGCGCCGAACACGGCGTCGAAGCCTTCGGTGCCCAGGTAATCCAGCAGCGAGTCGCTGACGGTGAGGAACATCCCCTTGGTCTTGAGGTTGTCCCGCAGGTCGTTCAGTTCCAGGTTCACGATCTGGCGGATGTGCTCCGGCAGCAGCGACCGGAACACGACCGACTGGTCGATCCGGTTCATGAACTCCGGGCGGAACACGCGCTTCATCTCGTCTTCCACGCGCAGGCGCATCCGCTTGTAGGCGTCTTCCGCGTTCTTCACATCGTCCTGAGTCGTCTGGAAGCCCACGCGGGCGTCCTTCCGGATCAGATCCGACCCCACGTTGGAGGTCATGATGATGATGGTGTTGCGGAAGTCGACCTTGCGGCCCTTCGCGTCGGACAGGTGCCCGTCATCGAAGATCTGCAGCAGCATGTTGAAGACGTCCGGGTGAGCCTTCTCAATCTCGTCCAGCAGGATCAGGCAGTACGACTTGCGCCGCACCAGGTCCGTCAGCTGGCCACCATCGTCGTAGCCCACGTAGCCAGGCGGCGAGCCGACCAGCCGTGAGATCGTGTGCTTCTCCATGAACTCGGACATGTCGATCCGCACGATGTTGTCGCGCGACCCGAACATGAACTCGCCCAGCATCTCTGCCATGTAGGTCTTACCGACACCGGTGGGGCCGAGGAACATGAAGACGCCAATCGGGCGCTTCGGGTCCTTCAGGCCGGCACTCGCTCGGCGGACGGCGCGGGCAACAGCCTCCACGGCTTCGTTCTGCCCGATCACCTTTTCCTTGAGGTACTGCTCCATCTCCAGCAGCCGCTTGGACTCCTCTGCCGCGATCCGCGACAGCGGGACACCGGTCCACTGGGAGATGACGTCACGGATGTCGTCCTCGGTGACGATCGGCTGTTCCGTGCCGCGCTCCGATTCCACCTGCTGCTCGAGTTCCTCGAGGTTCGCCTGTAGGCGCACCTCGCGCTCGCGCAGTTCGGCAGCGAATTCGTACTGCTGGCCCGCGATCGCCTGGTCCTTCTCGCGCCGGATCGCCTCCAACCCGCCCTGGATCTCGCGAACCGAGGGAGGCGTGGCGTGCCGGCGGATACGGACACGGGCGGAGGCCTCGTCGATCAGGTCGATCGCCTTGTCCGGCAGGAAACGGTCGGAGACGTAGCGCGACGAGAGTTCGGCGGCAGAGCGGATTGCCTCGTCGGAGATGTGAAGCTTGTGGTGCTCCTCGTACGGCGGGCGGATGCCTTCCAGGATCTGGATGGTCTCCTCCACCGAGGGCTCGTCCACGCGCACCGGCTGGAAACGGCGCTCCAGCGCTGCGTCCCG
This sequence comes from Chloroflexota bacterium, assembly GCA_027592645.1. Taxonomy (GTDB): domain Bacteria; phylum Chloroflexota; class Dehalococcoidia; order UBA2979; family UBA2979; genus W-Chloroflexi-9. The sequence goes on along the minus strand of JAQCKI010000081.1, from coordinate 3,828 downwards.
CTCGATGTGCTTGCGGTACTCGTCCAGCGTGGTGGCACCGATCGTCTGAATCTCGCCTCGGGCGAGGGCGGGCTTCAGGATGTTCGCGGCGTCCACCGCGCCCTCGGCCGCACCGGCGCCCACCAGCATGTGCAGTTCGTCAATGAACAGCACGCAGTTGCTGGCGGACTTGATCTCTTCGATCACCTTCTTCAGGCGCTCTTCGAACTCGCCGCGGTACTTCGTGCCGGCAACCAGCAGGCCGATGTCCAGCGTGAGCATCCGCTTGCCCATGAGCGTGTCCGGCACGTCGCCGGAGACGATGCGATGCGCGAGGCCTTCGGCGACGGCGGTCTTGCCGACGCCCGGCTCACCGATGAGCACCGGATTGTTCTTGGTACGCCGCGACAGGATCTGCACAACGCGTTCGATCTCGCGCTCGCGCCCGACGATTGGGTCGAGTTGGCCGCTCCGCGCCATGGCGGTCAGGTCCACGCCCAGTTGATCGAGCGTGGGCGTGCGCACGGCGCGCTGGCCGGCTGCGGCGGCGGTGCCACCGGCGGCTGCGCCACCCTGCGGCTGCGACTGCGCCAGGATGCGTTGCGTCTCCGCGCGCACCCGCTCCAGGTTCACACCGAGGCTCTCGAGGACGCCAGCGGCAATGCCTTCGCCCTCCCGCACCAGGCCGAGGAGCAGGTGCTCCGTGCCGATGTAGGAGTGCTGCAGACGGCGCGCCTCGTCCACTGCGAGTTCGATGACCTTCTTCGCGCGGGGCGTCAGGCCAATCTCGCCGGAGGACTGCCGATCGCCGCGACCGATGATGAATTCAACGGCCGAGCGAACCTTGTTGAGCTCCACCCCGAGGTTGGCGAGGACCTTGGCGGCTACGCCGTCGCCCTCCCGCACCAGACCCAGGAGCAGGTGCTCCGTGCCGATGTAGTTGTGGTTGAACCGCTGCGCCTCTTCCTGAGCAAGCGTCAGGACGCGGCGTGCGCGCTCGGTGAACTTGTCGAATCGGTCAGCCATATTCGGCTCCGTCCGTTCCCTCGGATCAAGGCTATCACAGGGTCTGGCTCTGCCCCACGGGGAGTACGGGGCAAGACCGCCCGGCGCAGCCGCCGGGATCCACGCATGTGGTTCCGTGGTTCATCGTGGACCGGGGGAGTGGTCCACGTCTCGCGGGTGTTCCCCGAAAGCGCCATGCGCTTCGGCCATCACCCTGCTGTCGGAGGAAGAAGCGCGCCGGTTGGAACGTTCCAACCGGCGCGCCCTTGAATCGACTCCTCCGCGGTCGGCGGGGGTGAGTACCCCTACGCCTCGGACTTGGTCTCGGGCTCCTCGGCCGCAGCGGCCTCGGGCTCTGACTCAGCGGCAACAGCCTCGGCGGCTGGGGCCTCAGCAGCGGCTATCTCGGCAGCCGGTGCCTCAACCGCAGGCGCCGCGGCGACCGGTGCCTCGACGACGGGCGCCTCGGCAGCCGGTGCCTCAGCGACCGGCACGTCGTCCTGCTGGTTCTGCAGTTCGGCCTGAGCCTGCTGCATGGCGGCCTGCATGGCGGTGAGCACCGGGGCCTCGTCGCGCATGGCCGTGCGTTGCGTCGTCGTTTCGGTCTCGCGCTCCTGCTGCACCTGCTGGCGGCGGCTGGCGTCCTCGGTAGCACGAGCAGCGCGCTCCGCCATCTTCGGTAGCAGCGCGGCGACTTCGCTCTTGAACGAGTCGCTCGCCTCCTCCGGAACAGCGGTCACACGCCCGTCCGCGTCAAACTGCCAACCGCGAACCATCGCCTCGTTCCGCGCTTCGCGCAGTGAGAGGCCCAGGCGGTGACGGTCGTGCTCGATGCGCACGATCTTCAGCGGGACGATGTCGCCTTCTTCGACGACTTCTTCCGGGTGGCCGATGCGGCGGTCCACCAGCTCGGAGACGTGCACCAGGCCCTCCACCGGGCCAGGCAGCCGGGCGAAGGCGCCGAAGGCGACCAGCTTGGTGATGACGCCCGGGATGACATCGCCCACCTGGTAGCGGGTGATGAGCTGCTCCCACTCCTCTGGCGACGCGCGCCGGATGGAGAGAGCGATCTTCTTGGTCTCATGGTCGACCTTCATCACGTAGACCTGGACCTCGTCGCCCACCTTGAAGAGGTCTTCCGGCGTGGCGTTGCGGTCCCAGGAGAGTTCGGAGAGGTGCACGAGGCCGTCGGCGCCGCCGAGGTCCACGAACACACCGAAGTTGCGGATCGAGGTGATGCGACCGGCGCGAACTTCGCCCTCGGCGAGTTCGTCCAGCAAGCGGTCCTTCTGCTCGGCGCGCCACTCCTGCAGCGCCGCGCGCTCCGAGAGGATCACGCGGTTGCGGCGGCGGTTGATCTCAATGACCTTCAGCCGGAGGCCGCGACCGACCTGCGCCGAAAGCGGGTTGGTGCCATCGGTGCCGGGCTTGGCGCCCACGACCTGCGACATGGGGATGAAGGCGTTGACGCCTTCCACGTTGGCCAGCAGGCCACCCTTGTTGTAACCCGTCACTTCGGCCTCGAAGATATCGCCGGACTCGAAGCGCTCCTGCAGGACGCGCCACCCCTGCTCACCGCGTGCGCGGTCGATGGAGAGGGCCACCTGGCCCTCGGCCGTCTCGGGCTGCATCACATAGACCAGGATACGTTCGCCCATAGCGACTTTGGTGAGCGGATCCGCACCGAGCGAGTGCATCTCACTCTGCGGAACAATGCCTTCGGATTTGAAGCCGATGTCCACGAGGACACCGTCACGATCGATGTTCATGACGGTGCCTTCGACCACTTCACCACGGCGAAGCTGCCGGGGCTCTGCGATCTCCACGCTGTCCAACAGCGCGGCCATGTCCATCTCTACAGCGGGGGTGGTCTGATTCGTCAACGGGGGTCTGCCTCCAAGCGAGATGTGCCCGGATCCGGACTCATCCGGCGCGGAACGGGGCGCATGCTAACACGCGGCGCTCTGGCCTAAGACGGTACGGGAGGGGTTGCGCCCCCTGGGCCTTCCGAGCGAAGGCCACTGCTCGTGGCGGAAGGGCCGCCGGCCCGGGGAGAAACTCCCCTATGTATGCAGCAGGCCATCCGGGGTGCTCCCGGATGGCCTGCATCGTCCTGGCGGTGGCCTATCTTCCGCACCCCGTTGCCAGGGCAGTATTGTCAGCGCTGCGACGTTTCACTTCCGTGTTCGGAATGAGAACGGGTGGGTCCGCCGCGCTCTAACCACCAGGACGATGATTATGGCCTGATCCGGGCAGTACAGGCAAGTCCCGGAGCGGGTTTGGAGCGACAATTTCTCGGTGTTTCGGCACCGAGGAGCGGCCGCGGCCGTACTCCTCGTACCCTGGCCGTCTCCTTCGGGAACCGTACTGGACATACGAAGAGCGGGGCCCCGTGGCCCCGCCCTTGCGATTGTTCTGGTAGCGGGAGAGGGATTCGAACCCCCGACCTTCGGGTTATGAGCCCGACGAGCTACCACTGCTCCATCCCGCGTCCGTGCCGGCACCCCGGCAACGAAATACTGCGAAAGCCGAATGAATGGATCCTGCGGCGCGTGTAGCGCACGCCGGTATCACGATGCGTGCTTGATAGAGGGTCAAGCCCTCGACCATTAGTACCAGTCAGCTGAACACATTGCTGTGCGTACACCTCTGGCCTATCAAGCGGGTAGTCTTCCCGCGGTCTTACCCGGTTAACCCGGTGAGTGGCCTCATCTTGAAGTCGGCTTCCCGCTTAGATGCTTTCAGCGGTTATCCGTTCCGGACATGGCTACCCGGCGATGCTCCTGGCGGAACAACCGGCACACCAGAGGTCCGTCCACCCCGGTCCTCTCGTACTAGGGGCAG
>JAQCKI010000080.1 GCA_027592645.1 Chloroflexota bacterium | reverse complement strand
AGACCGCAACGATGCGGCCGTCCGGCGCCCGGGCCACGACGAGCGGCTGCTCGTGCGGCTTCGCTTCCGCGACCCATTCGAGGCCGAGCGCAGCGTCGAAGGCGACCGAAGCCTGCAGGACGTCGATCGTGTACCCGGGCGGCGCGGAACGGATTGCGCTCGGCTCCGCGGGGAACGCGAACGCGGGGCCACGGTGCTCGCGACTCGCGCCATCGAGCAGGCGGCGCGCCGCGTCGAGGCTCTCGGGCGGGGTCGACTCGTACGCATCGAGGGGCAGCACCGGCTCCGCCGCGAACAGGGCTTCGAGGCGCGCGCGGATCGAGGGCGGGACGGCCGCCGAGATCAGCCAGTGATTGCCTTCGGGCGTTCGCAGCAGGTGGACCAGCGGCGTGGGGACATCGGTGGAACGGACGCGGTGAAGGGTCGTGCCCTCGCGCTCGTACAGCGCATCCAGGTGGAGCGCGGCGAGGCCGGCCGGACCTTCCGTCACGACGCGTCCTCGTCCTTTCGGCGTCGCCACGGGAGCGGCGCACGCATGCCGAGGACGAGCGTCATCCAGCCGAGGATGAGCGTGAACTCCATCACCGTGCGTGCCGTGTGCCCGGCCCACGCCTGCACCAGGTCGCCGCCGAACCAGAGGTTCACGATCAGGGCGATGAAGATCGCCAGGTGCTTCAGGAGTCCCACTTCGCTCACCCCGGTAGGATAGTCAGCGCATCTCCCACGCGCTCGGAGCCACCGATGCAGGACCACCCCGCCGAGTTCGATGACCTCCCGCTCGACACGCTCGAGGAGGCGGGCGGCGAGTTCCATCGCCGCATCGCGGTGGCACTCCGCCACATCGGCGAGCCACGTGCAGACGACCGGGACGCCGAGGGCCAGTCGCCACGTCAGCGCGTCGCCAGCCTGGCCGTGCTGCTGGAACTGGCGGCGGTGACGTGCGCCGCAATGGCGTCCGGCAGTGAGGCGCCCGGCGGCCGCATCGACCGCCATCCCGCCGCCGTCGCCGTCGCCGTCGCCGCGTTGATGTACGCCGCCCCCACGCTGTCCGCGCTGGTCACACGCATCGAGCAGGACCGACGCCTGGTCGCAGCCCACGCTCGCCGCCTGGAGCCGCGCTTCTTCGAGCGCCCTCGCACGGCGTGGGGCGCCTCCACGCTACGCGCGGTGCTGTCCGAGGCGATGCTGGTGGAGCCGGCGCGCTGCGCTCAGGCGCTGGAGCGCGTCCTCGCGAACCTCGATGCCGCCGAACGACGGCTGGTGGAGGCGGCGGTACGGGAGCAGGGGGAGTGACGCGGGCGTATGGCGCGCTGCCTAAGGTGGCCGTCTCGCCCATGCTGCCCTGATGCGCCTCGAAAGGCCTCCCTATGCAATCCCGAACACTCCGTGGCGTGCTGCTCGTCACCGGTGTCGCCCTCGCCCTGATGGTCGCCGCCGCGTGCAGCGACGACGCTGACTCCACGCCCTCGCCGACCGCGACCGGGACGCCCGACCCGGTCGCCACGGCGCCGACCCCACCTGAACCCACCAAGACGCCGGACGCGGTAGCGCCGGCGGCACCGACGAACGCGGTCATCACCGGCGCGATCCCGAACCTCGAGACGCCGATTCCGGCCGGCGAGGGTGAATCGGGGCGCATCTCGATCACCTGGGTCGCCTCCACCGACACCGTCGATGGCTATCGGATCTACCAGGAGGAGTGCGGCGCCGAGGCGAAGCCGGCGCTGGACGTGCCCGCGAACGAGGTGACGTACGGGCCGCTGAACCCGTGCCGCCCGGCACGCGTCGGCGTGGCCGCCTTTATCGGTGAGGTCGAGTCGGAGATCGCCTGGGGCGTCGCGGCGCCGTAGCGGCTGCTAGCGGCGCGGGTTCTCGACGACCTGGTCAACCGTGACCACGAACGTCGTGCCGTTCCACTGGTAGAACTGCTCACGCAGGTTGGACGGGCAGCACTCGGGGTCGCCAGGCTGCCAGATGCCCTGGCGGGACACGATCACGCCGCCACCCACCTCGGGGAACGTGACATCGACGCGCCCGCCAGCATCGACGAACCCGAGGATCGCGGGGTGACCGTCCAGTACGTGCACCACTGCGATGCCGAGGTCGCCCTGGGTGCCGCCGGACTCCACGAAGATCACCGCTTCTTCCACGCCGTCGCCGGTCATGTCCGCATACAGCAGCCGTTGCGGCTCGATCTCGCCGCCACTGAAGTGATCAATGATCGGCCCGACGAGCGAGACCGCGGCCAGGTTCGCCTCGCGGATGTGCTCAATGGGCACGCCGTCCGGTGCAGGCGTCTGCGTCACCGGCAGCGGCGGCGTGGGCGTCGAGGTGGGTGCCGGGTCACCGGAACAGGCGACGCCCGAAAGCACGACGAGGGCGCCGATCAGCACAATCAGGGCAGGGCGCGCGCAACGTCGCATCAAACAGTCCTCTCCCCCGCCTCTGCCGATGTTCCTCGCGCCATGCGAGCGCCGTCAAACCGCGAGGCTGCGGAGGCGACGCGGTACGATGGCTGTCCCCGGCCAGTCCAGCCCGTCTCCGCTCGCGAAGGGCCGCCCGCGCGTGACCGACCTCTGCGCAGATTGTGGCGCTGCCATCCCGCGCGATAGCCCCGCGTGCCCCGAGTGCGGAGCGATGCCGGACGCGCCGCCGATCGAGGCCTACGAACCGCTCGATGGCCTGACAGTCGCGAGGCCCGCGCTGCCGCTGGCGCGACCGGCGCCGCTGCCGCCGGGCACCACGCCGCTCCCGGTGGAGGTCGATGCGTATCGAGCCCGCCTGTCGGAGACGTTCGGCTACCCCGATTTTCGTGGCGGGCAGGAGCGCGTCCTTCGCGCCCTCGGTGAGCGCGATGTGGTGGCGGTGATGCCCACCGGCACCGGCAAGAGCCTCTGCTTCGTCCTGCCGGCGTTGGAGGTAGGGCGCACGCTGGTCGTCTCGCCGCTGATCGCACTGATGCAGGATCAGGTGGAGGGGCTGCAATCGGCGGGCGTCTCCGCCACGTTCATCAACTCCAACTTCGACCGGATGGAACAGAACCGGCGCTACCAGGCGTTCGTGAACGGCCAGATCAACCTGCTCTATGTCGCACCGGAACGCTTCCAGAACCCGCTCTTCACCGACGGCCTCCGGCGCGCCGGGGTGAACCTGTTGGCGATCGACGAGGCGCACTGCATCTCCGAGTGGGGCCACAACTTCCGGCCCGACTACCTGCTGCTGGGCGGCGTGCGGGAACGCCTCGGCAACCCGCGCACGCTGGCGCTGACGGCGACCGCGAACCCGAGGGTGCGCCAGGACATCGCACGCGGCCTCGGCATCGAGCGCACGGCGGAGCACGTCGTCACCACCGTCGACCGCCCGAACCTCGTCTATCGCGTCGAATCGATCGCGTCGAAGGAGGATCGGCTCCGCTGGCTGGAGGACTTCGCGCGCTCGCATGGGGATTCGGCCGGCATCGTTTACTCGGCGACCCGCGCAGGGGTCGAGGAAACGGCGGCACGCCTCGTCGCGGCGGGGGGACGTGCCGAGCCGTACCACGCCGGGCTGCCCCGTCAGGTGCGAACGGAGACGCAGCGGCGGTTCACGCTCGGCGAGACGCCGGTGGTGGTGGCGACGGTGGCGTTCGGCATGGGGATCGACAAGCCCGACGTACGTTATGTCGTCCACATGAACCTCCCGCCCCGCCTCGAGGCCTACACACAGGAGGCGGGCCGCGGCGGGCGCGACGGCGACCCGGCAGAGTGCGTGCTGCTGTACGCGCCGGCCGACCTGAACATGCGCCGCCGTCACATCTTCCAGGCGCACCCGGACGAGGAGGCGGTCCGCCGCCTCTGGCAACGGTGGCTTGCCGTGGCCGACCCTCAGGACGGCCGCCTGCCGCCGGAGGTCGCCGAGGACGAGCAATTCGCGATCGCCGTCTCCGCCCTCCGCGAGTCCGGACTGCTGGACGCCGCCTCGCTCCGTGTCACCTCGTGGGATCCGCGAGCACGCATCGATGTCTCCGGGATCGAGCGGCACCGCATCCACGCACTGACCTGCCTGAAGGAGATGGCGACGTATGCGGAGACCGAGGGATGCCGGCGCGCGCTCGTGCTGCGCTACTTCGGCGAGCAGCCGCCGGAGCGGTGCGGGAGCTGCGACAACTGCCGCCGCCCCGCTCGGACAGAACGCAGAGCCCCCCCGGAGCGCGCCGCCGCGCCGTCGCCTCGCTCGCCGCGAGAGCGCCGTCCCGCCGCCGTCTCCGCACCGCCCGAGACCCCTCACGACCCGGCGCTGTTCGATGCACTCAGCGCGTGGCGTCGGGAGCAGGCGCGGAAGGAGAACGTGCCCGCCTACGTCATCGCCTCAGACCGCACGCTCCGGGAGATTGCGGCGCAGAAGCCGCCCACGAAGCGCGCGCTGCTGGGCGTGTGGGGACTCGGCGAAGCGCGGGTGGAACGCCTCGGCGACGCAATCATGGAGATCGTCGGGCAGCACGCCTAACGCGGGTCCGCGATGATCAGCAGACGCCGCCCACGAAATGCGCGCTCCCGGGCGTGTGGGGACTCGGCGAGGCGCGGGTAGAACGCCTCGGCGACGCGATCATGGAGATCGTCGGACGGCGTGCCTAACGCGGGTCCGGGATGATCATGAAGTTCGGCGGGCCATAGCCGCACTCCGCGAGGTGCTCGCTGGCTTCCACGTAGGTGCCGTCCGGACGGGGAATGATCGACCGGATCGGCCCGCCGTGGACGTGGCGGTACGAACAGTACGGCTCGTGGGCGTCGATCACCGACAGCCCGTCGGTCGCGAACGGCACCCCGTCCAGCATGAACACGATCGTCTGCCCGCGGACGATGGTGCTGAGCGGACTGGGGACTGCCTCGCCACCCTCCAGGATCGCCTCCCACGGGTCGGTACCCGTCACCGGGGTTGGTGTCTGCGTCGGGCTCCCGGTGGGCGTCGGCGTCGGGGTGGAGGTGCCCAGCACGCACCGGCCGGTCATGGTGGTGAACGCCTCGTTCGCGGAGACGGTGACTTGGTACTCCTTGTTCGAACCGGCGACAAGCAACGTCTGCGTGCCGGGCTGGTCGATTCGAGCGTACAGAACGATCCTGAACGGCCCGGCGCGCTCGCAGAGGAACTCCTGACTCAGGGTCGGCGTGGTCGTCGCGTCGGCCGCGTGCGCCCGCTCGGTCTGACGCGTTTCGACCGGAGCCAAGGACTCAACAGACGGAGACCGGTTCCTGAGGTGCGCATCCACCCCATCGCGAGAGCCATCATCCACGCGCCAGAATGTCGCGCTGGACCAGGGGCCTGGTCGGCTGGCAGTGCGCGTTTGGAACCGCCCACTGGTTCCGTTCTTGAACCTAATCAGGGTGTCCAGTTGTTCCCGCTCTGCACGCGGTCGGTGGACCACGGCGCTCACCGTGAAGCGGGACCCGACCGCGAAGTCATCCCCAGGTGCAGGCGTGATGTCGGCGATGATTCGGGTGTAGACGAACACCACCAACAACTCGGAGAAGTGCGGCACGCTGGTGGTCAATTGGATCGCACCGATGTCCAAATTCCACTGCGCATCGTCGACCGCGAGAATCTCGGACGTGCCGTCGTCGGAGGTCAGCACGAGTACGAACGTGGCTCCGCCCCCCGGGGTCAGCGCCGCGGCGGGCAGTTCGATGGTGACCGGGACCGGCGCGGCGAACTGCAGACCGGCTGGTTCGAGCCGGAACGCAGCGACGGTGCCACTTCCCTCCTCCGCCTTGCGTGCCTCCTCGGCATCCAGGGTGAGCGTGCTCACCACGACGTCGTCCGCCGAGACGCCCTCGGGCAGCACGACACCTTCGAGCGCCAATGTGAGGCGCGGCTCGGCCAGGGGCGGCTCACCGGCCTCCTCGTCCGCGACATCACCGCCACAGGCGACCAGGGCGAGACCCAGGAGAGCGGCCAGCACGCCCGGAAGGAGCCGTTGGCAGGACATCGAGAGACCTCGCAGGGGCTCACCGGGGGCAGCGGATCTTCCCACCGGAGTTGACCGGCGGAGTCTACTGGTTGCAGGGCGCGTCCGCGCAGGGCATGATGAAGAAGTCACGGCTGTCGAAACTGGCGCACGCAGGAGGCCTCATGAACATCACTGTCACCGACATCGCGCAGGAGCGCTTGAGCACCCTCATCGGCGAACGCGCTGCGGAGACCGGCCAGGCGATCCGCGTATTCATCGCCCAGGGCGGCTGCGGCTGCTCCGGCCCCCGCTTCGGCATGGGCCTGGACGAGGCGCACGATGACGACGCCGTCATGCAGTTCGGCACCCTGAAGTTCGTCGTGGACCCGGCCTCCGCGCCAGTCCTGACGGACGCCTCGATCGACTACATCGAGGACGTGATGCAGCAGGGCTTCCAGATCACAGCCCCGAACGCCCAGTCCGGCGGCGGCGCCTGTGGCTGTGGCGGCGGCGCCCACTAGGCGCTTCGCACCGACCGAACTCACGGACGCCGGCCTGCGAGGGCCGGCGTTCTTGTTCCCCCGCCGCCCGCATCCCTCGACACTGGCGCCGAGGTCTAGGATCGCCCCATGGCCAGAGTCCTGCTCCTGATTCCCTCCGAGTCCTACCGCGCGCCCGACTTCATGGAGGCGGCGGGCCGCCTCGGCGTGGAGGTGGTGGTCGGCACGGACCGCCGCAACCCGCTGCAGGGCGAGTCCGGTGGGCGGCTGGTGGAACTCGACTTCGACCAGCCCGATGTGGGCGCCACCCAGGTGGAGGCGTTCGCCACATTGCACCCGCTCGACACGATCGTCGCTGTGGACGATGGCGGGCAGTTGATCGCGGCACGTGCCGCGCGGCGGCTGGAACTCCCGTACAACTCGGTCGGCTCGGTGGAGGCGACCCGCAACAAGGCGCGGCTGCGTGAACTGATCGCCGCCGCCGGGCTGCCCTCGCCGGAGGCGCACGTCCTCCCGCTGAACGCCGACCCGCGGGAGGCCGCTCGCGCCGTGACCTACCCGGTGGTGCTGAAGCCGCTCGCGCTCTCAGCGAGCCAGGGCGTGCTCCGCGCCGACAACGAGACCGAGTTCCTCGCCGCCGTCGCTCGCATCCGCGCGATCCTCCAGACGCCCGAAGCGCAGGAGCAGTGCGGCGCACCGCTCGCCGACCGCCTGCTGATCGAGGGGTACGTCCCCGGCATCGAGGTGTCCGTGGAAGGCCTGCTCGATGGCGGGCGGCTGCGGACGCTGGCGATCTTCGACAAGCCCGATCCGCTGGTGGGGCCCACGTTCGAAGAGACGATCTACGTGACGCCCTCGCGGCTGCCGGACGCCGACCAGCAGTCGCTGATCGCGACCACCGAGGCGGCGTGCCGCGCGCTGGGGCTGGAGACCGGCCCGGTGCACGCCGAACTGCGCCTGCACGAGGGCCGCTGGTACCCGATCGACATCGCGGCGAGATCCATCGGCGGGCTCTGCGCGCGCACGCTCTCGTTCGGGACGGGGATGTCGCTGGAGGAAATCCTGCTGCGCCACGCGACCGGCCTCGACGTGCCTTCCTACGAGCGCGAGGCGGCTGCGACCGGCGTGATGATGATCCCGATCCCGCGCGCCGGCGTGCTCCGCGCTGTCCGAGGCGTGGCGGAGGCCGAGGCCGTGCCGCTGATCGAGTCGGTGACGATCTCGATCCGCACCGGCGGGCTCGTGGTGCCGCTGCCGGAGGGCACGGAGTACCTCGGCTTCATCTTCGCGAAGGGCGGGACGCCGGCGGAGGTGGAGCAGGCGCTTCGCGACGCGCACGCACAGCTCGATTTCGAGATCGAAGCCGTCGAGTAGGCCTCGGGGCTATGAGGCGACGGGCGGGCGGGCGTTACTTCTTGGCGGGCGTGTAGAAGGGGTTCTCGCCGGAGGCGTGATCCGTGATGTCGACGATCTCGTCGATGTCCGGGATCATCTCCTTCACCGCGACCTCGACACCCTGCTTCAGGGTGACGTTGATCATCCCGCAGCCCACGCAGCCACCGCCGAACTGGACGTATGCCTTGCGGTCGCGCACGCCGAGCAGCGAGAGCACGCCGCCGTGGGCGGCGATCTGCGGGTTGATGTGCTGGTCGAACAGCTCCTGCAACTGGAACTCGCGCGGGTCGTGCCAGATCGGGTTCGGGTTGCGGAACTCCAGGCCGGCATTACCGGCACCGTCGTCGAAGTAGTGGATCTCGAGGCCCTCGAGGTACTTGAGGTCGTGCGACGGGACGAAGATCGTGATCCCGTCCGCCGTCTCCACGGGGATGTCCGCTTCGTCCTGCGCGCCCTCTTCGACGAGGCTCAGCAGGTGGCGAAACTGACCTTCGTGGCGCTCCGCGATCTGCAGCTTCAGACCGGCGACCGGGTTCGCGTGGTTGTCCAGTACCTCGGACAACTTGGCGAACGCCTCGTCGGTGAACCGGATCGTCGGGAGGGCTACCTCGTCCATGCGGAAAGGATATCACCGGTGGCCACCACGGTGGGCTCCCGATTGCGCTCCTAGTACGCGTGCAGCGGGAGCGTGCCGAAGCGCTGCTCCAGCACCCGTCGCCGGAACTCGAAGATGGCGCGGATGCGCGAGCGCACGAGGACGGCGTTGACCAGGTCGCCAACCGGGCCGAAGCCGACATCGTAGTGGACGATGTCGCGCATCTCGACGCCGCCGGGCACAGCCTTGAAGTGGTGCTGGTGGTGCCAGAAGCGGTACGGCCCGAAGCGCTGCTCATCGACGAACATCACGCCGTCCACGCAGTGGGTGATCTCTGTCACCCACGTCACCGGGAGGCGGCGCAGCGGCCGCACCCGGTAGGCGACGATCAGCCCGGGGTGCATCCGCTCCGGGAGGTCGCCCAGCACCTCGAACCCCATCCCCGGGGGCGTGATGACGGCCAGGTTGCGCGGATCCGAGAAGAACGCCCACGCCTCGTCGACCGCGATCGGGAAGCGCCGGACGTCGGTGAATCGGTGCAGACCCACGGGAGGGATCCTCTCGCTCTTCGTCGAAGAGCGTTATGCGCGCGCGGGCCGGCCGAGGGCTTCGCGCGCCGCCGCCTCGAACGTCGGGTAGTGGAAGTTGTAGCCCGACTGCTCGAGGGCGGCCGGCACCACGCGCTGGCTGTTCAGCAGCAGTTCTTGCGCCATCTCGCCGAGCAGCACTTTCAGCGCGACGCCCGGTACGGGCATGAACGCCGGCCGCTTCAGGATGCGGCCCAGTGCCTTCGTCGCCGCGCCGTTGGTGAGCGTCTCCGGCGCGACGAGGTTCACCGGTCCGCTGATCTCCGACGACAGCGCGTGCGAGACGACGCCAGCGGCGTCCTCCAGGTGGACCCACGGGAACCACTGTCGCCCGCTGCCGAGCGGCCCACCGACGCCCATCCTGATCGGGAACGTCAGGCGCTTGAACGCCGTGGCATCGCCATCGATCACCACGCCGGTGCGCAGCGTCACCACGCGCGCGCCCAGGTCGCTCGCGCCGCGCGCCGCTGCCTCCCAGTCCGCACACAACTGCGCGAGGAACCCCTCGCCCGTGGCGGCGGACTCGGTAAGGCGCTCCTCGCCGCGGTCGCCGTAGTAGCCGACCGCCGAGGACGAGACGAACGCCTGCGGCCGGATGCCGTGCGCGCGCATGTGGTCGACGAGCAGCCGGGTCGCGTCGATGCGGCTGGTGCGCAGCGCGGCCTTGCGCGTCGCGTTCCACCGCCCGCCGCCGATGTTCTCGCCGCCGAGGTTCACGACCGCCTCGACGCCCTCGAGCGCGCCATCGCGGATCCAGCCCTCGGCCGGGTTCCAGAGCGCGTTCGGGTTGTCCCGGCTCCCGCGCGTCATACCCACGACCTCGTGGCCGTCGCGTTGGAGGCGCTGCGTCACCGCCGTGCCAATGAGTCCCGTGCTGCCAGTAATGGCGACCTTCATGGTGTAGCCGTTCCTTCCGGAGGAGAGCCCGCGCCATCGGCGCGCCTCAACCCATGCAGATACAGGCTACATCTCGCCAGGTTGGTCAGCCGGCCACGCGCAGGGGTCGCACCGCGCCTGCGCTCGGACACGCCGAGGTCGCCCGCCGCCCTCGGCGACTAGACACCACGCACATCGACCGGGAAACTGGTGGGCCGTGGCAGGGTAGCTCAGTGGTAGAGCAGCGGACTCATAATCCGCTCTAGCCCCATTCGGGACACCCCCGCCAGATTCAGAAACGCCCTCAAACACCCCCGAATAACACCGAGTACCACGACCCCGTGGGTACATCTGTGGGTACATTGCGAACCCCGGTTGTACCGCGTCAGGCATGGGGTTCATGACCCCGAGTGATCTGGGATTTGCCGAGGTCGGGGATCGACAGCGTGCCGTCGCAAGCGCGCTCCGCTCCCACGCCCTCGACCAGGAAGCAGCCGCCTAGCTCGCCGCCAAAAGGATTAGAGTGGCCATGCTTTCTGGAGTCATCGGATGAATTTCCTGCAGCGATTGCTGAATTTGGCCAGCGGTGCAGCGGCCCCACCGCCTTCGAGCGACGCCACTCGGGCCCCGGCACAGCCAGA
>JAQCKI010000079.1 GCA_027592645.1 Chloroflexota bacterium | reverse complement strand
GCCCGATGGGCCGCCCGCTCTGCGTCTCAGACGCGTCACGGCTATGCGCCAATGTGATGATGAAGCACGTTCCCCACAGGCTCAGGCGCAATTTTCAGCACGATGGGGACAACATCGGCGACGGTTGTGGACGGCAAGCCTTGAGGACGCGGGCTGTGGGGTGGAGACTCCACACCCCGGGGACGCCCCAGTCCCTCCTCCCGACCATCGGCTTCTCCCCGCGGCCCGAGAGCGTGAACCTCCGAATGAAGTGCCCCTTCTGCGCCCATGACGCCACCAAGGTGATCGATTCCCGCACCACGGACGGGGGCATCCGCCGCCGCCGCAAGTGCGAGTCCTGCGACGAGCGGTTTACGACCTACGAACAGGTGCAGCGCGCCGTTGTGATGATCGTGAAGAAGGACGGTCGTCGCGAAGAGTTCCACCGCGAGAAGTTGCTGGCCGGCCTGCGCATCGCCGCGCGGAAGCGCCCGCTAGCCTCTGGCGCGGTGGACGCCATCGTCGAGGACATTGAGCAGCGGCTCATGGCCTCCGGCCGGGCCGAGGTGCCCAGTCGCGTGGTCGGCGAGATGGCGATCACGCGTCTGAAGGCGTTGGACCCGATCGCCTACATCCGCTTCGCCTCCGTCTACCACCAGTTCGTCTCGTTGGACGAGATGCTGGAGGAGTTGAACCGCATCGCCCACGTCGGCCCGCTGGCGCTGCCGCCGGAGCAGGCGAAGTTGTTCGAGGATGACCTGGACGCACTGATCCGCGGCGAGTCGCCCCGGTTGATGATCGAAGAAGACGAGCTGGTGGATCGCGAGCCGATCTCGCTGGATACGCTGCGCGCGTCCCGCTAGTGCTCACCCGTCTCGTTCACCTTCGGACGCCCGGCCTCACCCGCCGGGCGTCTGTGCGTTTCGATGAGATTCGGCGAGTCCGAGGCCGGCGCACGAGACCGTAATCGCCTGGCGTTGTGTTGGTTAGCATTGCTGTAATAACGAGTCGCGATCCGCGCTACGATCTGCGAACGGCGCGTCGATCTCGGGCGCGCCGGTGACACCGATGACAACTGATGACATCGGCGGTTGCGATGTCGAGGGAACGCATGTTCTACTCGACTGGCACCGCGAGAGGCCGCCCGCATGGTCGCCGTTGACGAGATCCGTACCACTCCGGTCGCCTTGGCCGAGAACGCGCGCACCGTGCTGGAGCGCCGCTACCTGCTGCGCGACGCGGCCGGCGAGGTGATCGAGACGCCGGAGGCGTTGTTCGCGCGGGTGGCGATCGCCATCGCCGCCGCGGAACCGGCCGAGGCGGCGCGGCGAGAGTGGGCGCAGCGGTTTTACGACGAGATGGCGGCCCTGCGCTTCCTGCCGAACTCCCCCACCCTGATGAACGCCGGCACCGGCCAGGGCACGCTGGCCGCGTGCTTCGTGCTGCCCGTCGATGACACGCTCGAATCGATTATGTCCACGGCCGAGGCGACCGCGATGGTCCAGAAGTACGGCGGCGGCACCGGCTTCGACTTCTCGCGGCTGCGCGGTCGGGGCGAGCCGATCCGCACCACCCACGGCGCGGCTTGCGGGCCGGTCTCCGTGCTCCGCCACTACGACGATGTCTCCCGGCTGGTGACGCAGGGCGGCAAGCGCGATGGCGCGAACATGGGCATCCTGCGCGCCGACCACCCGGACATCGAGGAGTTCATTCGCGCCAAGGACGATGGCGTCACGGCGACACGCTTCAACATCTCGGTCGCGGCCACGGACGCGTTCATGGCGGCAGCGGAGGCGGGCGAGCCGTTCACGCTCCGCGACCCTCGCGACGGTGCGGAGCGGGGCCAGGTGGACGCCCGCGCGCTACTGCGCGAGATCGCGCAGGGGGCGTGGCAGACTGGCGATCCCGGGCTGATCTTCCTGGACACCATCAATCGCGCGAACCCCACGCCGGCACTCGGGCCGATTGAGGCGACGAACCCGTGCGGGGAGGTGCCGCTGCTGCCCTGGGAGGCGTGCACGCTCGGCTCGGTCAACGTCGCGCGGTTCTGGGACGCGGAGCGCAGTGACGTGGACTGGGAGGCGCTGCGCGGCACCGTGCGCGTGGCCGTCCGGTTCCTGGACAACGTGGTGGAGGTCAACGAGTTCCCGGTGCCCCAGATCACGGAGGCCGTGCGGGGCAACCGGAAGATCGGGCTGGGCCTGATGGGCTGGGCGGACCTCCTGGTCGCCGCCGCCATCCCCTACGCCTCGGAGGAGGCGCTGGCGCTGGCCGGGCGGCTGATGTCTACCGTGGGCACCGAGGCAGACGAGACGTCCGCGGCGCTGGGCGCCGAGAAGGGGCCGTTCCCGAACCTCGACCGCTCGATCTACGCCGGCGGACCGCGCTACCGGAACGCCACGCGCACCTGCATTGCCCCGACGGGCACGATCGCGATCATCGCGGGCGCCTCGTCCGGCATCGAGCCGTACTTCTCGCTGGCCCACGTCCGCCGCATGGGCGACGGCACGCTGCTGCCCGAGGTGAACGAGGCGTTCCGGGCGGTCGCCCGCGAGGGCGGCTTCGCCTCCGACGAGTTGTTCGACGACCTCGCCCATGGCGCGCGACTGGACGAGGTGGAGGGTGTGCCGGCGGAGGTGCGGGCACGCTTCGCGACCTCGCATGAGATCGCGCCTTCGTGGCACGTGCGGATGCAGGCGGCGTTCCAGGCGCACACGGACCTGGCCGTCTCTAAGACGGTGAACCTGCCGCACGAGGCGACACCGGAGCAGGTGCTGGAGGTCTACACGCTGGCGCACCGCCTCGGCTGCAAGGGCGTCACGGTCTACCGGGACGGGTCGCGCGCCCTCCAGGTGCTCGCACACACCTCGGACGCTGCAAGCTCGGGCAGCAAGGCCCCCGCGGTCGCACTCGACGGCACCGAACACACCGTGGGCGCACCAGCACGGCGGCACCTGCCGGACGAACGGCAGTCGATCACGCACAAGTTCCGCGTGGGCGACCAGGAAGGCTACATCACCGTCGGGCTGTTCGATGACGGACGGCCGGGCGAGTTGTTCCTGAAGATCGCGAAGGAGGGCAGCACCGTCTCCGGCCTCACGGACGCGGTCGCGCTGCTGACCTCGCTCTCGCTGCAGTACGGCGTCAGCATCGACAAGATCGCGACGAAGTTCGAGCAGACGCGGTTCGAGCCGTACGGCGTGACGGCCAACCGCGAGATCCCGTTCGCGACCAGCATCCTGGACTACGTCTTCAAGTGGCTGCGCCTGCGGTTCGGCGACCCGTCCGCGGTCCGGGACGTGACGGCGTCCGGTCTGACCTGCCCGGACTGCGGCCAGCAGATGGAGTTCGTGGAGCAGTGCCTCACCTGCCGAAACTGCGGCTACTCGCGCTGCTCGTGACACTCGTGATGGTGCCACCGATGCGCCGCGCTGACGGCACCGAACGAGCGCGGGTAGACTGAACTCATGCCTCCATACCGGCCCGACCAGGACATCCCCGACATCCAGGACGCGTCCTGGCGTGAGATCGGCTGGATGATGCGGGTGATCCTGGAGATCCTCGCGGGGCCGATGATCATCATCGTGGGCGCGCTGGTGCTGTTCGTGGGCCTGTTCATGGCACTGACCACGCACGTCGCGCTCGCGCTCATCCCGATCGGACTGATGGTGTTGGGCGTCGTGTACCTCGCCCGTCGCGCCAAGAAGGCTGAGGAGGAGGCGCTCGCCGAGATCGAGGCGGGTCGCATGCCTCGCACAGGACGGCAACCACCGGGCGGCTACTAGCGGCATCAAAGCGGCACCGAGGCCGCGGCGCGCGGTACTCTCCGCAGCATGACGCGCCCGATCCCATCCACCCCGTCCCCGCGGCCAGACGCTGGCCTCGCCGAGCGCATCGAGGCGATCCGTGCGCGTATCGCGCAGGCCTGTGAGCGCTCGGGGCGTAACCCGGCGGAGGTGACGCTCGTCGCCGTCTCCAAGGGGCACCCGGCGACCGCTTGCGTGGAGGCGATCAGCGCGGGCACCGTCGACCTCGGCGAAAACCGTGCGCAGGAACTGCTCCCGAAGGCGGCGGAGGTCGCCTCGATCGGTGCCGCGAGCGGGGCGTCGGCGCGGTGGCACTTCATCGGTCACCTGCAGACGAACAAGGTGCGCGATGTGCTGCCGCACACGGCCGTGTTTCACGCGTTGGACTCCAGGCGACTACTCGACGTGCTCACCCGCGAGGCCGCGCGGTCCGGCGCGGCTGCGGCCCACCCTCTGCCCTGCTACCTTGAGGTCAACGTCGCCGGGGAGGCGCAGAAGGAAGGGATCGCGCCCGCTCAGGTGGGCGCGCTGCTTTCCGCAGCCGCAGCCTCCCAGGCGGTGCGCGTGGAGGGGCTGATGGCCGTGGCCCCTCAGGTGTCCCGACCGGAGGAGGTGCGTCCGGTGTTCCGCGCACTGCGCGAACTGGCGCAGGCGCACGGGCTGACCGGCCTCTCAATGGGCATGACGGAGGACTTCGAGGTCGCGGTGGAGGAAGGTGCCACGCTGGTACGCGTGGGCCGGGCGATCTTCGGAGAGCGAACGGGCTAACGGCGACGCCGGCAGCGCCAGCGGGGGCGTGGCGTCAGCGAAGGACACACGGATGCGCATCGGCATCATCGGCGGCGGCTTCATGGGCGAGGCGTTTCTGCGCGGCCTGCTGCGCGGCGCCGTGGCGGAACCGGGCGACATCGCGGTCGCCGAGGTGTTGGAGGCGCGTCGTACCGCCCTCGCCGAGCACCGCGTGCGCGTCACGGACGACGTACAGAGCGCCTGCATCGGCGCAGACGTCGTCTTGCTCTCGATCAAGCCGCAGGACCTGTCACACGTCGCGGGCAACCTCCAGGGCGCGATCTCGCGCGATGCGGTGCTGATCTCCATCGCCGCCGGCGTGCGGCTGGAAGACGTCCGCCGCTACTCCGGCCATCGGTCGGCGGTGCGTGTGATGCCCAACCTGCCCGCCGCGATCGGTGCTGGCGCGGCGGTTTACTATGCGGCACCGGAAGTGACGGTCGAACAGCGCCAGCGTGTGCTGCAGGTGCTGAGCGCCGTGGCGACCGCCAGCGTGGAGGTGCACTCCGATGACGAGGTGGACCTGGCGACGGCCGTACATGGATCCGGGCCGGCCTACGTCTATCTGTTCATCGAGGCGATGATCGACGCGGCGGTACGGCAGGGGATGAAGCGAGCGGACGCGCAGACGCTGGTGCTGGCGACCGTGCACGGCTCGGCGGCGTACGCCATCGAGACCGAGCAGCACCCGGCGGCACTGCGCAACGCCGTGACCTCACCCGGCGGTACGACCGCTGCGGGGATCGCGGAGCTGGAGGCGGCATCGTTCCGCACCGCCATCGATTCAGCAATTGACGCCGCGTACGAACGCGCGCGGGAACTGGGAGAGTAGGCAGATGGAAGCCGTTGTCCTGTTGGTGGCCTACCTGGTGCAGTTCCTGGCGTTCTCGATCTTCGCGAGGGCGATCCTCACGTGGCTACCGATCGATAAAGACGGCCCGGTGGTGCGCGCGCTGAACTCGATCACCGACCCGATCCTGGATCCGCTGCGGCGCGTGATCCCGCCCATCGGCATGATCGACCTGACCCCGATGATTGCGATGATTGCGCTGTTCTTCATCGCGAACATGCTCTTCTCCTACTAGCCACCCACCGGGGCGCCAACGCCCCGACTCAAACCTCCCCAAGCCCCTCGCGCTGCGCACGCCGCCACGTCGAGGCCTTCGACCTCGATGACCTTGGTACGGGCGGTGTCGCCGATGGCGATGCGGAGCGTGGAGCGGGGGGCGCGGAGGCGCTTCGCCAGCAGGCGCAGCAAGGCCTCGTTCGCCGCGCCGTCCACGGGCGGTGCGGTCACGCGCACCTGCCAGACCCCATCACGCTCCCCGGTCACACCCTCGCGCGAGGCGCGCGGGGTGAGGCGAACCGTGAACCTGACCGTGAATCTGGATGGGCCGGACGGCTCCGGATGGGTGGGCATGCGCGTATCCTGAAGGGGCGGAGGGATGACGTCGAACGCCGGGGCCGATGTGCTGACATCAGCGGTTGACATCGAACACGCGTTCTACTACTGTTCCGAACGGCGGCGGGGGCTGCCACATCTCCCCGGGCTTCTGGCCCGGACCACGGGAACAGGAGCGGGCTATGGCCGCATCGGACGCCAAGCACAGCAAGGATTCGACCACGGGGAGCAAGGCTGACCTGCTCGCCAAGGCACTCGAATCGATCATCAAGGAGCACGGCAAGGGCGCCATCATGCGCCTGGGCGATTCCAGCGCCGCCGTGACCGTCTCCGCCATCCCCACCGGTGCCCTGTCGCTGGACATCGCGCTCGGCATCGGCGGCATCCCGCGCGGCCGCATCACCGAGATCTACGGGCCGGAGTCGGCCGGTAAGTCCACGCTGGCGCAGCACATCATCGCGGAGGCGCAGAAGAAGGGCGGCACCGCCGCCTACATCGACGTGGAGCACGCGCTCGACCCGGAGTACGCCGCGAAGTGCGGCATCAACGTGGCCGAACTGCTGATCTCCCAGCCAGACACCGGCGAGCAGGCGATGGAGATCTGCGAGGCGCTGGTCCGCTCTGGTGCCGTGGACATCGTCGTGGTTGACTCGGTCGCCGCCCTCGTGCCGCGCGCCGAACTGGACGGCGACATGGGCGACTCCCTGCCGGGCCTGCAGGCACGGCTGATGTCGCAGGCGATGCGAAAGCTGACCTCCACCGTCTCCCGCACGAACACCTCGCTGGTCTTCATCAACCAGTTGCGCGAGAAGATCGGCGTTGTCTTTGGCTCGCCGGAGACCACGCCTGGCGGTCGAGCGCTGAAGTTCTACTCCTCGGTGCGCATCGACATCCGCCGCATCGAGTCCCTCAAGGAGGGGCAGACCTTCATTGGCAACCGCGTCCGCTGCAAGGTCGTGAAGAACAAGGTCGCCCCGCCGTTCCGGCAGGCCGAGTTCGACATTATGTTCACCGGCGACCTGCACGGCATCAACCACTGGGGCGATGTCATCGACCTGGCCGTGGAGCACGACGTGATCAAGAAGGCCGGCGCCTTCTTCTCCTACGGCGACCTGCGCCTGGGCCAGGGCCGCATGGCGGCGGTCATGTTCCTCCGCGAACACCTGGACATCGGCGAGGAGATCGAGAACCGCGTCCGCGCCCTGGCGGGCATCAAGGGCGCCGTCGCTCCGACGACGACCGCAGCGGTGGTCGAGGTCGAAGCCGACCCGGCCGCGCTGACCATCGACGCGTAGGGACGGCCAGCGACCGATGCGCAGGCATCGCGCGGGTCACGCATGAGCCCCACCGTCACGGCCGTTGAGCCACGCAAGAGCGGAGTCGCCACCGTCACCATCGACGGTGGCGACTCCCTGCTCCTGCCGCTGGAGACGGTGATCATGCACCGGGTCCGCGCCGGCGCGGACTTCGAGGACGGCGACTGGAACACCCTGACCGGCGAGGGCCAGCGACTGCTGGCCGTCCGCACCGCCCTCACGTTCCTCGCCCGTCGCCCGCGCACCGAGCGCGAACTCCGCGCTGCCCTGGCGAAGCAGATCGAAGACACCGAGGTCGTGGATCACGCCGTCGAGCGGATGCGCGCGCTCGGCTACCTCGACGATGCGGCATGGGCCAAGAGTTATGTCGGTAGCGGACGCGCCCGTGATCGCGGGCGGTCGCTGCTGAAGATGGAACTGCAGCAGCGCGGTGTCCCGGACACCCTTGCGCGGGACGCAGTGGAGGCGCACGACGAGGCTGCAGCGGCGCTCGATGCGGCGCGCAAGCGCGCCCGGTCGCTCCGGGACGTGGAGGAGCCGAGGCGTACCCGCCGCCTGCACGACTTCCTGCGGCGTCGGGGCTTCCCGGACAACATCGCGCGGGAGGCCGCCCGGAGCGCGCTCGCGGAGGCCGGCGAGACCCCGGCCGATGACGCCGACGACCTGTAGCGAGCGGTCGCGCACCCCTCGGGCGCCCTCTGAGCCATGCATTCGACGTGTTACGATGGCGCGACCTGACGCCCCCGACGGGGCGTGAGACCTGACGACATATCGCGCCCGACGCGACCACCGAGCCACTTCCGGCCGGTGCGGCGCGGGGCCGTAACCACGGAAAGCGGAGCCCCATCATGGATCCCGTTGTGCTCTTGCTGGTCGGGGGGATTTCACTCCTCCTCGGCGGCGGCGCGGTGTTTCTGTTCACCCGAACCGGCGCGAACAACATGCTCCGGCAGGCGCGCGAAGAAGGCCGCCTGGCCCTCGAAGAGGCCGAAAACCACGCCCGCAAGCTGGAACTGGACGCCGAGCAGCGCGTCCTGGCCCGCCGTGAACAACTCGACGCCGAGATCCGCGAGCGCCGCTCCGAGGTAACGCGCATCGAGCGCCGCCTCGAGCAGCGCGAAGAGGCGCTCGAGCGTCGCGCGACGAGCCTGGAGAAAGGCGAGCAGGCGGTCCGTGACCGCACGACCGCGCTCGAGGACTCCGAGCGCGAACTCGACCACACGCTGCAGCGCGCCCGCACCGAGATCGAGCGGGTCGCCGGGCTCACCGCCGACGAGGCGCGCCAGGAGCTGCTCCAGCGGCTGGACGAAGAACTGCGCGAGGAGTCTGCGCGCCGGGTGCGCTCGATGGAGCAGGCCGCCCGTGCCGAGGCGGACACGCGCGCCCGCAAGGTGCTGGCGACGGTGATGCAGCGCATCACCTCCGACGTGACGGCGGAGACGACCGTCTCCGTGGTGCCGATCCCGTCTGACGAGGTGAAGGGCCGCATCATCGGCCGCGAGGGACGCAACATCCGTGCCTTCGAGGCGGCGACCGGCTGCGACCTGATCATCGACGACACGCCCGAGGTGGTGACGGTCTCCGGCTTCGACCCGGTGCGGCGCGAGATCGCCCGGGTGGCGCTCGCACGGCTGATCCAGGATGGCCGCATCCAGCCGACCCGCATCGAGGAGGCCGTGGAGAAGGCCCGCCGCGAGGTGGACCAGATGGTGGAGCAGGCGGGCCGCCAGGCGATGGTGGACGCCGAGGTCACCGGGCTGCACCCGGAGGTCGTGAAGACGCTGGGCAAACTGCGCTTCCGCTTCTCGTACGGCCAGAACCAGTTGCGCCACTGCATCGAGACCTCGTGGCTGGCGGCGGCGCTGGCGCACGAGATGGGCGCGAACGTGGAGATCGCCCGCATGGGCGGCCTGCTGCACGACCTCGGCAAGGCCGTCGACCGCGAGATGGAGGGCACCCACGCCCGCCTCGGCGCGGACATTGCGCGACGCTTCGGCGTCCCGCGCGAGGTGGTGCACTGCGTGGAGGCCCACCACGAAGAGGTGACCCCGGAGACGGTGGAGTCGCTGATCGTGATCGTCGCGGACGCCATCTCGGGCTCACGCCCGGGCGCGCGACGCGAGTCGACGCACGAGTACGTGAAGCGCCTCGAAGCGCTGGAGGCGATCGCGACGTCGTTCGATGGCGTGGAGCAGGCGTTCGCGGTGCAGGCCGGGCGCGAGATCCGGATCATCGTGCGGCCCGAGAAGGTCGACGACCTGGGCGCAAGCCGCATGGCGCGCGACATCTCCCGGCGCATCGAAGAGACGCTGCAGTATCCCGGCGAGATCAAGGTGACGGTGGTGCGCGAGACCCGCGCGAGCGCCGTCGCGCACTAGGTCGCACACCGGGTCGCACGCGAGCACGGTTCGGGGGCACGGTTCGGGGGCATCGAGGGGGCGCGGCATGGCGGGGCGGAGTACCGGCGACTTCCACTGTCACTCCAACCGCTCGGACGGCACCCTCTCCCCCACCGCCCTGGTGGACCTCGCCGCTGCCAACGGCGTCCGCGTCTTCGCCCTGACTGACCACGACACCCTCGACGGCCTGGACGAGGCGCGCGCCGCCGTCTCGCGGCATCCCGGTATGCGCCTGGTCCCTGGCGTGGAACTCGCCTGCGACGTGCCCGGCACGGAGGTTCATATGCTGGGCCTGTTCGTGAACGACCGCGACGAGGCGTTCCGTAGCGCACTCGACCGGATGCGCACCGGGCGGATCGCGCGTGGCGAGCGCATCGTCGCGGAACTCGTCAAACTCAACGCCCCGGTGTCGTGGCAGCGGGTGCGCGAGATCGCCGGGGAGGCCTCGATCGGGCGGCCGCACATCGCGCGGGCGCTGGTGGAGGCGGGCCACGTCGCCAGCACGGACGAGGCGTTCACGCGGCTGCTCGACCGCAACTCACCGGCCTACGTCGAACGCGAACGGCTGCTGCCGGCCGACGCCGTCCGGCTGATCCACGCCGCGGGCGGCCTCGCCGTCTTCGCGCACCCGCCCTTCACCGATGACTACGTGCCGGTGGCCGAGGCGATGGCCACGGTCGGGCTCGACGGCATGGAGGTGTACTACAGCCACTACGACGCGGAGACGGTCGCCTCGCTGCTGGCGCTGGCGGAGCGGCTCGGGCTGCTGCCGGCGGGCGGCTCCGACTACCACGGCCTGCAGCGCGCCAACGAGCGCGAGCCGGGCGACCTGCCGATGCCGCCCGAGGCCGGCGAGCGCATCCTCGCCTACGCCGCCG
>JAQCKI010000078.1 GCA_027592645.1 Chloroflexota bacterium | reverse complement strand
TCCTTCATCGCCTGGATCGACCTCGTCCGGCGAGAGGTGAACGTGGAGCACGCGGCGGCGTCGCTTACCAACGTCTTCACGGCCTTCCTCCTCGCGACCCTGTTGGCCCTCGTCCTCATCGGCGCCGGGCTGCCTGACTGGACCATCTTCTCCATCCACCCGGTAAGCGCGCTGATCCTCGCGGGCTACGTGTACGGCGTCACTCTCAGCCAGCACGTCACGAACGAGCCGATGTGGCGCCCGGTGACGACGCCCTCGACGCGCCAGGACGAGCGGGAGGACGGCCCACCGGGGGAGTCGTTGCCGCGGCTGCTGCTGGTGTTCGCCGGCCTGGGGATCGGAGTCGCGGCGGCGGGATTCGTCGTGTCGCGCGCCGGGATCTCGGTCATCGCGGAGACGGCGCTGACCGGCACGGTGGTCGGCACGCTGATGACCAGCGTCACCACCTCCATCCCGGAGCTGGTGACCGCCTACGCCGCGGTCCGACGCGGGGCGCTGACATTGGCCGTCGGCGGGATCATCGGCGGCAACGCCTTCGACGTCCTCTTCATCGCCGCTTCGGACGCCGCGTATCGCACCGGGTCGATCTATCAGGCGTTGACGGAGGCGGACCTGTTCACCCTCGGTTGGGCGATCGTCCTGACCGGCATCCTCGGCGCCGGGCTCGTCAGCCGCGAGGAACGCGGCATCGGGTTCGAAGGGGTCGCGATCATCGCGATCTATCTCGCCGGAGTGGTGGCCGTCTGGTCCATCGGCTAATGGCCGATGGACCCGCGGGCGCGGACGCGGAACGGGGGCGGTCGCCCGCCCCCGTCTGCCTGTGCCCGTCTACCTGGTTCGGCGCGTGCGCCGCTACTGCGCGTTGGGTAGCGTCGCTGCCTCGTCCTGCAGCGCGGCCTGTGCCGCCGCGAGGCGGGCGATCGGCACGCGGTACGGCGAGCACGAGACGTAGTTCAGTCCGACCTCGTGGCAGAAGTGCACGGACGGCGGGTTCCCGCCGTGCTCGCCACAGATGCCGACCTTCAGCCCGGGCTTCTCGGCGCGCCCCTTCTCGATCCCCATCCGGATCAGGCCTCCCACGCCGTCGCGGTCGAGCTCCACGAAGGGGTCGCGCTCCAGCATGTGCTGCTTGATGTAGGACGGCAGGAACCGGCCGGCGTCGTCGCGCGACAGGCCGAAGGTGGTCTGCGTCAGGTCGTTGGTGCCGAAGGAGAAGAAGTCCGCGTGCTGGGCGATGCGGTCGGCCACCACGCAGGCGCGCGGCAGCTCGATCATCGTGCCCACGGTGTATTCGATGCGCTGGCCGCGCTCGGCGAGCACGCGCTCGGCGGTCTCGATCGTGGCGACGCGCAGTGACGCGAGTTCGGCCTCGATCCCTACGAGCGGGATCATGATCTCGGGGTGCACCTCCACGCCCTCCTGCTGGAGGGTGCACGCCGCCTCGATGATGGCGCGCGTCTGGATCTCGTAGATCTCCGGGTACGTGACGGCGAGCCGCACGCCCCGGTGGCCGAGCATCGGGTTGAACTCACGCAGGCTCTCGACGCGCTGCTCGACGTCCGCGGCGCGCAGGTCGAGCGCGGCGGCGAGTTCGGTGATCTCCAACTGCGTGTGCGGCAGGAACTCGTGCAGCGGCGGATCCAGCAGACGGATCGTGACCGGGAAGCCCGCCATCGCGCGGAGCAGGCCAACGAAGTCGTCGCGCTGGTACGGCAGGATCTTCTCCAGCGCCGCGCGCCGCTCCTCCTCCGTCTGCGACAGGATCATCTGGCGCATCGCCAGGATGCGGTCGGCACCGAAGAACATGTGCTCCGTGCGGCAGAGGCCGATGCCCTCCGCACCGAACGCGCGAGCGCGCTCGGCGTCCTCGGGCGTGTCGGCGTTGGCGCGGACGTTCAGCGTGCGGTGGGTATCCACCCACCCCATCAACTCGTCGTACTCGGGCGGGAAGATCGCCTCGGCCAGTGCGAGCGCGCCCAGCATCACCTCGCCGGTGGTGCCATCCACGGAGAGCACGTCGCCCTCGCGCACGATCACCGTGCCGCGGCCAGGGACCTCCACGTGGAACTCGCGGTGGGCATAGTCGATCTGCAGGCCGGAGCAGCCGCTGACGCAGCACTTACCCATGCCGCGCGCCACCACCGCCGCGTGCGAGGTCATGCCGCCGCGCGCCGTGACGATGGCGCGGGCGTCCTTCATCCCCTCGATGTCCTCGGGGCTGGTCTCGTCGCGGACGAGGATGACGTCCTCGCCTCGGGCCGCCCACTGGACGGCGTCGCCGGGGGTGAACACCACCTTGCCGACGGCCGCGCCAGGCGATGCCGCGAGGCCGGTCAGGATCACATCGCGCTTCGTGTCGCGGACGAACACCGGGTGGAGCAGTTCGTTCAACTGCTCCGGGTCCAGGCGCGTGATCGCTTCCTTCTGAGTCAGCCGGCCTTCACGCACCATGTCCACGGCGATCTTCACCATCGCCTGGCCGGAACGCTTGCCCGAGCGTGTCTGCAGGATCCACAACTTGCCCTGCTGCACCGTAAATTCAATGTCCTGCATGTCACGGAAGTGCGATTCCAGGCGCTCGCACGCCTCCGCGATCTGCTGGTACGCCTCCGGGCTCTGCTCTTCCAGCGACGGCGGGTCGCCGGCGCCTCGGGCGGCCTTCGAGATCGGGCTCGGGGTGCGGATGCCGGCGACCACGTCCTCGCCCTGCGCGTTCACCAGGAACTCGCCGAAGATCAGCCGCTCGCCGGTCGAAGGGTTGCGCGTGAACAGCACGCCGGTCGAGCAGTCCTCGCCGAGGTTGCCGAAGACCATCGCCTGCACGTTGACGGCGGTGCCCCACCAGTCCGGGTAGCCGTTCATCTGGCGGTACACCACGGCGCGAGGCGTCTCCCACGAGGAGAACACGGCACCGATGGCGCCCCACAACTGGGCGGTGGGGTCTTCCGGGAACGGCTTGCCGGTGCGCTCCAACACCAGCGCCTTGTACTCGGCGACCAGTTCGCGGAGGTCGTCTGCGGAGAGTTCGGTGTCGTCCTTCACGTTACGGGCGCGCTTCTTCTCGTTGAGCAGCACCTCGAACGGGTCGTGGTCGGTCTCGGACTGCTTCGCGACGCCCAGCACCACGTCGCCGTACATCTGCACGAAGCGGCGGTAGGAGTCGTAGGCGAAGCGGGCGTTGCCAGAACGCGCGGCGAGGCCGGCCGCCGTGGCATCGTTCAGGCCGAGGTTGAGGATCGTGTCCATCATGCCGGGCATGGAGACGCGCGCACCGGATCGCACGGACAGCAGCAACGGGTTCGACGGGTCGCCAAAGACCGTGCCGACGCGCGCCTCGATCTCCCGGATGCCCTCGCGCACCTGGGCGTCCAGGCCTTCCGGGAAGCGGCGGCCGAGCGCGTAGAACGCGCTGCAGACCTCGGTCGTGATGGTGAAGCCGGGCGGCACCGGGATGCCGAGGCTGCTCATCTCCGCCAGGCCGGCGCCCTTGCCACCCAGCATGGTGCGGTCGCCGGTGGATGCCAGGCCGTCGCCAAAGAAGTAGACCATCTGCTCCAGGGGCTTCCCGGCGTCGGTCTCCTTGGATGCGAGCGTCATGTGGCAGCCTTCCACTCTCGGCGGTCGGGGCGCAGCGCGCGCCCGGGTGGTGCGTGAGGTCACGCATCGCCGCCAAGGCCTTGATGTGGGGGTCTTGTTGTGCCCGGCACCGGCCGGACAACACCGACCCGCGCGGTCCATCAGGGGATTATACGCGGCCCTGCCCCTTGAGACCTCCCCGACACGGCCCCGAGATGCCCGATGTGGTTGTACCGTATACTCGTCTTATCGTTTGAGGGGCACACTCTTTCCCATGATGAACGACCCTCGTAGCGCCGCTGTCACCCGGTTCCGTTCGATCCTGGAGGCGCGGGAGGCCGCACTCTCGCCTCTGGCCGCCCGCGAGGCGACGGCGACGGGTCGAGCCCAGCCTGAGCCACACGACCCACTACGAGGGGCGTTCCAGGTGGATCGCGACCGCATCATCCACACGCGCGCCTTCCGCCGGCTGAAGCACAAGACCCAGGTGTTTGTGCACCCGGACTCGGACCATTTCGTCACGCGTATGACCCACACGATCGAAGTGCAACAGGTCGCCCGCACGATCGCCCGCGCCCTGAATCTGAACGAGGATCTGACCGAGGCGATCGCGCTCGGCCACGACCTCGGCCACACGCCGTTCGGCCACGCCGGCGAGGAGACGCTGGCCGCGCTGCTGCCCGAGGGCTTCCGGCACAACGAGCAGTCGCTGCGCATCGTGGAACTGCTGGAGCACCGCGGTACCGGCCTGAACCTGATGGCGGAGACCCGCGAGGGCATCCTGAAGCACTCCAAGACCCGGGAGTCGGTCGCCGCCGAGGCGTGGGGCTTCGCCTCCACGCTGGAGGGCCAGATCGTCAAACTCGCGGACTCCATCGCCTACCTCAACCACGACATCGAGGATGCGATCCGCGCGGAGCTGATCACAGAGTCGGACCTGCCGCGGGAGGTCCACGCGGTACTCGGCCGGACGCACTCGGAGCGGATCGCGGCGCTGGTCGTGGACTGCGTCGTCGCCTCCACCGAGACGTTCGACGAACCCGAGCCGCGCATCCGCCTCGGCGGCGAGGTGCTGTCGGCGGCGGATGCGCTGCGCGAGTTCATGTTCACGCGCGTCTACCTGCACGAATCGACGCTGACGGACGCGCGCCGCGGGCAACAGGTCGTGGAGGCGCTCTACCGCCACTACGAGGCGCATCCAGGCGAGATCGGCGGCTTCTCGCTGCACGATGATCCTCCGTGGCGGCGGGCGGCGGACTACGTGTCGGGTATGACCGATGGCTACGCGCTGGCCCGTGCGAAG
Organism: Chloroflexota bacterium; assembly: GCA_027592645.1. Taxonomy (GTDB): domain Bacteria; phylum Chloroflexota; class Dehalococcoidia; order UBA2979; family UBA2979; genus W-Chloroflexi-9. The sequence continues at coordinate 5,842 of JAQCKI010000078.1, read as the reverse complement.
GCACTACGGCTGATCCCATAGCGTTCCTGACAGACGCAATTCGCGCGGACGTGCGCGACGGCTAGGATGGATGCACGCCGACGGCATCGGACGCCGCGAGCACACTGACGGCAAGGAGGGTCACGCTGCGCGCACCCACCATCGCCGGGTTTCTGATCGTCCTCGTCGCCGGGATCGCCCTCGGCACGATCTGGTTCATCGACGCGTCCGATGGCACTCCGGCCTCGGCCGGCGCGCCGGAACCGACGGTCGCGCTCCCCGAAGGCCCCACGGCCGTCCTGGCGATGACCTCCAACATGTACGGCCGGCCGACCCGCACGGCGGACCTGGTGGCGATCATCCCGGAGGGCCGGCTGGTGCGCGTCACCGGCCAGACAGACGACTCCGAGTGGCTCCGGGTGATCTACCCCGTGACCTCCTCGCTGGAAGGCTGGGTGCCCCTGGCGAACATGTTCGTCGCGTCCCTGCCCGATCTCGCCGGTGTGCCCGCCGTCGCCTCGGTTGTCCAATCTGAGGACGGCGAGGTCGTTGGTGGGTTACTCGATCAGTCCGCATTGCCTGACCTGACGGTGAGCAGCGCTGACGTACAGCCGACGGGCCAACTGGCGGTGCGGATCACCAACGTCGGCCGCGCGCCGTTCGCCGGAACCGTCGGCCTTCGCGTGACCTCCGCCGACGGTGAGATCGTCGGTGTGCTGGACGTGGACCTGACTGGATCGCCGCTGGGCCCCGGGCGGAGCGCCTCCGTGAACACCGGCACGATCATCCGCGCCACCGGCCTCTATCTGATCGAGGTGGATCCGACGAACGAAGTCGAAGAGGCCAGCGAGTTCAACAACACGCGTCGAGTGCTGCTGGTAGGGACGGGCGAGTGAACGAGCCGGACGAACGTCTGGACGAGGTGGTCGAAGAGCGCCGCCGGTTCGAGGTGACGGGCGCGGTGATCGCCCTGGTCGTGCTCGCCACCGTCGCGGCCTTCGCGTTCGTGGTGCTCGGTCGCAGCGGCGAAACCACGACGCCACTCCCCACGGAGGTCCCGTCCGCTGTGGCTGGCGAGCCGCGGCTCCTGACCGCTGTCGACCTGCGCTCCGCGCCCAGCGGCCAGGTCGCCATCGTCGCGCGCCTGCTGGCCTCGGAGCCGATCCTCGTGTTGGGCCGGTCAGAGGATGGGGCGTGGATCGCGCTCGGGCCGGTGTCCCGTCCGGCCGTGGCCGGGTGGGTGCCGGTCGAGCAGGTCGAGGGCATCGATGTGAGTCAACTGCCGGTGCTCTCCGACCCGCGAGGCGGTTCCACCGGTGTTGTGCCGACGCTCACGCCAGACTTGCCGGATCTCCACGTGGAGGCGGCGTACGCCCGCGAGAACCGGCTGCGTGTCAGCGTCACCAACCAGGGCGCCGGTGATGCCGTCGGGCGGTTGCTGGTCTCTGTCAACGATGGGCCCCCGGTGCCGCTGGACATCGCTCGCCCCGGTGAACCGCTGAGGCCCGGCGAACGCGCGGATGGCGGCGTCCCAGGCGGCACGGTGCAAATCCGCAGCGCCATCAAAGTGCGCGTCTTCCTGGATCCACCGACCGAGGCAGAAGATCCGGACAACAATACGTGGGACGGCATCGTCGAGCCGGACGCCCCGAACGACATTGAGATCCTGAGCGTCGCCGCGGAGTCGGCCACCAGCGGACTGGTGGTGACCCTCCGGAACAACTCGCCGATCCCGGTGACCGGGACGTTCACCGTCAGCATCCGCGAGGCGCTGCCGAGCACCAACCTGCTGGAGCGCCAGATCATCACCGGCACCATCGAGGCCGGGGTGACCGCCCGCGTCGAGTTCCCGACGTTGATCGGCGTCGACGTCAACGAGATCGCCATCCGTCTCTCCAGTGATGGCGTGGACGACGCCAGCATCGCGAACAACGTCTACCCCCGATGAGTGACGTGAATTCGCCGCGCCTCGACGATGCCGAACGCGCTGCCCTTCGCCAGCGGCTGGAGGCCTCCCGCGCCGTGCTGCTCGCCGCGCTGGAAGGCGTGACGGAGCGCGACTTCACCACGAACCTGGGCGATGGCGAGACGGTGGCCCGGATGCTGGCGCGGGTGGCCGCCGAGGAGCGCGCGGAGGTCGCCGGCTTGCGCGGCGAGACTGCCTCGGTGGACGTCCCGGCGCGCCCACTCCCGCCGCAGGTGATCCACGGGCTGGCCGGGGCGCGATACCAGACCGGGCGTGCCCTCGAGGCTCCGGAAGTGACCGGGGAGGCTGCGCGGGCACTCGTGGAGCGCGTCGAGGCGCGGGAGGTGACGGCGGCCGAACGCATCCGCAACCGCCCTCCATCAACGCCACCGCCGGTCATCCCGGTGATCCAGCCGCCACCGGGCTGAACCCGGCCGTGGGGCGTAACGATCTGGCCGTTCGGGTGTCTACATAGATACAGATGAGCCAGATCGACGACATCAAGACCCGCCTCGACATCATTGAGGTTGTGTCCGGGTACGTACCGGAGCTGAAAAAGCTCGGGCGTTCCTGGAAGGCACGGTGCCCGTTCCACAGCGAGCGGACGCCGTCGTTCGTCGTCGACCAGGAGCGCCAGACCTGGCACTGTTTCGGCTCCTGCTCCACCGGTGGCGATGTGATCGAGTTCGTCCGCCGCATCGAAGGCCTCGACTTCAAGGAGGCGCTCCGCCTCTGCGCGGAGCGCGCGGGCATCGAACTGCGGCCGCCCAGCCAGCGCGAAGTGCAGGAGCGCGAGGTCCACGAGCGGCTGCTGGCCGCCAACGAGGCCGCCGCGATCTACTTCCAGGCCGCCCTCGCCGGTTCCGATGGGGCCGAGGCTCGCGCGTACTGCGAGAGCCGCGGGCTCGACGCCGTCACGATCGAGACGTGGCAACTGGGCTACGCGCCGGACGGCTGGCGCGGGCTGGTGGATCACCTCGTCACCCGCGGCTTCACCGAGGCCGACCTGGTGGAGGCCGGCCTGGCGATCACCGGCGACCGCGGCGCCTACGACCGCTTCCGCGCGCGGCTGATCTTCCCGACCCGGGACGCCCGACGCCGCCTGATCGGCTTCGGCGCCCGCGCCATGCGGCCCGGCGATGAGCCGAAATACCTGAACACGCCACAGACGCCGCTCTTCGAGAAGAGCGCGAACCTGTACGGCCTGGACCGCGCGAACGACGAGATCCGCCGCCAGGATCGCGCGATCGTCGTCGAAGGCTACATGGATGTAATCGGCGCGCACCAGTTCGGCTTCCAGAACGTGGTCGCCTCCAACGGCACGGCGATCACTGAGAAGCAGATGGAGTTGCTGAAGCGCTACACCCACAACGTGGTGATGGCCTTGGACGCCGACAACGCCGGCTCCGCCGCCACGCTTCGAGGCGTGGAAGTGGCCGCGGGCGTCGCCGACCGCAGGGCCTCGGTTGAACTCGGCTTCGGCGGCCTGATCTCGTACCAGGAGGTACTGGACGCGGACATCCGCGTGGTCGCTCTGCCCGCCGGCGAAGACCCGGACTCGCTCGTCCGCAAGGACACGGAGCGGTTCCGCGCGCTGGTGGATGGCGCGAAGCCGGTACTCGACCACCTGTACGAGGTGGTGACGGGCGCGGTGGATCCGGCAGACGCGCGGGCGCGTTCCCACGCCGTGGAGCAACTGCTGCCCTACCTCGGCCGCATCGGCGACGAAGTCGTGCGCGCGAGTTATGTCCAGAAAGTCGCGCGGTTCGCCTCGGTGGACGAGGCGACGATCGGCCGGATGCTCGCCGAGCAGCGCCAGCGGGCGATGCGCCCCCAGGCGCAGCCGCGCCCCGTGGCGACCCCGGCGGAGATGAAGGCGGCCAAGAAGGCCACCGCCGCCCCGCGCGATGGTGAGACCCAATTGCTCGAGGTGATCGTGCAGCGCCCGGAGTCCCGCGGCCCCGCGCTCGACCTCGACCCCGGGCTGTTCGAGGACTCGCTGAACCGGCTCGTGTTCGAGGCGTGGGCGGCGGACGTGGACCTCGGCGAGCACGTGGACACGCTCGACGAGGAGACGCGGGAGCGGTACGAGGCGCTGACCGCGGCGTCGTTGCCGCCGTTTGAGCCGCGCCACATCGGGGAGATGGTCACGGGCATGGCCCGAGAGTTGCGGGCACGCCGCCAGGCGGCACGCATCCTCGCCGTGGCGAGAGAACAGGCGGAGGCGCTCCGCACCGCCCGCCAGAGCGGCGACCCCACCGATGGCCCCGTGGCCGTGGTGGGTGAGGCCGCCGATGAGTTTCTGGAGACAGCGCAGCGCCAGCGGGCGCTAGCGCGTGAGTATCAGGTAGCAACCGGGCGTCGATCCGTAGTCACAGACGGCGACCCGCAGGATGGGAGCAAGGCATGACCCAGGCATTTGAAGACACCACGCTGGCGGACGCCGGCCTCGACGCGCTCCTCTCGAAGGGGCGGCGGAGCGGGCACGTCACCGCCGAGGACGTGTTCGAGGCGATGCCGGATGCGGAGCAGAGCGCGGACAAGCTCTACTCGATCATTTCGCAGTTGTCGGAGAACGGCATCACCGTCCGCATCGACCCGGCCGCCCGCGAGGCCGGCGGGGTGGTGGAGGCCGCCCGCCGCATCGTCGACGAGGTCTCGGGCATCGATGACCCCGTCCGCATGTACCTGCGCGAGATCGGCAAGGTCTCGCTGCTGACGGCGGACGACGAGAAGCGTCTCTCGCGGGCCATCGAAGAGTGGCTCCACATCGAGGACATCATCGACGACTACCGCGACGAGCACGGCGAAGAGCCGAGCTGGTCAGAGGTGTTCGTGGAGTTGCTGCGCCAGTTCCACGCAGACCGAAACGTCTACCAGACGATCAGCCGGTTCCTGGACCTCCCGCGGCAGTCCGTCTCGGAGCGCATTCGCGACACCGCCTTCCGCCGCACGGTGGACGGCGAGGTGAGCGAGGGTGCTCAGCAGGCGCTGATGACCGACCTGAAGTGGGACGAGGCGAAGGCGCACGAGGCGCTGATCCGCATGTCGATCATCACCCACATCATGCGGCCGGAGCACATCCGCTGGGCCGCCGAAGAAGTGGGCACCGAGGCGAAGCTGTTCCCGGTGCCGAAGGGCCTCTCCGAGAAACTGCAGGCGCAGCATGGCGGCGGCTTCCAGTACTACTTCGAGAAGATCATTTACGACGGCAAGCGCTCCGAGCGACAACTGACGGAGGCGAACCTGCGCCTGGTCGTTTCCGTCGCCAAGAAGTACATCGGCCGTGGCATGTCGCTGCTCGACCTGATCCAGGAAGGCAACATCGGCCTGATCCGCGCCGTTGAGAAGTTCGACTACCGCAAGGGCTTCAAGTTCTCCACGTACGCCACGTGGTGGATCCGGCAGGCGATCACCCGCGCCATCGCGGACCAGGCGCGCACGATCCGTATCCCCGTGCACATGGTGGAGACGATCAACAAGCTCGTGCGCATCCAGCGCCGGCTGGTCCAGGAGTTCGGTCGCGAGCCGACGCCCGAGGAGATCGGCAAGGAACTGGAACTTCCGCCGGACCGCGTCCGCGAGATCCTGAAGGTCTCGCAGGAGCCGGTATCGCTGGAGACCCCGATCGGCGAGGAGGAAGACTCCCACCTCGGCGACTTCATCGAGGACCCCACGGCGCTCGCGCCGCAGGACGCCGCCTCTCACCAGCTGCTCAAGGAGCAGGTAATGGACGTGCTCTCCACGCTCACCCCGCGCGAGCGGAAGGTGCTGGAGCTGCGCTTTGGCCTGGAGGATGGCCGCTCGAGGACCCTCGAGGAGGTCGGGCGCGAGTTCAACGTCACGCGCGAGCGCATCCGCCAGATCGAGGCGAAGGCGCTCCGCAAGTTGCGGCAC
>JAQCKI010000077.1 GCA_027592645.1 Chloroflexota bacterium | reverse complement strand
AGCCGGGGGCCTGTCTGTCCGAGCGGGCTCGGAACGCTACTGCGCGCTAGTCGACGTTGATCTGGCCGACCATGCCGAGGGCGAAGTGGGGGACGCCCTCCGCGTTCGAGAAGAAGCAGAGCAGGCCGTAGGAGCCCTTCTCGAAGGTCAACACGGCGGTCTGGGTCTCGCCGGAGTTGATGCCCTGGACACCGCCGACAAAGATGCCGGGCGGCGGGCCCTCGGGCGTCTCGGCTGTCAGAGCGCCCAGGTAGTCCTGGATGCTGACGCCTTCGTTCAGCTTCACGATGGCGACTTCATGCGCCTCGCCCCCGGCGTTCGTGAAGGCGATTGTGGCCTTGCCTGATGGCGCCTTCTCGGGCGCCTCGAAGAGGTAGTCGCCGCCGCTGATCTTCACGTTGGAAGCCGGCGCGTTCGCCTCGTTGACCGGCTCCGCCGGCGCATCGAGCGTCGTGACCATACCCTTGGCGAAGTGCGGGACACCGTCCGCGACGTCCGGGATGAAGCAGATCACGATGTGCGGACCGGCCTGGAGCGAGGCCGAGACGGTCACACTCTGGCCCGGGTCAACCGCGCCGGGGCCGCCGGCGAAGTGGGCCCACTCCGGCATCGTCTCGCCGCCTTCGGCCAGCGCTGCGCCGAGGTCCCCGAGCGTCTTGCCCTCGTCGAGGCGGATCAACTGGCCGTGGTGCGTCTGTGTGCCGTTGTTGGTGAGGGTGATTTCGTTCGTGCCGGTGGCGAACGTGCCGGCGACGGCGAACGCGAAGTCCGTGGCGGTCAGGCCGACGACGTTCGGTTCGGCCTTCTTCACCGACCCACAGGCAGCGGTGAGCACGAGGGCAATGGTCGCCACGCCGAGCCCGAACAGGGCGCGACGCGACCGCGGATGGCCAAAGAACATGGGTGGGAGCCGCCTGTGTGCAGCGGCCTGCCGAGGTGGCACCGCTACGCGCGGAGTTTCCTTCTGATTGGGGCAACGGAAAAGGCCCCCGACACCGGGGGCTACCTCAGGCCTCTCGGGCCTGTTCGCGGCTGTCGCCGGAGGCCGGCGCCTGATCGCGCTCGATCAACCACTGCTCCCAGACCGCCACGGTTGCGCGGCGCGCGCGGTTGAAGCCGATCCGGTCGCCGAAGTAGCCGCCGAGGATGCCCGCCAGGACGCGGCCACCCACCAGCAGGATGAACGCGTAGGCGATCGTCGCGTAGAGCAGCCGCTCCTTGAAGAGCGGTACCGCCAGCACCAGCGCGATGCCCCCGACGGTGGCAATGAGCAGCCCGAGGTACGCAAATCCGTTCACCCACCGCGACTCCGTCTTGCGCTGTGCCTGCAGGACGTAGGCGATCTCGCGCGGCACGGCATCCACCGGCTTGCGACCGGTGCGGGCGTCCTCGCCACAGTTCGCGCAAACCGAGGCGTCACGGGAGACGGGGGTGTAGCAGTGGCCACAGAACTGACCGCGGTTCGGCGCCTGTCCCTTGAGGACGGCAACCAGGTGCTCCTCCAGCCGTTCGCTGAACAGCGGGCAGCCATCGTCGGGGCGGAAACGCTGGTCTCCGGGGTCGTCGAAACTCATGCGGCTCCTCGGGCGTGGCGACGCGTGGACGCGAGCGACTCGGCGAGCGTGCTCAGGACGCGGTCGATCTCGGGGTGGTACGCCGCCGCGCGACCGGATGGCGAAGGCATCACCCACACCTCGGCGCCTTCGAGCGCAGCAACCGCCTGTTGCCCCCACCCGCGCGAGTGCCACGCGCCGGGGTAGATCGCCTCGAACGGGCGGACGGCGGTGAAGCAGACCGCTCGAGGCGTGGCCGCGGCGATGCGAGCGCGGAACGCCGGTACGGCCGCGCGGAGTTCGGCATCGGTGACCAGGGTGCTGTCGGTCACCACGCGCTTCACGACATCAGTGAAGCCGATGCCGTGCTCGGCGAGCGCGGCGTCGTCCTCGGGGGTGAGTGGTCGAGGCGCGAGCGGGGAGCGGGAGAGGCAGCGCCAGAAGGCGTTGCCGGGGTGGCCGTAGTAGTGGCCTCGGCGGGCGGACTGCTCGCCGGGGTTGATGCCGGCAAAGACGAGGTCAAGCCCCGGTCGCAGCAGATCCGGCAGCGTGACCAGCCGCTCCGAGTCTTCGCTAGAGAGCGACATACGAGTACGTGTGGTTGCCGAGAGCCGACCCCAGCCAGAGCGTCCCGAGTGAGGCGAGCAGCAACAGCAGCGAGAACAGGAACGACTTCATCCGTGCCTGGTGCAGTTCGTCCGCGTCGCCCGATCCATCGAGCACCGCATCGGAGAGTGCGCGAATCTTCCTGGAGAAGATGAAGGCGTGGGCGAAGATCAGGCCCACGAGGATCGTGAAGAGCAGCATCTTCGACATGAAGATCTGGCCGTAGCGGTACGCGTTAATGTCCTCGCGGATGAAGTCCGGCGTCACGGAGTAGAACTGGTAGAGGCCCGTGACGAGCAACGTGATCAGGGCGAGCCCGGCGAGAGCTCCGAAGCGACGTGCCACCACGGCCAGCAGGTCGCGCTTCAATCGCTCGTCATCGATGAGCCACGAAGACGGGATCACCGCGTAGAACATCAGCACCTGCGGGCCCACGAGTACCGCGGCCGCGGTGACGTGGATCATCAGCGAGAGCGTCTCCATGCGGTTCCCCTCCGTGCCCGGCGCATCGCCGGGCGATGCTGCGGCTAGATCGATGCGCCGAAGATGTCCCGCGTGACGATTGCCTGGTGGCGCTCCGGGCCCACCGAGATCATGTCCACCGGTACGCCCATCAACTCCTCGATGCGCCCCACGTACTGGCGCGCCTCCGTCGGAAGGTCGCCGATGTGGCGGGCGTGGGTCACGTCCTGCTGCCAGCCCGGCAGTTCCTCGAAGATCGGCTTGGCGCGGGCGGCGTCCTTCAGCGTGGCCGGCAGGGTGGTGACGCGCTGGTCACCGACCTCGTACGCGACGCAGATCTTGATCGACTCGAACGCCGAAAGGGAGTCGAGGCGCGTGAGTGCAATCGAAGTGACGCCGTTGCTGCGTGCCGTGTAGCGCGCGAGCACGCTATCGAACCAGCCGACGCGGCGCGCACGACCGGTGGTGGTGCCGTACTCGGCGGTGCCGGCGGCGCCACCGAGGCCCTCGCGCAGCATCTCCATGTCACCGCCGCTGGTGATCTCGGTCGGCATCGGGCCGTTGCCGACGCGCGTCTGGTACGACTTGTAGACGCCGACGACGCGCGCAATCGACGTGGGCCCGAGGCCGATGCCGATCGCGCCACCCGCCGCCACCGACGCCGGGACGGAAGAGGTGACGTACGGGTAGGTGCCGGTGTCCAGGTCCAGCAGCACGCCCTGGGCACCCTCCAGCAAGATCATCTCGCCCTTCGCGTCGGCGTCCTGCACGAAGGAAAGGGTGTCGCCGACGTATGGCCGGAGGCGCTCGCCGAACTCGGTGTACTGCTCCAGGATCGGCTCGAACGCCAGCGGCTCCAGGCCATAGAGGTTCGTCAGCACCTTGTTCTTGTATTCGAGCGTGGTTTTCAGCCGCCACGTGAACGTGTCGCGATCCATCAGGTCCGCGATGCGGATGCCGATGCGCGCCACCTTGTCGTGGAAGGCGGGACCGGTGCCGGTGCCGGTGGTGCCGATGGCGAGTTCGCCCTTCAGGGTCTCCTCGGCGCGGTCAATGATCGGGTGCCACGGCATGATCACGTGCGCGTGCTGGCTGATCATCAACTTCGCCGTGCTCACGCCGCGGGAGGTGAGCATGTCGATCTCATCGAGCAACTTCGCGGGGTCGATCACCACGCCGTTGCCGATGATGCATGTCTTATCCGGGCGGAAGATGCCGGCCGGGACCAGGTGCAGCGCGAACTTGCCGCGCTCGTTGATGATGGTGTGGCCCGCGTTGTTGCCGGCGGAGTACCGCGCGATGACCGAGCAGTACTGGGAGTGGAAGTCGACGACCCGGCCTTTGCCCTCGTCACCCCACTGACCACCGATCACAACGATTGCAGGCATGCGGAACTCCGGTGCGGGTGTGGGCGTTCTGGAAGAATGGAGGGACGGCGCCCCGTGCCGTCCCCGAGGATGATACCCCGCCCCTTCCGCACGGGGCACCCATCGAAAGGCCCGCCATGCAGCCCTCGATCCTGCGCCATCTGCGACCGCTGCTCGCCGCCACGGTCGCGGCACTGCTGATCGCCTGTGGCGCCTCCGAGCCGCCACCCCGCAGCCCGCTGGCCGATCCCACGTCCGAGGGCACGGTGGTGGTCGGTGTGCCTTCGCCGCTGCCCACGTTCCCTGCCGCCACGGGGACTCCCGGTATTCCCGGCCCGCTCAATCCGGACGACGAGCGCCTGGCCGGCGCGGCGATCGATGCACTGGCGGAGTGGCTGGGTGTGCCGGCTACCGCGTTCACGGGCATCACGGTCGAATCCATCGAGTGGCCGAACGCGTGCATCGGCATCGAGCGTCCCGGTTACGCCTGTGCGGAGGTGGTGACGCCGGGCTGGAAGGTGACGCTGGTCACGTTCGGTGGTGCGGCGACGTACTACGTACACGCGGATCAGGAAGGCCGGCTCGCGTGGGCGCCGTTGATGGACGCGCCGCGCGAGGTGGCCTCAGTGGACGTGGCCGGTGGGCGCATCGCCCTGGTGCCGCTCGCGGGCTCCGACGAGATGGGGAGCGAGGTCGTCGTCGTGCCAGGCTCGCGGCTCGATGTCGCGCTGGCCGACCTGCGTCCGGGCGACCGCACCCACATCGGCATAGCACCCTCGCCGCAGCCGGCAGGCGGGCCCGCGCCCGTCGTGTGGCTGGTGATGGCCGAGGGATAACGGCGGCTAGCGGCTACTCCGCCCGCTCGCACGCCTCGATCGCCTCGACCTGGTCGAGCAGCGCGCGGGCACGGCGCACGGAACGCCGGTCGACGCTGCGGTCGGTGACGGGAGACTCCAGCACCTCGCCTGCCACGACGCCTGACCAGCCGCCACGACGCCGCACGGCCGTCCACTCCGTCACGATCGCGCGTGCGATCGCCACCTCGGTCGGGTCGGGCGCGAACAGCGAGTTCATGCCACGCGCCGAGGCCTCGTGATGCACCGTCACCCCGGCGGCCCCGAAGTCGTGCGCGCGCGCCGGAAGCGCGGCGAACTCGGGCCGATGGTGCTCCACGTTCGCGATCCACGGCAGGCGCGCCGTGTGCGCGGCGATCGCTACGTCCGCCATCGCGTGGTCGTACAGGGCCAGCGCGCGTGACCCGAGTCGCAGGTCCTCGCGCAGCCCGTCCACGCTGAGGGCGACCGCGCCGAAGCGGTCGACTGCGCGCAGGATCTGCGGGAGTAGCGCCAGCGCCTCGGAGGATTCCACTTCGGCGATCAGGCGGATGCTGCCGGGCGTGAGGTGGGCGCGCATCTCGCGCTTGCGGATCTGCACGTCGGCATCGCGTGCGTCCTGTGGCTGCTCCGTGTCGGCGAGCATCACCGCCGTGAGCCATCCACCGATGACGGCGTCCAGGTCGGGCTCCATCTCCACCGTCACAGTGGAGGAGACGCGCGCGATCACCGGCCGCCCCGCCTTGGCGATCGCCTGCGCCGCGCGTCGGGCGCTGGTGCGCGCCTCGGTGCGCCGCCCGTGCAGCGCGGGATGCGCGAGGTCGATCAGGACCGCATCGGCGGCGGTGGTGCGTGCGGCAGCGAGCGCCGCCGTATCGAGCGCGTCGATCACAAGGATGCTGCGCAGCGCGAGCATGGTGGTTCCCGTCCGTTGATCCCGGCGCAGCCTAGACGATCTCGTCCTCACCGAGGGGTGCGCCCGCCTCCACGTCCCGGAGGAAGCGCAGCACCTGGTCGTTCCAGTCGTGCGGCCGCTGGCCGCTGGTACCGTGGTAACAGCCGTCCAGCCGCACCACGCGCGACCGAGGCAGGCCGTCCAGCCGGTGCAGGGCCGGCAGGATCATGTCGTCCAGGGTGCCGACGATCACCAGCGTGGCGACGTCCAGGTCCTTGATCGCCTCGCTCAGGTCGGGGCGCGTCCGCATCGCGTGGCGACCGCCCTCCAGCCCCGGGTCCCCGGCCCAGTCCCACACCTCGCCGGTGCGCGGCTCCTCCGGTGGCTGCGGCCCGCGCGTGGTGCTGTCGCTGAGGATCAACGCGTGCACGTCCGAGGGGTGGTCGACGGTGTACTGAAGCGCGATCTGACCGCCGAACGACATCCCGCCGATGATCGCGCCGTCTACGGCGTCCAGCGCCTCCAGCAGCCCGCGCAGGTCTTCGGCCAGCGCCGGCATCGTGTACTCCTCGACGATGCCGGGGGCCGAGGAGCCGCCGTGGCCGCGTGCGTCCCAGGTGATCAGCCGGTAGTCCTGCGACAGCACGTGCATCTGCGGGAACCACATTTCGAGGCCGGCCGTGAAGCCGTGCGCCAGGACCAGCGGCCGCGCGTCGCTCGGGCCGCGCTCGTCGTAGCGGATGCGGATGCCGGTGGGCAGTTCAACGTGGGGCATCAGGCGTCACCCCTGCGCGCCGCCGCTAGCGGCAACGCCTCCGCGAGGAAGTCGAGCGCGTATTGTCGCCGCCGTTCGTCCGCCGTGCGCGTCGCCTTCTCGATCTTCTGGAGCGCCAGCACCACCGAGAGTTGGTGCGCCTCCACCTGCCGGATCTCGCGCAGGATTCGGTTGGTCGCGTAGCCCTCCAGCAGCGCGGTCGTCAGCGCCCAGCCCTGGTAGTAGGCGAACGAGGCGATATCGAACGCCGGCGGCACGATGGCGGCATCGCCGAAGTCGATCAGGCCGGCCAGCCGTCCCTCGTGCAGCAGGAAGTGGCTGGCGTTCAGGTCGGTATGGCTCGCGGCGACCGCGCTCGGCGGTTCCGCGTAGCGCAGGAGTGGTTCGCGCATCGTCGAGAGCGGCGCGAGCAGCGCGGGGGCGAGGCGCGCGACCGGGTGCGTCAGCAACGCGCGGCCATCGAACGGCCAGATGTCAGGCGACCACCGCCCGATGATCCCGCCCGCACGGTCAGGGGCCACCCCGCGCACCGCGTCCACGGTGTCCTCCAGCGGCCCGAAGCCCTCGACCGGTAGCGCGTGTAGCGCCGCCAGCACCCCACCGAGGTCGCGGGCGATCTCCGCGGTGATCGCAGCCGCGTCAGCAGCCGGCGCGCCCTCGATCAGCGAGGTGACCTGCCATGCCCAGCGGCCGCCGGTCGGGTCGGTCTGCTCGGGGTCGACGGAGGTGGCGATGGCGCGCGGGGTCAGTGGTGTGACCTCGGCGAGTGCCGTGAGCAGCGCGTGGCGCGCGCCGAACTGCGGCGGTTCGTCGCGGCCCTGCGCCGCCTGCACCTCGCGCGGTATGCCGATGAGGACGCAATACGGCCCGCCGCGTGCGTCCACGCGCCAGCCCGAGGCCGTGACGCCCTGGCCCAGCGGGCGGAGATCATCGGGCGACTCGCCGGTCGCGACGGTGAAGATGCGCGCGACCATCGGCGCGTCGGGCATCGTCGTCAGGCCGGCCATCGTGCCGCCTCGGCCGCCGCTATGCGCCGTGCAGGATCGCGTCGAGGCGGTCGGCGCTCGCAGACGGCCCCACGACGGCGAGCGAGAAGCGCGCGTCATAGAACAGCCGCCGCGCGACGCGCTGAATGTCTTCGATGGTGACGGCACGGAGCCGCGCCACCGTGACATCGGCGGGCTCGATCTCGCCCTCGTTCAGCAGCTGGCCGCCGTGGCGCTGCGCGAACGACATCGGCGTCTCCAGGGAGAGCCGGAAGGCGCCGCAGGCGTAGTCCTTCGTGCGCTGCAGTTCCTCCGCGGACATGGGTATGTCCACGAGTTGCTGCAGCTCGGCGATGATCACCTGCAGCGCCTCCTCCTGGTGCTCGCGCGTGACGCCGGCGCTGACCGCGACGTTCCCGATGTCGCCGTAGCGGGCCGCGCCGGATCCCACGGAGTACGCCAGCCCTCGGCGCTCTCGCACCTCCTTGAAGAGCCGTGACGACATGCCGCGGCCCAGCGCGGTGTTCATCAGGTCGGCGGCGTAGCGGTCGGGGTCGCGCCGCCCGAAGCCGAGCGTGGAGAGCGTCAGGTTCGTCTGTTCGATCCCACGCTCCTCGATGTGGATGTAGTCCTCCGGCCGCTGCGCCACCGCGACCGAGCGTATCGGGCGGAGACCGGATGGGAGTTCGTTGAACTCGCGCGCCACGACCTCCAGGATGCGGTCCGGATCGAGATTACCGGCGATCGACAGCACGGAGTTCTCCCCCGTGTAGAACCTGCGCATGTGCGCGATGAAGTCATCGCGCTGCATCGCGTTCACGGTCTCCAGCGTCCCCGCGATCGGCCAGCCGATCGGTTGGTCGCCGTACGTGGCGACCGAGGCGAGTTCGCTGACGTACGACCCGGGCGAGTCGTGGGCGCGGCGGATCTCCTGCTGCACCACGGTACGTTCGCGCTCGATCTCCGCGGGATCCAGGATCGACCGCTGGATCATGTCCGCGAGCACCTCGATGCCCGTCTCGGCGCTCTCAAACGGGAGGTTGTTCCAGTAGCAGGTCACCTCCTTCGTCGTGAACGCGTTCAGGCTGCCGCCTGCTCCTTCGATCGCCTCGGAGATCTCCGGGGCGGTCGGGCGGCGGGTAGTGCCCTTGAAGAGCATGTGCTCGATGTAGTGCGAGAGGCCGTTGGAGATCGGCGTCTCGTCGCGCGAGCCGACCTGCGTCCAGTAGGAAACCGCCGCAGCCTGGGCGTTCGGGACCGGGGTGAACACCACGCGGAGTCCGCCCGGCAACGTCGTAATCTGCGGTTCACCCGCCATGAGGCTGCTCCTTCGCCGGTTGATTGCCGTACCCCAAGGGTATCGCGCCGCCGATATGATGCGAGGCGTCCTACAGAGCCCGTGTCCGGCGACGCGGCGCGCCCGAGATGAGGCATCCGATGTCCGACCGCGCCTTCAACGGCCGCATCCTGAACGTGAACCTGAGCACCGGCGAGATCTCGCCGGAGGATTTGCCAGAATCGATGTACCGCGACCTGCTCGGTGGGTACGGCCTCGGCTCGCGACTGCTGTTCGACCGCATCCCGGCGGGAGCGGACCCGCTGGGCCCGGACAATATCCTCGGCTTCTTCCCGGGCCTCCTGACCGGCACGCCGCTCTTCGGGCAGCGCTTCCAGGTGGTCTGCAAGTCGCCGAAGAACGGCGGCTGGGGCGACGCCAACTGCGGCGGCGACTTTGGCCCGATGCTGAAGTTCACCGGCTACGACGGCATCCTCTTCTCCGGCCAGGCCGAGCGTCCGACCTACCTCTACATCGAGGACGACGTGGTCGAGTTGCGGGACGCCTCCTCGTACTGGGGTGGCCTCGCCATCGATGTCGAAGACCAGATGAAAGAAGACCTCGGCAAGAAGATCAGCGTGGCCGTGATCGGCCCGGCCGGCGAGCACCAGAGCATCATGGCCGGCATCGCCAACGAGCGTGGCCGCCTCGCCGCGCGCTCCGGCGTGGGCGCCGTGATGGGATCGAAGCGGCTGAAGGCCGTCGTCGTGAAGCCGACCAAGAAGATCATGGCGCAGAACAAGGACGTGCTGCTGACCGTGAAGTCCAGCCTGGAGGGCTTCAACGCCAACTCTAAGAAGTTCTTCACCACCTTTGGCACCACTGGTATCACCGCCAACTCTGCGATCAACGGTGATGCCCCCGTCCTGAACTGGGGCGGCGTGGGCGTCGTTGATTTCGTCGACGAACGGTCGATGGCGGGCATGAACGGCCCGGCGGTCAACGAGTCGATGGAGAAGAAGTACGCCTGCTGGCACTGCCCGGTCGCGTGCGGCGCGGAGTCCGTGGACGGCTCCGACCGAGGTGAATTCGCCTTCCCGAAGCACACCCACCGCCCCGAGTACGAAACGATGGGCGCCTTTGGCGTGATGAACTCCGTCAACGATACCGACGCGATGATCGCGATGAACCACTGGTGCAACCAGTACGGCCTGGACTCGATCTCCACCGGCGCCACCATCTCCTTTGCGATCGAGTGCTTCGAGAACGGCCTCCTGACGAAGGAGGACACGGACGGCATCGACCTGCGCTGGGGTAACGCCTCGGCGGTGTTAAAGGCGCTGCACGCGATCGGCCGGCGCGAGGGGCACCTCGGCGAGTTGCTGGCCGACGGCACCCGTGCCGCCGCCGAGAAGATCGGCCCGAAGGCACAGCAGTACGTCACCAGCATCGATGGCGAGGAGCCGCCGATGCACGACCCGAAACTGGAGGCGGGATTCGCCGCCGCCTACGCCCTCGACCCCACCCCTGCGCGCCACACGCTCTGGTCGCCGGGCAAGTCGAGCAAGTTCCCGACGATGCCGGAGGCGCCGAAGGATCGGAAGCAGACGACAGGCAAGGGCCCGCAGTTGAAGGCGGCGCACGAGCAGGCGCACATCATGAACTCCGCCGGCATGTGCTACTTCATCTACACGATGTCCCCGACCGACCGGATCCCTGAGTGGGTGAACCTGGTCACCGGCTGGGACACCACGCACGAGGAACTTGACCGCGTGGGCGAGCGCATCGCGAACCTGCGGATGGCGTTCGCCGTGAAGCACGGCAACAACCCCGCCGCGCGCGAGGTGCCCGGCCGTCTGATCGGCGACCCGCCTCAGGCCACCGGCCCGCACGAGGGCTTCACGGTGGACCTGGAGACGATGAAGCAGGACTGGTTCAACCTCGCCGGCTGGGACCTGACCACCAGCAAGCCCAGCCGCGCCCGCCT
>JAQCKI010000076.1 GCA_027592645.1 Chloroflexota bacterium | reverse complement strand
TCACGCCCGAGCCGAGCCGCACGCTCCATGCGCCGGCGCGGCCATCGTCATCCTCGCCGCTGACGACCACGGCCCAGTCGCCCGCATCCGTCAGCGCGAGCCCGTTCACGGCATCGAGCGACCGCGTCCACGCCACCGCCGAGGTCCACGATCCGGTGCCCGTGCGGCGCACCTCATACACCACGCCGCCGGCCGCCCACACCACCGCCGCCGTGCCATCGGTACGCACACCGCACGCCACGGCCGTCACGGCGCTCGCCGCTGTCGCGACCGTCGAGGCCGACCCGAACGTGGCACCGCTGTCCGTGCTTTCGCGCACCTCGATGCCCGTGCCGGCACCGTTCACCGTCGCGAGCAGCGCGCGCGTCCCCGCCGCGCCCATGCCCAGGCGCGGCGTCACCGCGACCGTGCCGAGCGACGTCCACGCGCTGTAGTCCGACCCGGCCGAGGGCGTCGCGACGCGCTGATGCGACAGCGCACCCGTCGAAGGATCGATGCGCGCGCGCAACAGCGAGCCATCCGCGGGCACCGCCGCCGCGCACGGCCCGTCTGGCTCATCGCCCTCGCACCAGCGCGTCCACGGCAGCCGCGGCACGCCCAGGTCGCGGTCGAACAGCGTCACGACGACATGCGGCGTCACGCTGGACGCGCGTTGCGCCGCTAGCAGCGCTGAGGTGATCGGCAGCACCGGTCGCTACCCCTCGATCCCGCGTGCGCCCGCACCGGCCGCCGCCGCCACGTACAGCCGGCGAGACTTCAGCCGGCGCTCTCGACCGTGCTTCGCGAGCGAGCGCGCGAACGCCGCGAGCCGCTCCTGCCCCCACGTGTGGTAGCGCCGCCACGTGTCGTCGCCGCCCGCGTTCACGCGGTTCGTCGCGTAAGACGCCCACTCGATCGCCGCATACGCAGCCGCACCCGTCGCCACGAGGTCACCGAGCGCCTCCGGCAGCGTGCTCCCCTCCGCATCCAGCGCGTGCAACGCCGAGTACCGCACGATCACCTCGGCACCCGCCGCCGGCGTCGCCTGCGTCAGCAGCGTCAGCGTGTCGCCCCACGTGGAGAACGGCACGAATGCCGCCGGGTACCGCCCCACCGGCCACTCCACCGCCTCGATCGACACGCGGTCATCGAGGCCCTCGATCGCCAGTTCGCGCGTGCCGCCGGGTGCCTCTAGCGTCACGGTCGCCTCGCGCGGCGCCGCCAGCGACAACTCCTGCACCGTCCGCGCGATGTGCCGGTCCAGCGCCTCGTCGTCCCACCGCTCAGCCGGAGGATCCGGATCGCGCAGGTCAGCGCGCACCCTAGCCCGCACCGCATCCAGGTTCATCAAAGTCACCTACTTCTTCCTCCCCTCGCCCTTTGGGAGAGGGACCAGGGGTGAGGGCTCGCCCTTGGGAGTGTGGTAGGGCCTACGACACGCTCGCCCACACATCGAGGTCGAGCGTCGGCTCATCGCCCTCCAGCGCCGTCACCGCCAGGAACACCACCGCCCCGCGCGCCTCCACGCGCACGCGGAACCGCCCGCTCTCCACGAAGAACGAGGGCGGCCCGCGGAACCACGCCTCCGCGACGCCATCGAAGAACAGCGGCGTCACCTCCAGCAGCGGGTCGTCGCCGCCCAGCGCCACATCGAGGTCGAAGTCCACGAACGCGAACCCCGATGCGTCCACCCCGTCCGAGGGCGACACCGGGTCGCCCTCGTCCACGCCGTCCACGCCGCTCCGATGCAGCGCCGCGGCGACCTGCTCCACCACGGCGCCCTTCGGCACCCCGTTCTCGTCGAGGCGTACGCGCGCCACCCCGCTACTCCCCCGCCGGGCGCACGCCGACCAGCCGCGCCAACTTCAGTTCGTTGAACAACGCCAGCGCGCAGTACCACTTCACGCGGATCCGCATCGCGTCCTTCGTCTCCAGCGAGCCGATGCGCTCCACGGTCAGCCCGCCGGGGCCGGTCAGGCCCGCCAGCGCGCCCTCGCCGAACTGCACCGCGTAGACGGAGGAGCAGTCCTCGCTCTCGCCCACCTCCTGGTCGTCCGCGATGGTGTCGCACACGCCAATCGGGATGCCGTCGTAGTACGAGACCATCCGGCCCAGCGCGTCGCGGTCCTGCTCCACCACGCCGCTACCCGTCGCCCGCGCCAGCGTGTTCAACGTCCGACGCGTGCGGCGCGACATCAGCAGCATTTCCGGCTTGCCGCCTCGCACCCGATCGACCAGTTCGTCCAGCAGCGAGAGCGACAGCGGCCCGCCGTCGTCCCCCGCCGAGACCACCTGCCCGGCTGCGCACAACCGGTCGAGGCCGTCGAACGAGTCCGTGTCCGCCGTCACGTCGCCGGTGATGAACGCCTGGTCGAAGGCCTGCTGCACCGCCTTCGCCTTCAGCGCGACGACCGCCGCCTCCAGGTCCTGCACGTTGCTCCTCGTGCGTGCCAGGTAGTGGTCGATGTCCGCGTCCCCGCCGAGGATCTTCAGCGTCGCGGTCGCCTGCGTGAACGTCGGCGTGTCCTCGGCCCACTCGTCGCCCACCGCATAGAATCCCGCCGAGGCCGGCGCATTCTCGCGGTTGTACGTCAGCCCGTTCCCGACGATCTCGATGAACGGCAGCCGTTGCAGCACCGGCGACTCCAGTACCGCCGTCTCAATCACGCCCTCCAACAGCACATCGTTGGAAAGCTTCGCCCCCTCCGCCAGCGTCAGCGTCACTCGCGCCCCCTCCCCTCGCACCGCATGTCTTGCGAGGGTGGACGTTAGGCACCCGCGCGATGTGGTCAGAGGGGTGGTTGGCAGTGGGGGGGCGAGGAGTGGACCGCAACACCCCCGGACCGCTAAGGTCCGGCAGCAATGCCCGCATGGCACCACGGAACGCTTGCCGACCTTCTCAGCAGCAACGCTGATGCCATCGTTGCAACACTCGCCGCCGCCGCCGCGGATCGTCGACGTGACCCGAATCCTCAGTCGATGGTCGCCTGGCGTGGCACGATCGAAGTATTGACCAGAGCGGCGCGAGAACTGGCGCTGATCGCTCCCGAAGCGCTCCGCTGGCCGTGCTTCCTGGAGTTCGAGGTGCCCCGCCGGAGCCGCCGTGTCGACGCGGTCATCCTCGCCGATGACGTGATCTTCCCGATCGAATGGAAGGTGGGCGCCGGCAACTTCGACCGTGCGGCGCTGTGGCAGGCCGAACAGTACGCACTCGACATGCGTGACTTCCACGAAGGAAGCCGTGGGCGGCGCATCTGTCCGGTACTCATTGCCACGGAAGCATTGCCGCGAGCCAATACCGAGGCACGGCGTCCCGATTCCTTCGTTCAAGCGGTCGAGGCTGCCACACCTGACGAACTCGCGGCGACACTGCTCCGGCAGTGGCGAGCAAACCGCGCAGTACCACCGGACA
The DNA here is from genome assembly GCA_027592645.1 of Chloroflexota bacterium. Taxonomy (GTDB): domain Bacteria; phylum Chloroflexota; class Dehalococcoidia; order UBA2979; family UBA2979; genus W-Chloroflexi-9. The sequence continues at coordinate 7,357 of JAQCKI010000076.1, read as the reverse complement.
CAATCGACGCGACGTGGTGGGAACACTCCGGTTACCGCCCGACTCCAAACATCGTGGAAGCTGCAAGCCTGCTCTACGGCAACCATGACGTGAAAGAGATCTCGGTCTCTGGCGCGCAGAACCTGGACGCGACGGTCGATGCAGTCCTCGATCTCATTGACACTTGTCGTGCGCAGAACCGCCGCGGAATCGCGTTCATCACGGGTTCACCCGGCTCAGGCAAGACGCTCGCCGGTCTGCAGGTCGTTCACACGCCCGCACTGCTTCGCGGTGGCGAGGCCGCCGGCGTGTTCCTCTCTGGCAACATGCCGCTGGTGGAGGTGATCCGTGCCGCCCTATCCGAATCGGCCAGACGCGGCGGACAGCGCAAGCAGGACGCAGACCGAGAGGTCAGTACGTTCATCCAGCACGCATACGCGTTCCGGAATCAGTACGCGGAGAACGATACCGACACTCCCCCGGAGCACGTCGTCTTGTTCGACGAAGCACAGCGCGCCTGGGATCGCCAACAGGTCAGTCGTTGGACGCGCGGTGCCTCCACCCGGTCAGAACCGGAGATCTTGCTGGACGTCATGAACCGTGTGCCAGATTGGGCCGTGGTGGTCGCAATGGTCGGCAGCGGCCAGGAGATCAATAGTGGAGAAGCTGGTCTGGGTGAGTGGGGTCGCGCACTCCGCGAGTCCCATCCTGACTGGCTAGTCCGTGCCTCACCTTCGGTGCTGCCTGACCACACCGCGCCCCCGGGTGGACGATTGTTCGATGACCGGCCATCCGCGCCAATCGTGACGCCTGACGGCCGTCTCAACCTCCAGATGAACGTACGCAGCCCACGTGCCGAGCGGCTCAACCAGTGGGTCGACGCCTTGCTTCGGCACGACCTCGACACTGCACGGAGTGCCTTCCCCGACCCCGCCGAGTTTCCGATGGTGCTGACCCGTAGCCTCGACGACGCGCGACGGTGGCTCCGTGACCGGGCCGACGTTGATCACCGAGCCGGACTCATTGCCAGCGCTGATGCTCGGCGTCTTCGCGCATGGGGAATCGATACACGCACACTCCGCCAGGAGAAATCCTGGGCCGATTGGTTCCTGAAGCCGCGAGGCGATGTCCGCGGTTCAGACCAACTCGAGATTGCTGCGACGAATTTCGACTGCCAGGGACTCGAGATCGACTGGGCCGGCGTCTGTTGGGGCAATGACTTCGTGCCTTCGGTGGGCCTGCCAAGCGAATGGCGCGCCCGACGCTTCACCGGCACATCCTGGTCGCGCGTGAACGACGAGCGCGCTCAATTCATCCTGAACGGCTATCGCGTCAATCTCACGCGAGCACGACGTGGCCAGATCATCTGGGTCCCGCAGCCAGACGGCTCAGACGCCACCCTGGACCCCGTAGACTTCGACCGCATCGCTGACCTACTGCAAGAGGCCGGCGTTCCGCTACTCGACTAGATACGGAGTCCCCCATGCCCACCTACCGCGTCACTCGCCTCTGGTCGCTCGCCGGGCACCTCACCACCGAGGTTGAAGCACCGTCCGAGGATGCCGCTCGACGCATCGAGGAGGAGCGGTGTGAGACAGAGGGCGCGGTCGCGTCGCTCCCTCCCGCGTTGCGGCTTCGGCTCGAAGACGTGTTCGAGGAGATTGACCAGGTCGAGGAAATCTAACGCGGGGACGCCCTCGAATCCCCCGCCCACTAGTCGATCCTCTCGCCGTTCGTTATGCTCCGCGGCACGTCGCGGAAACGCCGAGCGTGCTCGGGGCGACGAGAAAGCGAGCCACACATGGCTACCGTGACTGCCGACTACCAGGATCGCAAGCGCGTTGTTTTCAACACGCGCGGCCGTGAGTTCATCAACGTCCGCGAGACCGCCCCGGATGGCGGCCCCACCGACTTCTCCTCGGTCGAACTGCTCCTCATTGCCCTCGGCAACTGCACGCTGGGGGCGCTCCTCAACCACGAACTGCTGACGGACGCCCCGGTCTCGCGCGCCTACGCCACGCTGGACGCACAGATGGCGAAGTTCCCCACCCGCGTCGAGCACATCACCGTCGACATCGAGCTGGAGGTCGGGGATCCCGACCTGATGCAGCACTACGAGACCCTCTCGGTGGACTCGTGCACCTGCCCGCTCTGCAACACGCTCGCGGGGAAGATCACCACGACGCTCAAGATGAACGTCGTCCCCGCAGCCGTCACGTAGGGGTTCCTCGGCTCCCGCCCGATGAGCGGCCACACAGACGGCCCCGGTGATCCCGGGGCCGTCCGTGTATCTGCTGCCTGCCCCCCGACGCGTCGCCGGAGCGCCTCCGGCGTGCCCGCAGCAGGCGCTACACCAGCAACCGCTCCTGCAGCCCTCGGGCGATCTTCTCGACCGGCGTCAGCGTCGCCACCGAGGCGGACGACCGCGCCGGCGCGCCCACCGGGAACCCGCGGCCGCGTTCGGCCTCCAGCCGCTCGCGGATCCGAGCGACCGTGCGCCGGGCGGCCTCCACCGCCTCGTCCACCTCCTCGATGGTGTCGCCGTGCACCAGGTCCGGCGGCAACTCCGGCTCCGCGGCCAGCAGCGCGTCGCGGTAGCGCTCCACCGCCTGCCGCGTGAGTGCGCGCTGCTGCGCCAGTTCGCGCTGCGCGGACGCCAGCGCCTGCTCCAGCTGGCCGCCGCCGTCCAGTTCGGCCGCCGCCAGCGCCTCCAGTTCCGCCTGTACGTCGTCCGGCAACATCGCGCCGTCGTCCGTCACCAGCGGGTCGTCGAACGCATCGACGCCGCCGAAGTCGGACTCGGGCTCACCCCGTCCCTCCGCCTCGTCTTCCCAGGCCGAGAGTGCTCGTGCCATCCTCGTCTCCTTACCCCCGCCGCACGGCAGTCCATGCGGACAGCCTGAATCTAGAACGTGCGTTCTAGTCTGTCGACGGGCGCGTGGCGCACCCTTCGGGCACCGCTCACGTCAAACCTCTTGCGCCCGGTGTGATGATGGATCCAGGCCGGCAGCGACCGGTCGCCGCCCCCGTGAAGGCCCGAGGAGCCTTCCAGCGGGCGGGCCGCATTCATCCCCGGCATTCGCCCGAGTGAGGGCACAGGGGATGGGCGGTGGCACGGATCAGGCGTCCTGCTACTCCTCGAAGCGATTCGATCTGAGGAGGTTAGCCATGGACCGATGGGAGTATTGCGTCGCCTACGTCGACACGCGGGGACGGATCAGCGCGGACGGGGTGGAGTTCATCCGCAAGAGCGGTGAGCACCGCACCTCGTTCGTCGCCCGTTACCTGACGGCGCTGGGCAAGGAGAGGTGGTCGCTGTCCGGCATTCAGCACCTGAGCCGGCCGGAGACCTCCTACTACGTCCTGCAACGGCCACTGCCCGAGGGGGCCACGGCCGTGGCGGAACAGACACCGGACGACTAGACCGCACCCGCCCGAGCGCCTCTCACGCACTGCGTGTGAGCGACATCGGGCGGAGGCGATGAACGCCTGACCCTCGCCCGACCGGCCGCTGCCGGCCGCCACGCGCCTCACCGAGGCGACCCGCCTCAACGAACGGTGCGCTCCCGCGTGCCTGCCCGCGTCAGGGCGCGCCCTCGTACACTCCGCCGATGGCCTCGCCCCGCTACCGCATCCGCGACATGACCGCCGACGACGTCCCCGCCGTGCGCCGCATCGAGAGCGCCGCCTACGAGGACGCGTGGCCCTCCCGCATCTTCGAGACCGAACTGCAGAACGCCTTCGCCCACTACCGCGCGCTCGTCGAGCTCCCCGACCGCGAGCCCCCCACCGGCCGCTTCGAGTCGATCGCGCGCCGTCTCTCCCGCGCCCCACGCGACCGCGTGATCGGCTTCATGGGCGTCTGGTACATGATCGACCAGTTGCACCTCGTCACCATCGCCATCGACCCCCGCGAGCAGCGTCGAGGCTTCGGCCAGGCGCTCATGCTCGAATGCTGCGCCCTCGCCGGCACCGCCGAGTTGAACGAAATCGTCCTGGAGGTTCGCGTCAGCAACGAGCCCGCCCAGCGGCTCTACGAATCCTTCGGCTTCCGTCGCGCCGGCACCCTCAAGGCGTACTACAAGGACAACGACGAAGACGCCTACGTCATGCTCACCGGCCCCCTCGATGCCCCCGCCCTCCGCGAACGCATCGAAGCCCGCCGCGCCGCGCACCTCGCCCGCTTCGGCGGCGCGTTCGAGGTGTGACGGTGGCCGCGGGAGCCGGGCAACGACGCTTCTTGCGCTTGAAGAACATCGGGGTCTGGACGCCCACCGCCGCCGTGGACTGCGAGCAAGGTAGCGCTGCACGCACTGCCGTGGCGGGAGCAGAGGTGGATGACTTAGAACGGCTCAGGGAGATCGCACGAATGGTCGCCTAGCGGTTAGAGAAGCGGCCTCTGTTGAGCCGATCCGCGCAGCTCGTCGTTCTTCAGCTGCCGCAAGAGTGCCTTCAGCCGGGCTGTGGTGGCGACGGGAAGGCCACCCTTCGCAATTAACCTTGCGTTGCCCTCTGTTTCAGGCGGTTCTTGACGCTGAACCACCAAGAGGGGCATGCGTCGCTTCAAACACTCGATGCCAGCTTCCCACGTACCACCCGCTTCTCCGGACTGAACCACAACCAGCGCCTGGGACAGATCGAGAATGGTTCCATTCCGCTGCATGGCATGCCAGACGCGCCACCGAGCGTCGTGCGGGAACTCGCTCACGGCCAAGTAATTCTCGGAGGTGATGAGGTCGCGGTATCGCTTACGCGGCTGCCAGCCTTCAAGACCTTCAGCAAGTACCGAGATGACGGAGCCGCCTTCACTGAGCGCACCGTACTGCGCCATATCGTCCACTCCACGCGCGTTGCCAGACACGACGACCAAGCCTTCCGCCGCCATGAGTCGGCCGAAGCGCTCTGCCAAGGCCAACGCCTGGTCATCAGCGTTCCGTGATCCACAAATGCCGACGGCACCACTACCCAATAGGGCCGAATTGCCCCAATGGTTCAGGTTCGCTATCTGGTTCTCAGACATACTCACCATCGTATGTCCCCTATGGCCAGTGGAACTGTCGAGTCCCAGTCCGCTCTTTTACCAGGGTGAGAGACGCGACGCCGGTCGCTCCCGCCGATCGAAGGGCGCGGTTTGCCTCGTGCATGGTGCTTGCATCTCTCATTAGGTCATCAAGAACGAGGACTATCCCTTGATCGCCCAGCACAGCGCTCATCGTGTTCGCTTGATTGGCATCCGCGTCCTCACCCTCCGGGAGGTTCTTCTGGGCATGCGCAGTCGTCTTCACTCGCTCAAGGTGCACAATAGGCATTCGGAGCTCGCGGGATACCCATCTCGCGAGGCCAGCTACCAGTCCCTTCTCATCCGCCGGACCGAGCGTCTGAGAACTTGGAATAGCCACTACACCGACCGCTTTGCTCATAATTGGATGCTTCGAAACGAAGTCCGTAACTCTTGCCGCGAGGACAGGGCCTGCCTGCTTCAGCCTGCTCCGGTACTTAGCTGAGAAAACCAGGGCCCCCGTCTCAGTCTTGATCCAGTTCCCGGCTTCGTCTGGGTGCTGGTAGAAGTCCAAACAGGCTGATACCGAGCACTGGGTTACGGCGGTGACTACCGGGGCCGTATGACTGTTGAGGAGTGCCATAGCAGCAGGCAGCTCAGTCACGGCGCATTGGTACCGGTAGCTGGGATCGAACAGCGAACCGGACGCACCCAGTGCGACCATCGATGGCGCGACCACCCAAAGCAGATCCCCTAGGTTGGTCTGAGGCGCGGCAAGGGAGTAGGTGCTCACGGCTAGCACGGGCCGAGACTCAACTTGCTCGAACTCTGCGACTTGGTAGCAAGTGACGGGCATGAGCGAAATATAACAGCGTGGCGCTATAAAGCACAGATGTTCTAGACACGATTTGCAAGTTTCTCCTCTGGGACGCCCGCCGCGACGACCCCCTACCGCGCCTCCACCGGCGTCGACGCCCCCGGTGGCGCGGGCGGTGCCGCCTTCCACACCCGCAGCAGGAACACCGCCATCCCGATCGCCGGCGAAATCGCGCACAGCCCGAACACGAACGAATACGACGTCACGCCCGCCACCACGCCGAGGCCGATACTGCCGATCACCTGGCCCACGTCCCACGCCATCGTGAACGTCGCCATCCCCGAGCCCAGCGCCGCCGGCGGCGTCCGGTCCACGATCAGCGCCACAATCGCCGTCTGCGTCCCCGCCAGCCCCAGGCCCACCAGCAGTGCCGACACCATCAGCATCACCGGGCTCTGCGCCGTCGCGAGCAGCATCAAGCCCACCACGCCCGCCGCCAGCGAAGGCACCACCACCGAGGCGCGACCGAACCGGTCCGAGATCGCCCCCGCCAGCGCGCGCGCCGTCAGTTGGGCCACCGCCACCGCCGTGTAGAACAGACCGGGGTTGCCCAGCGAACGCTCCTCCGCGAAGAGCGGCAGGAACGCATTGATCGCGCCCCACGGCGTCGTCATCGCCAGGAACACCACCGCCGGCAGCAGCCCCGTCGGCGAGAACAACGGCGGGCGCACGCGCTTCTGGCCCGGCGGCAGCGGTGCCGCCTCACCGGAGCCGGGCCCGGTCAGCGCGCCGAAGATCATCGCCAGCACCGCCGCACCAGCCGACACCAGGAACGCGAGTTGGAGCGAGAAGTCCTCGAACAGCCACACGGCCATCGCCGCGCCGTACAGGCCGGACACGGAACTCGACGAGTAGTAGAGGCCGATGCCCAGCCCGCGCCGCGCCGGCGGCAGGCGGCTCCCGACGATCGACAGCAGCGCCGTGGTGAACGCCCCCATCGCCACGCCGTGCAGCGCGCGGAAGATCATCGTGGTCCACGGGCCGAATTCGAGCGCGTACCCGATGAACGCCAGCACCGTCCCGATCGCGCCGAGGCGCAGCCACCGCTGGCGCTTCCCCCCGTCCACCAGGATCCCCACCAGCGGCCGCGTGATCATCCCCGCGATCCCGAACGACCCGACCACCAGCCCCACCAGCCACGCCGGATGCCCCGCGAGCGCCCGAGGAATCTCCACCAGCGACATCGTGTAGGACACGAAGTAGAAGTGCACCGCCACCACCGCCATGGCGTACGCCAGCGAGAACAGCGGCGGCGGAGCCTGCTCGGACGTGTGGGCTGAGGTGGTCGTGGACATTCGCCGGAGGATACACCGCCCTCCCGCAGGCGCTACGCGCGTCTCCACTCCCACTCCCCTCGCCCTGCGGGAGAGGGGCTGGGGGGAGGGTTCCGGTGTACGAGCGTGCTCAGGGGTTGAGGCCGGCGTTCTGCCCTTCCGCGCCCCGGAAGGCCCGTGTTCCGCCCGTCCGCCTCCCCGCGCCGCCGAGGGCCGGCGCCTTCCGCC
>JAQCKI010000075.1 GCA_027592645.1 Chloroflexota bacterium | reverse complement strand
GCCGCACGCGTGCGGCCGGGCCGGGGCGACCACGGGCACCCCGCCTGGGGGCGGCGCCCCGGCGGGCGTCCATGTCTTCTTCTTCGACCTGGAGTTCGCCGATCTCCTCGGCGAACCGGAGACCACCCACCGCCTCGCGCTCGCGGCGAACCGGGGCCTCTTCCACCGGCGCCACGGCTTCCGGCTCGTCGTCGTCGACGAAGGCCGCCAGCACCTCCTGCTCGGGGGTGAGCTGGACTTCGGGCTCCGCTTCCACCGCCGGGCGCGGGGCCGCGGCACGCTCGCCCGGCAGACCGGGACGCGCGTAGGCCTGCTGCGAGGGTGCCATGGACTCCGCCGGCGGCATCACCGTCGCCACCGTGGCGGACGGGGCGCGCTCCAGCGGCAGTGCCTCCATGTTCGGCTCCGGCGGCGGGTAGAGGTCGTCACCGGCAGCGATGACGGCGCTTTCCGCGCGGATGTCGATGCGGCGGCCGGTCAACTGGGCGGCCAGGCGGGCGTTTTGCCCTTCCTTGCCGATCGCCAGGCTCAACTGCTTGTCCGGCACCGCCAGGAAGGCCGTGTTGGTCTCCCGATCCAGCCGGACGGACACGACTTCCGCGGGGCTCAGTGCGTTGGCGACGTACGCTTCCTCCACCGGGTCCCAGCGGATGATGTCGATGCGCTCGCCACCGAGTTCGTTGACGATGTTCTGGATGCGCGCACCGCGCACACCCACGCACGCGCCAATCGGGTCAATGCCGTGCTGGCGGGAGATTACGGCGATCTTCGCGCGGTGGCCGGCGTCGCGGGCGATGCCCACGATCTCCACGGCACCGCGGGCGATCTCCGGGATCTCGAGTTCGAACAGGCGCTTGAGCAGGCTGGGGTGCGAGCGGGAGACCACGACCTGCGGCCCCTTGGAGGCCTTGTAGACCTCCTTCACGTACACGCGCAGGCGCTGGCCCACGCGGTAGTGCTCGGCACGGACCTGTTCCGCGGACGGCAGCACGGCCTCGGTGCGGCCCAGGTCCAGGATCACCTGGCGGCGGCCGCCCTCCACGCGCAACACGGTGCCGGAGACGAGTTCGCCTTCCTTGCCGGTGAAGTCTTCAAAGACGGACTCGCGCTCGGCCTCGCGGAGCCGCTGCAGCACCACCTGCTTGGCGGTCTGCGCGGCGATGCGGCCAGCCTGGGGGGACGCCTCTACGGCCTCGAGGACGGTGTCGCCCGCGTGCTTGCCGGGGAACCCCATCTGCGCGGCGCGCTCCGGGGACACCTGGATTTCGTCATCCTCGATGTCGTCGTCCGGGGTCACGGTGTACTGGCGGAAGTACTTGATCTCGCCCGAGTCGCGGTCAATCTCGACCTTGACTTCCGCATACTGAAGGTCGTCCTTCTTGAGTGCGGATGCCATGGCGGCTTCAACTGCGGCGAACACCGTGCCGGAGTCGAGGTTTTTCTCCGCCGACAACTGGCTGATGGCGATGACGAACTCGTTCTTCATGCATTGATCCGTACCCGGCACGTCCAAGACGTTGCCGGCTGCGCGTGCCCGCCGACGCGGCTGGCACGGCCGACTCAACAAAAAACGTGGGCCCAAGCCCACGTCTCTGGTGAGGCGCTGCTCTCACATCCTACCAGCCGCCCCCCGCTGGCCTCAACTGTTCTCGGTGCCTGCCGATGATTACCGCAGACCGGGGCGCGACGCGTACCCGGCAGTTCCGGCACGGGAAGGCAGAGAACCGTGCGTCGCATCTTCCTGGACGGGGGGGCTCCCCCCGGAGCGACCCTGGCACGCGACCTGTCCTCTCCCGAGGGAGGTGTGCTGGCCCGCGCCGGTCTCCCGCTGAATGCGCGCACGCTTCGCGCCCTCCGTGAGCATGGCGTCGCCTCGTGCTGGGTGCAGGACGCCGCCGGTGCAGACGTGGCCGTATCCGACCCGCAGGCGACGAACGCATGGTTCGAGGCGTATGGCGCGCTGGCCGACTGCCTTCGTGCACTCGGCCGGGCCACCGAGCCGCTGCTCCGTCAGCCGGCGTCCCGAGCGGTCGAGGAGATCCGGCAGCGCCGGCCACTGGCGGCGCTGTCCCAGTCGCTGGAGTACGTCCGCGGCGCGCTGCCGGCATTCGCCGACCTTGCCAAGAACGTCGACGCTAGTGCCGGGCTGTTGCCCGACCGGCACCCCGCCGATGACATCGTGGGGCACTCGGCGCATGTCGCGCTGCTTACCGGGCGGCTGGGCGTCGCTGTGGGGTTCTCGCCTGCGGACGTATCGACGGCGATCCTCGCCGCGCTGTTGCACGATGCCGGTCTGCTGCTGGTGCCGGAAGACGTGCGTCGCACGCCGGAGGTCAGGCGTACGCCTGCGGAGCAACGACGCTACGAGGATCACGCGATGTTTGGCGAGGCGCTGTTGGCCCCCGTGGCGCAGCGCGTTCCGGTCGCACCCCTCGTAGCGATCGAGCATCACGAGCAGCAAGCGGGCGGCGGCTATCCGAATGGCATTGCCGGCGGAAACCGCATCCTGCGTGCGGCTCAAAGCCGCGACGGGCGCGCCACGATCACCCTCGTCTCGGAACTGGTGGCGGTGGCGGATCGCTACGAGCGGCTGACCGCCGGGACGGCCGGCGAGCACCCCTTGAGCGCACCCGCCGCTCGCCAGGTACTTGCGGCCGAGGCCGGGCACCGCCTGAACGCGGAGGTGGTGGCACGGCTGCTGGAGGTGCTTCCGGTGTGGGCGCTGGGCGCGGAGGTGCGGCTGCGTGGCGGCGAGATCGAGGGTGCTCGCGCGGTCGTGGTGAGACACACGTTTCGGCGGGATCGCCCGGTCGTGCGCGCCTTCGAGGACGCCTCGGGCGCAGTCGTCGAGCCGTACGAGGTCGATCTGATCGAGGCACAGCACGTGGCGCTCGAGCCAGTGGATCGGCCGGCGACCGCGCCGGGCGTGGCCGCAGGCCGTCGCTAGCGCGTACGCGCCCGCTGCTCCGCCTGCTCGACGGTGAGCGCTTCGAGTAGCGCGCGTCGCGCCGCGACGACGCTCTCGACGACCTCGGCGCGGGGCAGGTTCTCGCCCTCGCCCGTGGCGCGCACCTTGAACTCCACCACGCCGGCCGCGGTGTTGCGGCTGGAGACGGTGAGGCGCAACGGCATGCCGATCAGGTCGGCGTCGTTGAACTTCACGCCGGGACGCTCGTCGCGGTCGTCGAAGATGACGTCCAGGCCGGCGGCGCGGAGTTCGCCGTAGAGCGCCTCCGCATCGGCGCGTGCGGCCTCGTCGCGGTCCAGGCCGATGCCGACCATGTGCACATCGTACGGGGCGATGCTCGCCGGCCAGCAGATGCCGCCGTCATCGTGGTTCGCCTCAACGGCGGCGGAGAGCACGCGCTCCACGCCGATGCCGTAGCAGCCCATGGTGGGCATCACCTGGCCGCCGTCCGCGCCCAGCACGTTGACGTTGAACGCCTTCGTGTAGACGTATTGCAGCCGGAAGACGTGGCCCATCTCGATCCCGCGCGAGGACTGCAACGTGCCGCCACAGCGCGTGCAACCGTGCCCGGCCTTGCCGCTCGCAATGTCCGCGGTCGGTGCCTGCCAGTCGCGCCCGAAGTTCACGTTGCGCAGGTGCCAGCCGGCGCGGTTGGCACCCGCGACCAGGTTCGGCGAGTCCGCCAGCGAGATGTCCGCGATCACGCGCACACGCTCGGGCGCACCAATCGGCGAGGCGTAGCCGGCCACCAGGCCATACTCCTCCACCTCGGCATCGAGCATCGGCCGCAACTCCACGTTGCCGCCGAGCGCGTTCATCAACTTCACTTCGTTCACATCAAGGTCGCCGCGCACCACCGCGAAGACGGGCGTGCCGCGTCCGCCCTTCGTGGGCGTCGCCATCAGGAACACGGCCTTCGCCGTCTGCTTCGCCTCGATGCCCAGGAACGTCGCCAGCGCCTCGATGGTGGTGACACCGGGCGTCTCGACTTCCTCGGTGGGCAGCGGCTCGCCGGCGACGGCGGCGGGCCGGACGAACTCCGCCTTCTCCGTGTTCGCCGCGTAGTCGCAGGTGTCGCAGTAGACGATCGTGTCCTCGCCGTACTCGGTGAAGAAGATGAACTCCTGAGAGCCCTTCCCACCGATGGCGCCGGAGTCCGCCTCGACTGCCACCGTCGGCACGCCGCAGCGCGCGAAGATGCGTCGGTACGCCTGGAACATCGATGCGTACGAACGGTCGAGGCCGGCGTCGTCGGCATCGAAGGAGTAGGCGTCCTTCATCGTGAACTCGCGCACACGCACCAGGCCGCCGCGTGGGCGGGCCTCGTCACGGAACTTGCGCTGGATCTGGTAGAGCGTCGCGGGCAGGTCGCGGTACGACTGTGCGTGATCCTGGAAGAGGCGGGTCACCACCTCCTCGTGCGTGGCGCCCAGCGCCAGGCCGCGCTCTCGACGGTCGCGCAGGTGGAAGAGCACGTCGCCGAGGGCTGCCTCGCGGCCCGACTGCTCCCAGAGTTCGATTGGTTGGAGGGCGGGCAGGAACACCTCCTGCGCGCCGGCGTTGTCCATCTCCTCCCGGATCACGCGCTCAATCTTCAGGCGCGCGCGGTTGCCCAGCGGCAGGTAGGAGTAGACGCCAGACATCAACTGGTCGATGTATCCGCCGCGTAGCAGCAGACCATGAGCCGGGGTTTCGGCCTCGGTCGGGAACTCGCGCAGGGTGTGTCCGAAGAGGGCCGACATTCGCATACCGGCCAGTTTAGGCTCGGCCGCGGGAGCGGGATAGCGAGGCAGATACGGTCGAGATTCGGTCAGATCGTACAATATGACCAGTTCCTGGAGGTCGTGATGAAGACGACGATCAGTCTCGCTGAGGCGAAGGCGCGATTCTCCGCCGTGGTGGACGGGGTGCTGCACCGGCGCACCCGGTACGTCATCGAACGGCACGGCAAGCCGGTCGCGGCGATGGTGACGCTGGAGGACCTTCAGCGGCTTGAGGCCACCGGATCGACTGCCGATGAGCCACTGGGGGCGCTTGCGCTCCTCGGTGCCTGGGGTGACGTCGCCGACTCCGAGATCGATGCCTTCATCGCGGACATCCGCGCGGCGCGGGACGCGGATACCGGGCGTCCTGTCGAGATCCCATCGTGACCTACCTCTTCGACACCGACACGCTCAGCAACCTGCTGCGTCAGCGCCCCGATCCCGCGCTCGTACGCCGCTTTGCGCAGACACCACCTCGCGATCAGGCCACGTCCAGCATCACGTTGGGCGAGCTCTACTACGGAGCGCGTCGGAGGGCAGACGGTGACCCGCTGATCGTGCGTATCGAGGAACTGCTCCGCCCGAACCTCGCCGTGCTGCCGTTCGACGACCTCGCGGCGCGGGCGTACGGCGACGTTCGCGCCGAACTTGAACGACAGGGCACGCCAATCGGCGATGCCGACAGCCGAATCGCCTCGATCGCGCTGGTACACGGGCTGACCGTCGTGACCGGCAATGTGCGCCACTTCCAGCGAGTCCCAGGTCTGGCCGTGGAGAACTGGCTGTCGTGACCGATCGCTCCGACGACCCCGCTGCGCCTGGTGCCAATCCGCCGATCCCGCCCTCCAGTCGCCCGCGCGACGAGGCCGGGCGGCCGCTCCCAATGGGCACGCCGAGCCGCCTGGCACTGCCCGACTTCGACGCGATGACGATGGACGTGGCGCACCTGGAGGCGATCCGGTTGTTCGACGAGGGCAACTACTTCGGGGCGCACGAGGCGTGGGAGACGTGCTGGGCGCTGAGCAAGGACAGCCACGAAGAGGAGTTCTTCAAGGGCCTCGCCCAACTCGGGGCCGGTTACACGCACTGGATGCGCGGCAACGCCCACGGTGTCGTCGCGCTGCTCGGCCGCGCGCTGGAGCGCATCGGCCTGATGGGGTCGCCGTACGGCGGCGTGGACGTCGAGGCGTTCGTGGCGCAGGTGACCGAGGTGCGTGCGCTCGCACAGCAGGCGGAGCGTGACGCCACGCCGCTGCCGGTACTGTCGCGCCGGTCGGTACCGCGCGGGTAGAGCTACTCCCCGACGACGATCCCGGCATCGACCAGCAGGCGGAGGCCGCTGGCGACGTCCTCGTCGGACTCGTGCTGGTCGATCTCGAACGTGCGGAGGGCGGACGGATTCGCGCCGCGGATGCGTTCGGCGAGCCACGCGAAGTCCACGTCGCCGTTGCCGGGCGCGCGATGGTCGGTCAGGCCACGGACGTCGTGCAGGTGCAGCAGCACCAGGCGGTCGCCGAGCAGATCCCACCACGCGCCGCGGTCGGTGACCCCCAGCCGGTGATGGACCTCGGCGTGGCCGACATCGTGGAGGTAGCCGGCCACCGTCACCGGGTACGGCGCGAGCAGCGTCGCGAGTTCCTGCGGCAACGGGATCTCGTGGTAGTGGAGCCGCGTCTCGATCGCGAGCGTGACGCCGGCCCTCGAAGCGGCCTCGGCGATCTCGGCGAGGCTGCGCGCGGCCGAGGCGAGCCACGGCGCCGCCTTCTCGGCCCGCTCGCGCACCGTGGCGTCGATGGTGCGCTCCCACTCGTCGCGCATCACATCGCGCCGCTCGTACATCGAGCGCAGCCGCCGCTCGCCATCGAGCAGCCGCGCGCCGACGCCGCCGAGGTGGACCGCGACGACCGAGGCACCAGCCTGCGCTGCGAGCGCGATCGAGCGCAGGTGGTACTCCACAGACAGCGCGCGCTCCGCCTCGTCGGTGGAGGCGAGGTTCAGTTCGCGGTTCCAGCCCTTCGAGGGGTGCCGCTCGAGCGGCGCCGGGGCGTGGACGCTGGTCGTCGGCAGCCCGCGGTAGCCGAGGATCGCGCCGGCCTGCGCCGCGTCCATCGAGTGGTTGATCTCCACCCCGCTGTAACCGAGGGCCGCAGCGCGCTCCATGAACGCGTGCAGATCGCGCTCGAAGCGCGGTTGCATCGCCCACATCGTGGATAGCGCCGCGCCGGGTGGCGTGCGGGTGGCGGGGTTGGTGGGAGGCATGTGCCTAGGAGCCGGCCTTCGCCAGCCCTCGCTCCGCGATCACGCGGTCGAGCAGCACCTTCGCCTGATTCAGCACTTGGTCGTACGGGAAGTGGCCCACGACCTCTTCGCCGTGCTTCAGGTTCACGCCCAGCGGGCCACACCAGAGGCCAATGTCGGCGTCGTCCGTCTCGCCGGGGCCGTTCACGCGGCAACCCATCACCGCGATGGTGACCTGGTAGTCCTTCGCGTAGGACGTCATCTGCTTCATGTCCTGGGCGAGTTCGATGAATGCCTCGTTCTCCACGCGGGAGCAGGAGGGGCAGGAGATGATGTTCAGGCCTTCGCCAAAGTTCGCGGGGACGGAGCGGAAGCGGCCCGCCTGGATGTCCGCGACGATCTCGCTGCCGACGGTGACCTCCTGGCCCTTGTCCTCGAACGGCAGCGTGAGCGAGACGCGGATCGTGTCGCCGATGCCCTCCGAGAGCAGTTGCTCGAAGGCGATGCGAGTCTTGATGATGCCGTCCGGTGGCATGCCTGCCTCGGTGACGCCCAGGTGCAGCGGCACGTCCGGGCGCTGGGCGGAGAAGCGGCGGTTGCCCTCCACCACCTTGCGCCAGTCCGAGTCCTTGAGCGAGACGACGTAGCGGGTGAAGCCCAGGTCATCCAGCATCTGGGAGTGCTCCAGCGCGCTCTCCACCATCGCGCCCACGTCGTCCGCGCCGAACTTTGCGGTCTTCTCCGGGTCCACCGAGCCGCAGTTCACGCCCACTCGCAGGGCGATGTCGTGCTTCACCGCGATCTCCGCGATGTACGCGACTTTGTCGCGGATCGACTTCTCTCGCTCGTGGTGCCAGAGGTGGCCGGGGTTGTAGCGGATCTTGTCCACGTGCGGCGCGACGATCTCGGAGAGCCGGTAGTTCTCCTGGAGGTCCACGGAGAGGTTCGGCGCCATGCTGTCCTTGAGCCGCGCGCGGATCTCCGCCAGCGCCTCCACGTCCTTCTTCGAGTCACACGCGATGCGAATCACATCGGCACCCGCGGCGTGGATGATGCTCACCTGCCGCGCGGTCGCCTCGATGTCCTGGGTCTTGGTGGCGGCCATCGATTGCACGGCGATGGGTGCGCCTCCGCCGATCTGGGCGGAGCCGACTCGGACGGCTCGGGTGGGCTTGCGTCGGATCGTGGCCATGGTCGCCTTGCCTTGCTTCCGGGGCCGCACGCCCCGTCATGCCTGAGGGATCACGATATCGCATCGGCCGGCGCGCCCATGCTGGCACGCGCCCGGGCGGTGCGCCTTAACGGAACACGGACTCGCCGCTGGCGATACGGGCGATATCGAAGAATGTGATCACCAGCGCCAGCCCGATGAACATCACGAAGCCCACGAGGTGGACGATCGCCTCACGCTCCGGGCGGACGCGACGGCCGCCGCGCAGCACCTCGATCACCACGAAGAACATGCGCCCACCGTCCAGCATGGGCAAGGGCAGCAGGTTCAGGATGCCGAGGTTGATCGAGAGCAGCGCGGCCAGTTCCAGCAGCGGCGAGACCGCGCCACCCGCGGTCTCCGAGGAGCGCGCGACCTCGCCCGTGACCTGTGCGATGCCGACCGGCCCCTGGAAGGCGGGCGTCGCCGCGCCTCGCACCCACGAGATGATCTCGTTCCGCGCGAGGATCAACGTGTCCCACGTCATCCTCGTGGCCTGCGGGATCGATTCCCACGGCGGCACGGAGACGGTGGTGGTGAAGGCGCGCCCGTCCGGGGCAACGACCTCAGGCGCAATCGTGATGCCGGTCGGCCCCTGGCCTTCCGGTGGCGCCCACCGCGACTCCACGGTGAAGGACATGAGTTCGCCCGCACGGCGCACCGTGATCGGTACGTCGCCGCCGCGGTAGATCCGCACCAGCCGGCTCGCCTCCGGCATGTTCTTCGCATCGCGACCGGCGATCGAGATGATCACGTCGCCCGCCATCAGGCCGGCCTCGGCGGCCGGGGCACCTGCGATCGCCTCTGCGATCACCGCGCGGCCCTCCACCTCCTGGTGCGGGATGGTGAGCGCAGCGGCGAACAGGAAAATCGGCAGGATGAGGTTGATCACCGCGCCCGCGCCCAGCACGATCAGCCGCTGCCAGGCGGGGCGCGACGCCAGCGAGCGCGGGCCGGTGGGGTTCTCTTCGCCCTCCAGCCGCACGAAGCCGCCCAGCGGCAGCCAGTTGATCGTGTATTCGGTCTCGCCGTAGCGCTTCCCCCAGATGCGGGGTGGGAAGCCGAAGGCGAACTCGTGGACGCGGATGCCAAAGAACTTGGCGGTCACGAAGTGGCCGAGTTCGTGCACCATCACCAGGCCCAGCAGGATCACCAGGAACAGCAGGGCGCTGGTCACGGCATCGCGAGCCATGAAGAACGCGACCACCATGCCGGCGAGCACCAGCACGACGGTGATCCGGTTCGCCGTGGAAGGGCCGGCGGGCGGCTTCGGGTCGCCCGCGCTCTGTGAGTTGTCGTCAGACCAACGGTCGTCCATCACACCCTCGCTGCTACGGCTTCGTTCACGAAGTGACGGCCCCAGGCTTCGGCCGCCAGCAACGTGTCGAGGTCGGGACGCGCGGTGGGAGCGTGCGCCTGAAGTGCGCGGTCGAGCAGCCGCGCGATGCTGGTGAAGGGAATGCGACCGGCGAGGAAGTGCT
Organism: Chloroflexota bacterium; assembly: GCA_027592645.1. Classification (GTDB taxonomy): domain Bacteria; phylum Chloroflexota; class Dehalococcoidia; order UBA2979; family UBA2979; genus W-Chloroflexi-9. Next base: position 1,236 of record JAQCKI010000075.1, on the reverse strand, counting down.
CCACGGCCGCCTCGTCCGCGCCGGCAACGGCCGCGGCACTCGTATCGTCGCGCCGCCCTGCCTCAAGCGCGATGCCGAGCGCGGGGAAGCGCTCCGCATCGACGGTGCCGAAGTGGAGCGCGCCGCGGGTGGCCAGGTCCAGTGGCGGGGCCGGCTCGGCGGCGGCACGGTCCGGGTAGGTCAACGCCACCTGCACCGGGAGGCGCATGTCCGGCTCGCCGAGTTGTGCCTTGAACGACCCATCGCGGAACCGCACCAGCGAGTGGATCACGCTCTCGCGGTGCTGCAGGATGTCCACCCGCTCCAGCGGGATGTCGAACAGCCAGCGCGCCTCGATCGCCTCCAGCCCCTTGTTGAACAGGGTGGCGCTATCGATCGTGATCTTCGGGCCCATCTTCCAGGTCGGGTGAGCCAGCGCCTGCTCCGGCGTTACCGCCTCCAGCGCCGCGAGGTCGTAGTCGCGGAACGCGCCACCGGAGGCGGTGAGCACGAGCCGGTCGATGTTCTCCGGCGCCTCGCCCCAGAGGCACTGCCAGATCGCGGAGTGCTCGGAGTCCACGGGTCGGATCTCCGCGCCGGCCGCGCGTCCCGCCTCCAGCGCCTCGCGCACGGCGTGGCCACCGACGACCAGCGTCTCCTTGTTCGCGATCGCCACCTTTTTGCCGGCGCGCAGCGCGGCAATCGTGGGGCGCAGACTCGCGAGCCCGCTCGTGGCCACCAGCAGCACGTCCACGTCGTCGCGGACGGCGATCTCCTCGAGCGTCTGCCACTCGCCGAGGCCGGCCGAGCGCAACGCGTCGGCATCGCTGCCGGGGCGGGCGTAGAGGGCGCGCGGGTGGAACTCGGTGGCCTGCTCGTGGAGGCGCGCGGCGTTGCCGCCGGCGGCGAGCGCGACCACCTGGAAGCGGTCGGGCAGGCCGCGGACCACGTCCAGCGCCTGCTCGCCCACCGACCCCGTTGAGCCGAGGATTGCGACGCGGATCGGGGTCATTGCCATCTCAGGATCCAGTATAGGCAGGCACCCACGATGAGCACGGAGTCCAGCCGGTCCAGCAGCCCGCCGTGGCCGGGAAGCAAGCCGGACATGTCCTTCACGTCCATCCGGCGCTTCAGCGCGGACTCCAGCAGGTCGCCGCTGATCGCCGCGACGGGCAGTGCCAGTGCCAGCGCTACGAGCGCCGCGCCCTCCATCGGCAGGGCGAGCGCGAGCACGGCCACCGCGGCCGCTCCCGCGCC
>JAQCKI010000074.1 GCA_027592645.1 Chloroflexota bacterium | reverse complement strand
AGGAGTGGTTCGAGGAGGCCGAACGGCTCCACCTGACGTTCGCGCTCGTGCAGTCGGTGGACGACCTGTTCGTCTGCCCGCAGGTACAGGCGCGGCAGTTGATGCGCACTGTGCCCGGCCCCCGTGGCAGCGCGGTGCCTGTCCCCGGCCGCCCGTTCCGCCTGGAGGGCGGCCCGCCCGCCGCCGATCGCCCCGCGCCGGCCTCGCCCGGCGAGCATACTGACGAGGTCGCCCGAGACTGGCTCGGAGAAGGGACACCCACATGACCACCACACCCCGCAGCGCGGAGCATCGCGTCACGGCATTCCTCGATGGCCCGGACGATCGCAACATCCCGAACGAGATCCACTCGACGGAGGGCGCGAGGGAGTACGGCTACCAGGCCGCGCTCGTGGGCGGCGCCACCGTGTGGGGCTGGGCCTCACCCGCGATCATCGAGGCGCTCGGTGCCGGCTGGCTGGATCGCGGCTGGGCAGAGATCGCCTTCCGCCGTCCCACGTACCCCGGCGAGGATCTCACGATCACCGTGGTGCCGGAGGACGGCGCGTGGACGCTGCACGTCACCGGCCCGGACGGACACGACCGCATCAGCGGCACGGTCGGCCTCGGCGACGCGCCGTGGCTCGACATGCTCGTGACGACGCCTCACCGCGCCGCCGAGCCGAACCTGCCGGAGCACCCGACGTTGACGATCGACATCGCCCCGGTCGGCGGCGAGTTGCGCGCGCTCGGCAGCGGCCCGACGCCGGACGACATGCGCACGTTCGCCCGCGAGAAGCAGCGCACCGAAGACCCGTTGTTCACCGGTGACGCACCGAGGATTCACCCCGGCTGGGTCGCCGCCCGCCCGATCCGGATGCTGCACCACTCCTACGACTACGGCCCGGCGATCCACGCCCGCAGCCACATTCAATTCCTCGGCCCGGCGGTCGCCGGCCCGCTCACCACCACCGCGCGCTTCCTGGAGGCGTACGAGCGCAAGGGCCACCACTACGGCGTCTTCGACTGCTGTTCCTACGATGCCGAAGGGCGCGAGGTCATCCGCCAGCGCCACACGACCATCTTCGGCGTCGCGAAGCGCGGCGAGTCGGGAGCCTAGCCGTGGCACGAGTGCTTGAAGGCGTGCGGGTCGTCGATCTCTCGGCATCGACGGGCGCGGCGTGGTGCTCGCGCCTGCTCGCCGACTACGGCGCAGATGTCGTGGTGGTGGAGCCCTTGGGCGGCCACCCGTTGCGCGCGATCGGCCCGTTCACCGACGCCGGCGACAGCATCCCCGCCGCCTACCTGCTCGCCAACAAGCGCTCCGTCACGCTCGACCTGGACGATGCGAACGCGCGCGCCACCGCCGCCGCGCTCTGCCGTCGGGCGGACATCGTCGTTTCCAGCCACGCACCGAGCCGGCTCGCCGCGTGGGGACTGGATTACGCCACGCTCGCCACGCCCACGCTGGTGATGGTGCACGTCACGCCGCACGGCATGACCGGCGACCTCGCCGAGGTGCCCGGTAACGACCTGACCGATGCCGCTCGCTCCGGCTGGGCCTCGATCAACGGATCGCAGGAACGTGAGCCGCTGAAGCCCAGCGGCTGGCAGCCCTCGATGTGCGCCGGCACGGTCGCCTATGCCGGTGCCGTCGCCGCGCTCCGCTGGCGCGATGGCCACCCCGGCGAAGGCCAGGAGGTCGATGTCTCCGAGGTCGAGGTGATGGCCGCCGCCTTCGCGCCCGCGCTGTTGCGCTCGGTGTACGCGGGCAAGGCGCAGGGCCGCCGTGACCCCACCGACCACCTCGCGGGCCCGGTGCCGGTGCAGGACGGCTACTTCGCGCTCACCATCAGCCGCGCGCACTTCTGGCGCGACGCCATGAACCTGCTCGGTCTCCCCGACCTCGCCGAGGATCCGCGCTGGGGCGCCTCCTTTTACCGGCAGGCGCACAAGGACGAGTACGTGGGCCGCGTCACGGAGGCGATGAGCCAGTGGACCAAGATGGACCTGTTCGATGAACTCGCCGTCCGGCGGGTCGTCGCCGGCCCCGTCCTCACGATGGAGGAACTGCGCGGCGTGGAGCATCTGCGCGAGCGTGACTTCTGGCGGAAGCCCGCCGATCAGCCGGACGGCCCGGAGTACCCCGGCCCGGCGCTCCGCATGAACGGCACCCCGGCCAGCCTCGATCGCCGTCCGCCGCGGCCGGGTGAACACACCGCCGAGGTACTCGACACCGTGGGAGGTGCGTCATGACCGACGCGAGCACGATCCGCAATGAGGCCGCGGGGATCACCCTCACCGGGCCGCTCGCGGGGACGCGCGGCATTGTCCTGACACAGGCCTGGGCCGGCTCCTACTGCACGGCGCTGCTGGGGATGCTCGGTGCGGACGTCATCCAGGTGGAGGTGCGCAAGCGCCCGGACTCCTGGCGTGGCGACTACGCGGCCCCGATCGGTGGGCGCATCAAGGACGTGGAGACCGCCGTCCACCCGTGGAACGTGAACCCGCTCTACAACTCGGTGAACCTGAACAAGCGCTGCATCACGCTCGACCTCGGCACGCCCGAGGGCATCGAGATCTACCGGCGGCTGGTCCCGTACTCGGACTTCATCGCGGAGAACTTCTCGCCGCGCGTCATGGGCAACTTCGGGCTGGAGTACGAGGCGTTGAAGGCGATCAAGCCGGACATCATCCTCGCCAGCCTCTCCGCCTACGGCCACATCGGTTCGTGGGCCAACATCCCCGGCATCGGCGGCACCATTGAGCCCACGTCCGGTCAGTCGGCGCTCCTCGGGTACCAGGACGGCCCGCCGATGAACTCCGGGCAGATGTACCCGGACGCGGTGGCGGCGTTCAACGCCTTCGGCGCGATCATCGCCGCGCTCCGCCATCGTGACCTGACCGGCGAGGGCCAGTACATCGATCTGTCGATGCAGGACGCGAACCTCGCGATGATTGGTGACTCCGCACTGGAGTACGTGCTCACCGGCCGCCAGCGTGCACGCCTCGGTAACCGCCACAGCACCTACGCGCCGCACGGCATCTATGCCGCCACGGGCACGGAGCGCTGGATCGCGCTCGCCACGGAGACGGATGCGCAGTGGGCCGCCCTCTGCTCCATCGCCGGCCGAGGCTGGGCGGAGGACAACCGCTTCGTCACCAACGCCGACCGCAAGGCGAACGAGGACGCGCTGGACGCGGAGATCGCCGCGTGGACGGCCACCGAGGACCGCGACGCGCTCTCCGCGCGCCTCTCGGCCGCCGGCATCTACGCCGCGCCGGTACTCGATGGGCTGGAGGTTGCGGACGACCCGCACCTGCGAGCCCGGGGCGTAGTGCGCGAGGTGAAGCACCCGGAAGCCGGCACGTGGGCGCAGGCCACCATCCCGCTCCACTTCAGTCGCACCCCCGCGACGGACGTTCGTGCCGCGCCCATGCAGGGCGAGCATACCCGCCAGGTGTTGGCGGAACTGCTCGGCATGACCGATGCCGAGGTGGACGAACTGGAACGTTCCGGCGTCTCCGGCATGGGCCCGCCGGATTAGCCCCGCTGGACTGGGCCAGCACGCCGCAGAGAACGATCAGAACGCGAGAGGCGACGCTATGACCGACTACGAGTTCATCCGCACGGAGCAGGTGGGGCGCGTCCGACGCATCATCCTCAACCGCCCGAACCAGCGGAACCCGCTCTCCCGCCGCGTCACGGAAGAGGTCGACGCCGCCTTCATCGAGGCCGGCGAGGACAACGATGTCGGCGTCATCGTCCTGATGGGGGCCGGCGACCACTTCTCCGGCGGCCACGACCTCGGTACCGCGGAGGAGAAGGCGGACCGCGTCGCCCGCCCCAGCGAAGAGGGCATGCGCGGCCGCTACCGCCGCTCGTGGGACATGAACGTGGAGGTCAACCTCCGCTGGCGGAACATCCCGAAGCCCACCATCGCCGCCGTCCACGGCTACTGCATCTTCGCGGGCTGGGCCTTCGCCTCCTCCTGCGACGTGATCTTCGCCGCCGACAACGCGATGTTCCTGCCGGCCAACTTCCAGTACTTCTCCGTCCCGTGGGACATGCACCACCGCAAGGCGAAGGAGATCCTCTTCGAGAGCCGCTTCGTAGGCGCGGAGGAGGCGCACGACCTCGGCTTCGTGAACCGCGTCTACCCGCTCGCCGACCTCGATGCCGAGGTAATGGAGTACGCGACCCGTGTCTCCGAGAACGACCCGTTCCAGTTGCGGATGATCAAACTCGCGATCAATCAGGCGCAGGACATGCAGGGCTTCGTCCCGCACATCCACGCCTCCTACGCGCACCACCTGCTCTCCTCGGTCGGGGAGTCGGACCCGGACTTTGCGCTCGACAAGCCGATGGACTCCGGCCAGCGTCGCCGGCCGATGGTGCAGCGCGCGATGGAGAACTTCCAGCGCGCGAAGGAACGGCGAGGCGAGCAGGCCGAGTAGCCCGCGGTCGCTGTTACATCCGACACCACGTCCGCCGCCGCATCCGCCGGCAACGGCGGGTGTCGGCTACGCTCCCCAGCGGAACTGTCGGTTGAAGGGAAGTCTGTTCATGGCACTCGTCCACTCCTCGAACCTGCCGGAGCGCGTCGCGGACGTCATCGTCGTCGGCGCCGGCAACGCCGCGCTCTGCGCCGCCATCGCCGCGCGCGAGGCGGGCGCATCCGTGCTCGTGCTCGAGAAGGCGGAGGAGGGCGAACGCGGCGGCAACACGTTCTTCACCGGCGGCGGCTACCGCTTCCCGTACAACGGCCTGGACGACATCCGCGCCCTGATCCCCGACCTCTCCGATGAGGAGGTCGATCGCATCGATGTCGGCTCATACCCGGCCTCCAAGTTCAAGGACGACCTCGTCCGCGTCACCGAAGGCCGCGCCGACGAGACGATGGTCGACTACCTGATCGAGCACTCGTACCCCACGGTGCAGTGGATGAGCCGCGTCGCCGGCCAGCGCTGGGTGCTGATGTACGGCCGCCAGGCCTACGAGGTGGATGGCAAACTGCGCTTCTGGGGCGGCATGATCACCGAGGGCGTCGGCGGCGGCGAAGGCATCTCCGAGAGCCTCTTCGCGCAACTCCCGAAGCACGGCATCGATGTCCGCTACGGCGCGGGCGGCCGCGACCTGCTGCAGGACGAGACCGGCCGCATCGTCGGCGTCCGCATCTTCGACTCCACCGGCTTCCACGACCTCGGCGCGGGCGCGGTGGTCCTCGGCTGCGGTGGGTTCGAGGCGAACCCGGAGATGCGCACGCGCTACCTTGGCGCGGGGTGGGAGGTCGCGAAGGTGCGCGGCACCCGCCACAACACGGGCGAGATGCTCCGTGCGGCGCTCGAGGTCGGCGCGCAGTCGTACGGCCACTGGTCGGGCGCGCACGCCGTCGCGTGGGACATGATGGCACCGCCTACCGGCAACCGCCGCATCGGCGACCTGTACCAGAAGCACTCGTACCCGCTCGGCGTCATCGTCAACGCGAAGGGCGAGCGCTTCGTCGATGAGGGCGCGGACCTCCGCAACTACACGTACGCGAAGTACGGACGCGAAATCTTGAAGCAGCCCTACGCCATCGCCTTCCAGATCTTCGACCAGCAGACCGTCCACCGCCTGCGCGACGAGTACCGCATCAAGGAGGCGACGAAGGCCGAGGCGATGACCCTCCCCGACCTCGCCGACCAGCTCGGCATCGACATCGGTGGCTTCGTCCGCACGATCGAGGCGTACAACAACGCCTGCGGCGAGGGCGACTACGACCCGTCGAAACTGGACGGCGTCAGCACGCGCGGCATCGACCCGCCGAAGTCGAACTGGGCGCTGCCGCTCAGCCAGCCGCCGTACATTGGCTTCGCCGTCACCTGCGGCATCACGTTCACCTTCGGCGGCGTCCGCATTCTCGCGAACTCCGCCCAGGTGCTCGACACCACCGACACGCCGATGCCCGGCCTGTACGCCTGCGGCGAGATCGTCGGCGGCCTGTTCTGGCACAACTATCCCGGCGGCACTGGCCTCATGGCCGGCGCCGTCTTCGGCCGCACCGCCGGCGCCGCCGCCGCGAAGGCGGTAGGGGCACGGTAGGGGCAGCACGATGGACGACCGCGAGACGAGCATCGAGATCTGGATCCGCTCCACCGATATCGATGGTGACGGGATCGTGAACAACTCGCGGTTCTTTCAGTTCTTCGAGCAAGCCCGGCTGGAGCACCTGTCACGCCTCGGTGTGATCGTTCGCCCGAGGCCGCCCGGCGTCGCCGACCGAGCCTTCACGATCGCCGAGACGACCTGCCGCTTCCTCGCGCCGCTCCGGCATCGAGAGCGCGTCCTCGTCGGCGCGTGGACGAGCACCGTCGGACGCCGGTCGTTTGGCCTCGGCTACCGCATCACCCGCCTCGACGACGGCGTGGAGGCAGCCACCGGCTCATCCGCGCAGGTGTGGCTGGATGCGGACGGACGGCCATCGGAACTGCCGGCGGATGTGCGGAGCGCGCTGGAGGCGTCGATGGTAGAGGGCGATTCCTAGCGAATCGCCCTCCCGTCCTACCCCCCCGCCCGCTGCTTCAGCACTTCCTCGGGGGTGTTCTCCAGGACGCCGGCCGCGGTGAGGGCGGCGATCTCCGTCTCGGACTTGCCGAGCACCTCGCGCAGCACCCACTCGGTGTGTTGGCCGAGTTGAGGGGCGGCGGCGTACACGGCGCTCGGCGTGCGGTCGTACGTCCACGCCGGGCCGGCGAGGATGTGCGGGCCGACCGAGGCGTGATCCACCGCCGGCCAGAAGCCGCGCGCGTGCAGGTGGGGGTCCTCCACCACGCGCTTGCTGTCCGAGCAGACACCGGCCGCGACGCCGAATTGCTGTAGCAGGCCCATCGCCTCGTCCGCGTCGCGCGTGGCCGTCCACGCGCCGATCACCGCGTCGATCTCATCGTGGTGCCGCGCGCGCGCGTCGAACGTCGGGAACTTCGTGACGAGTTCTGGCTCCTGGATCGCCATGCACAGGCTGCTCCACTCGGCGTCGGAGCCGATGGCGAGCGCCAACCACCTGTCCTCGCCGGTGCAGCGGTAGACGCCGGAGGGCGCCATGTAACGGTCGCGGTTCCCGATCCACTTCGGATCCTCGCCGGTCATCTGCCACTCCAGCACGGACTCACCGACCCAGTTGATCGTCGCCTCGCGCTGTGAGAGGTCGATGTACTGGCCGCGGCCGGTCTTCCGGCGGTGCATCAGCGCGGTCATGATGTACGACGCCGTGTGCATCCCGGCGATCGGGTCGCCATAGTTGATGCCGGTCTTCATCGGTGAGTCGTCGCCGAGGTAGCCCGTGCGCGCCACGATGCCGCCGAGTTGCTCGATCGCCACGCCGTAGCCGACGTACTTCGCCTCCGGCCCGCCGTTGCCGGACGGCGGCATGGAGACGAAGACGACGTCCTCGTTCACGCTCCGCAGCACGTCGTAGCCATACCCCATCCGCTCGAAGACGCCGCCGCCGAAGTTCTCGACGACCACGTCAGACAGCGCGGCCAGTTCCATGAACACCGCGCGGCCCTCGTCCATGAGGATGTTCATGCACATGCCGAGCTTGTTGCGGTTGTACTTGTTGTAGTACCCGTTGCGGTTCCACGGGTCCTCGCCGATGTCGTTGTCGAAGTAGAGCGGACCCGCGGACGCCGGCGGGATCACCACGCCGCGGATCGAGTCCACCTGCCGGTTCGCCTCGATCTTGATGATCGTCGCGCCCAGGTCGCCGAGCAGCTTCGTGCAGTAGGGGCCGGCCCACACCATCGAGCAGTCGAGGACGATCAGGCCCGTCAGCGGGCCCTGCTGGCCCTCGCGCAGTGGCAGCGTGCGGCCGTTCGCCATCGTGATGTTCGACGGCACCACCGCGTCGCGTGTCCCACCATTGTTCGCACCGTTCGTGGAGGTCATCGCGCGGCTCCCTTCGTCGGACGGCGGTCGTTGGGCGCGCCACCGAAGGCGCCTGCCGCGGCCAGCCGCTCCATCGAGGCACGGTCGTGGCCGAGCGATGCGACGACCTCGGCGGTGTGTTCGCCCAGCAGCGGCGCGCGCTTCGACTCCCACAGCCCGTCGGAGAAGTGCGCCGCGACCGAGGGGTACTTCATCGTGCCGGCCACCGGGTGATCCACCTCGTGGAAGAAGCCGCGGTACTGCAACTGCTCATTCTTGAAGAAGTCCGCCGGGGTGGAGACGTAGCCGAAGGGCAGGCCCAGCGCCTGCGCCTTCTGGTAGATCTCCTCCTTGTTGTGGGTGATCAGCCACGGCAGCATCAGGGCATCGATCTCGTCGCGCAGTTCCGCCTGCGCGCCAGAGCGCTGGTAGCGCTCGGTCGCCAGCACCGGCTCCTCCATCAGCGTCGCCACGTTCGCCCAGCGGCGCAGCGGGCCGGAGACCACGCCCACGAAGCCGTCCGCGCAGGGGTAGATGCCCCACGCCGCGCGCGCCCCGTTGCCGGCGCGTGGGTACACCGCGCCACCGTAGATGTAGTACATGTCCGTCATCTCCAGCAGCGAGGTGACGTGCTCGAACACGGAGACATCGATGTGCTGGCCCAGGTCGGAGACGCCGCGCTCCCACAGCGCGGCGAGCGTCGCGATGTACGCGTTCTGCCCCGCGCCGTACTGGCCGATGTAGCCGCCGTTCTTCAGCGGCTCGCGGTCCGGCTCGCCGGTGATCGACATCATCCCGGCCAGTGCGTACGTGGTGATCTCCCACGCGTGGTGCTGCGCGTACGGCCCCGTCTGCCCGAACGGCGTCACCGAGAGGTAGACGAGCGACGGGAACTCCTCGCGCAACTGCTCGTACCCGAAGCCGATGTCGGCCAGCGCGCCCGGTCGGAACGACTCGATCAGCACGTCCGCCGAGGCGATCAGTTCGCGCAGCACGGCGCGCCCGTCGGCGGTGTCGAGGTCGAGCGTGACGGAGCGCTTGCCCTGGTTCAGGTAGAGGTGCAGCGCGCCGGTGTCCGGGTTCGGGTCGCCGCCCGCGAACGGGCCCCAGTGGCGCACCGGGTCGCCATCGGGCGGCTCCACCTTGATCACGTCCGCCCCGAAGCCAGCCATCACGCGACCGGCATACGGCCCCGCGACGTACTGGGAGAGGTCCACGACCCGCGTCCCCACCAACGGCCCATCCATGAGTCCCCCGAACCACCTGGTGACGCTGTTATGGCGGCCATCACGACCACCGTCGTGCCCGCGAGTCGCCCGGCGCACGCATTCTAGTCAGGATCGAGGGAGGGGGTAGGGGGCTACTCGAGGGCGACTAGGCCCAGCGCCTTCTCGGCATGCAAGAAGGCCGCCCACCGGGCGGCCAATCTCTATTCGTCTCGGTTACCGCAACCGAAGCCCTACAGCCGGTCCCACTTCACCCCGCCGCCGATGTTTGCATGTTCGTAGATCCGGCTCACGGCCAGAAACTCGTCGTCTCAGGTGAAGGTGGGGCGGAGGAGTTCGTCGACGTCCTCCGCGTAGATCTCGGCGGGGGCGAGGCCGTTGAGGCGGTTGAACAGCCGTGAGGCCGCTCGGTGCCCCCGACGCAGCATGGACATCGGCGTCCAGCCGGCGCGTGGGACGGCGCGGCTCAGGTCGGTCGTCGTGGGAATCGCTCGGCTCATCGGTCCCTCCGGGGCCCCACCATCCGAGGCACCAGCATACCGGAACGCATCACGATGCGGATGGTCGCCACCCGCCAGGGAGTCGACGGCGGGTTAGTCCGCGTCGCGGCGCATCAGCGGCGTCACGGGGACATCGAGGGACAGGCGGAGCGTGGTCGCCTCGGGTGCGTCGGGGACCTCGACCAGCACGGTCACGTCGAGCGTCGCGCGCGCCGTCTCCAGGCTCACGAACCGGATCGGCACCGCCGTCTCCGCCGCACCGTCGGGAGCGACCACGGGGTACAGCGCCCCCACCTCCACGCCCTCGCCCGTCACCTCCACCGAGGCGATCCGTGCGCCCTCGACCGCCGCGCCCCCAATCGCCGCACCGGACGTGTCGGTGATGCGCAGGTAGAGCGGGGTGTGCTGGAACGGGACGAGCGTGCGATCCGCGAGCACCGCCGAGACGTGCACGCCGCCCTCGGACGCCTCGCCGCGCGGCGCGCCCGAGAGGTCGACGTCGGCGCCGAGGTGATCGCGCAGCACCGCCAGCGGCGCGGGCCGGTCGCGGTAGACCTGGTAGAAGAACTTCGCCGTGACCCGTCCGTTCGCGTCCACCACGTAGCAACCCGGGAACGGGATGCCGTGGATCTCTTCGTGCGGTTCGATCAGTGAGTTCAGGATGCCGAAGCGTCGGATGACCTCGGAATTGTGATCGGAGAGCAGCGGATAGGTGATGCCGCGCGTGCCGGCGAACTCCGCGAGCGTGGGCACCGAGTCGTACGAGATCGCGAACAGCGCGACGCCCGCGCGGTCGAACTCATCGATGACCTGTTGCAGCTGCACGAGCTGCGTGCGGCAGAACGCTCACCACCGCGCGGAGCGATGGAACAGCACGAACGCGGCGCGGCCGTCGCGCGCGGCGTGGATGTCCACCGTCTCGCCGTGCTGGTCTCGCAACACGACGTCCGGGAACGCCTCGCCGATCGCGGGGCCCGTCGGGAAGTCGGACGAAGCGGGGTAGCGCCGCGCAGGCGGCACCACCTCGGCCTGCTCGCCCTCCGCCGCTCGAACGCCGTCAGCCATCGCGACCTCCCGGTTCGTGCGCCCTCGATGATACGTCGCGCGCGCGGGGCGACGTGTTACCTACCGGCCGAGCGACCCCAGATGCGCTGTCGCGGCCCCTCACAAGAAGCCGTTACAGTCGATGTCGAACGCTGAGCCGTGACGCGGTCAGCGCTACGGGAGTGACCTGCCCCCGGTATTCATACCACCTGGAGAGTTAGTGTTTCGTCCCTGAGCAGCGGTGC
>JAQCKI010000073.1 GCA_027592645.1 Chloroflexota bacterium | reverse complement strand
GGGGGCATCGCCCCGCTCGGCCACGCCGATGCCGACCAGCGCCAGGCCCTGCTCGGGCCGCTCGTAGGAGGCGGAGACGTGCAGTGCGCCCGGATCGGCCAGCAGGCGCCGAGGGTCACAGTCCTGGGTCAGGGCAATGCCCTGGAACTCGGGAGAGCGCGGGAGCGACGCGATCCGCGCGACGAGATCTGCAGTCTGGTGCGTGTCCGCCAAGCCAGTCCGTCCGATACATCCGCATGACCAGGGAGAGATAGGAGTGCCTCTGTCCAGTATATGGATGCCCCGGGTAGGTGATACCGGGCGCAGCCCCGGTTCTGCCTTCGCCAGGCTGTTTGCCGGGTTGTCCGACGATCGGGCGGGGCGGACACTGGAGGTACCCCTCGGCTGACCGGAGGATGCCCATGGTCGCCACCCCGCACCAGCCCTCGCTCCTCCGCAGCCTCTGGCGCGCAGGCGTCCTGGGACGCTGCCCCTCCTGCGCGCGTACCTCCATGTTCTCCGGGTTCATCGAGATGCACCGGCGCTGCTCCGAGTGCGACCTGCGCTACGAGGCGGCCTCCGGCGCCTGGCTCGGTGGCCTCGCGATCGGCTACGGCATCGGGGCCATCGTCGCGCTCGCGCTCTCGCTAGGGGAGGTGGCGTGGCGTCCGATCCGAGACGCCGGGCTGGACCCGATGTGGACGATTGCTATCGTCAGCCTGCTCGCCACGGCGGTGGGGTATCGGTGGGCGAAGGGCATCTGGTTCGCCCTGCTCTATCGGTGGGACTTCATGGCGTTCGGCGACGCGCCTCCCGGGCCACAGACCGGTGGTGCGCCATCGGGGCCGCGCGAGCCGTAGTGCGCGGACGGGCCGCGCCTACTCCCGGACGCGGATGCGGTGTTCCGTGGGTGGCGTGCCACTGCGCTCGCTCGCCACGGTGACGAAGGGGAGGTGTCCTTCACCCTTCGGCCCCAGCAGACCGATACAGACGCCGCCCGCCGCCACGCTGCCGCAGTTCAAGATCGAATGCTGCTGTGGCGTACTCAGCGTTCCGGAGTGCAACGTGAAGCGCCGCGCCGGCCCGTTCAGGTTCACGACCCCGCCGATGGTGAACTGGATGCCCGCTGTCGGCATGTCGAACACCATCGCAAAGTACTGGTAGTCCATCTCCCACGCGAGCCATCGCAGCCCACCGATGTGTGGGCCCTCGCCGGCAGCGGTGCATCCCAGCGGATTGCACGCACGCATGGACGTCTCCTGGGTACCACTCGTAAACACGCGGCCCTGAGAAGCGGAGCCGGCCAGCCCCAGGATGGTGCTCCACGTCACTTCACCTGCGGAGGTCGCCTGTGGAGAGCAGGAGTTCACCGTGGAACCACTCACACGGCGGCAAAACTCGTAGGAGGAAGCGCCGGGCACGGTGGACCACGTCAACGCAACGTTTCCGCTGCCTGACGGGCTGGGCAGAATGGTGTCGAGCGACGGCGGCAGGGTGGGCGCGGACTCCACGACACCCACGAGCGCCACCACGGTTGCCTCGGCGCGGTTCATCACACGGTCGAACACCTCGACGCGGAACGTCAGCGTCTCGCCAGAAATCTGCGGCGCGGTGAACGAGATCGAGGCCCCGCTGGGGATAAACGTCACCGACGTGCCCCCCGTCTGCAGCCAGCGATAGGTCATCGGGTCACCCTCGGGGTCGCCGGCGGTGACGGAGAGCGTTGCTCGTGCGCCTCCGATGATCGAGGCCGTGGCTGCTTGCGCGATCACCGGGCGGCGGTTGACGCCGTACATAGAAATGACCATTGCCGTTTCGGCCAGGCTCGCCGTCAGGGTGCAGGTGGAGACGTTGGCCGCGTTGAATGACGGGTACATCAGGTCGCCGCGCGTATCGCTGTGGCCGAGGCCCAACCCGTGGCCGAGTTCGTGCGCCACGATGCTGCGGAAGCACGTCTCCGGCACGTCCAGCCGGTCATCGATGATGATGTCGATCTCCTGGAAGTCGTTGCGGCCGGGAAGTTGCGACCAACGCCCCTCCGTGACCGCCACGGCGGAACCGCGCGCGGCGTTCCGTTGATCGTCCCAGCCGATCTCGTTGATGCCGTTTACAGATGACCAGTTGAGTCCGGAGCAGTCGCCGCGGTAGTCGTAGCCGACCGCCGCCTCGATCTCATTCCACATCGTGACGGCGTCTGTCACGGCGCTCCGGAACAACTCGGCACTGATCCAGGCGGGTCGGTGCGCCTGGTGGGTACAGATAGGAATCAGCGCGCGCGAGGTAGACCACCGCGCCGGGGGCGAGACGTTGGCGAAGTATGTGATCGCCAATTCGATGGGGTACGCGCCGTCCTCGAACGTGGTGCGGCCGAACTGGAGACCGGCGTCGTAGATCCGCCAGTCTTCGCCGGGGGACGCCTGCGCCTCAGTGCTACCCGCGCCGAAGGCGAACGCGAGCGCGAACGCCCACGCCAGGCCGGCGACAGACACGAGCAGCAATCGCCGCCCGGCACGGTGCAGAAGTTCAAGGAGGGACAGGGGAGGCTCCTCGGGGGTGGTGGTGCACAACTACCTTACTCCATGGCTACCGCAAACCTGTCCTGAGTGCGGCCACAGTTGACGGGGATCGCGCCGCGGCGTACTTCTCGCGGGCAGGTTTGGGAGGTGCAGATGGACGTCATGCGCGGCTTTGACCCCGAAGTGATCGAGCGCCGCATCCGCGCGTACGAAGCGTTCGGTATTCATCGCACCGGCTGGCCCGGCGATGACCGCACCAGCGCGTGGCTCCGCGACGAACTGAAGGCCGCGGGCGTCACGGCGGAAGTGGAGCGATTCTCGTTCCCGCGCGTGGAGTACCGCAACGCGCGCATCTCCTGGCCCGGCGGCCAGGCGGACGGCGTCCCGATGTACGACGGCGGCTTCACCGACTACGGCGGGATCACGTCCGACCTCTGCGATGACACCGACACCGACCCGTTCGGGAAGATCATGATCGCCACCAGCGCCCTCCAGGGAGACAAGCGCTGGACGGCACCGGACGCGCGCGCGCTGTACGACAAACTCAAGGACGAGGGCGTACTGGGCGTGGTGGTGCCCTCCGGTGACACGGAGGGCCGCGTGGTGCTCCGAAACGCCGAGCACATCGGCACGCCATTCGGGATCCCAGTCCTGCAGATCGGCGAGCGTGACGCCCGTGCGCTCGTCGCCGCGATCGTCCTCAGCGTGGAGGGCACGATCGAGGTGGACGGCGAGCGACTGAAGTCGGTCGCCTCCAACACCGTCGCCACCGTGCCGGGCACGGATCCGGAAGCGAAGCCGCTGGTGGTGATGACACCCAAGTCCGGCTGGTTCACCTGTGCCGCGGAGCGTGGCGGTGGCATCGCCATCTGGCTCGGCATCGCGGACGCGCTCGCCGCGGTGCCGCAGCGCCGCACCGTGCACTTTGTCGCCTCAGCCGGGCACGAACTCCACCACCTGGGCCTGCAGGACTACCTCGGACGGCGTCGCGCGCTGCCGCAGGAGGCCGCCGCGTGGCTCCACCTGGGCGCATCGATCGGCGCGAAGTACCCGCAGCCCCGTATGGGCGCCAGCGACGAGACGCTGCACGGCATCGCCACGGCTTCGCTGGAGGCCTCGGGCGTGGGGGCGTTCGATCCGATGCCGGCGGGCGAGTCCGGTAACGGCGAGGCGCGCAACCTGAAGGCAGCCGGCGCGCGTTTCGTCACGTTCCTCGGCGGCCACCGCTACTTCCACTCACCACAGGACACGTTCGACGTCGCGTGCGATGCCGAGAGCGTCTCGCGCTGGGGACACGCGGCGTGGGGCGTCATCGAGGGGATGATCGCGCTCGAGGACTGACCGGCGCGTCCCAGCACGCACAGCACCACACATCGACCGGGAGGTCATCGCCATGGCGGATACGACGGTGAATACGATTCACGGCCCGATCGAGGTCGCAGACCTCGGCCGGACGCTCTCGCACGAGCACCTGACCAACGGCGTCTCCGGCATGGAGCGGCTCCCCGGTTTCATGGACACCCCGGAGCGCCGCCAGGAGATGGTCGACCGCTGCGTCGAGGCGCTGGCCCGCGTCCGCCGCTCCGGCATCGACAGCATCATCGACCTCACCCCGTTTGACCTCGGCCGGCAACTGTGGCTGTTCGAGGCGGTCGCGGAATGTCACGCGGAGCACGGTGTGAACGTGGTGCCCGCCACCGGCGTCTACCGCTGGGTGCCCCCGGTCTACTTCACCTGGGACGCCGACGAGGTGGCGGACTACTTCGTCCGTGACATCGAGGAGGGCATCGAAGGCACCGGCATCCGCGCCGGCATCATCAAACTGGCGTGGGATCTGGAGGCGCGCCTGACCGAGGGCCGCAACCCACCTCGGGCGCAGCTGGAAAAGATGGCGCGCGGCGCTGCCCGCGCCGCGAAGGCCGCCGGCGTCCCCATCTCCTGCCACACCCTCGCCACGGACCAACTCGGCACGCCGCTGCTCGACATCTTCGAGGACGAAGGCCTCGATCTCCGCGCCGTCACCATCGGCCACTCCAATGACACCGATGACATGACCTACCTCACCGGCCTCGCTGCGCGTGGGGCTACGGTTGGCCTCGACCGGTTCTTCTCGACCGACCCGGCCTACGTGGAGCAGCGGTCGAAGATCGCGCTGGGGCTGGTGCAGGCCGGCTACGCGGAGCAGGTATGCCTCGGGCACGACGCCTCCCCGGCGGGCTTCTGGGGCCGCTGGAACCCGGACCGCCGCCCCGACCTCTGGACGCTCGTCCCCGAGCACGAGGTCCCGTGGCTCCTCGCCCACGGCGCCACCGACGACCACATCGACGCCCTCCTCCGTCGCGCCATCGCCGCCACGTTCACCGCGGCGGGTGGGATGAAGGGGTAGGCCGCGCGCGGCTCGAACGCGGCTCCGCCTCCGACCCGCCCTCGCTCGGGCGATATACTCGGGCCGCCTGGAAGGGGGCGGGGATGATCGAGGGCTACCCGGAGATCCCGAAGGACGTGGCTGCGCTGAAGGCCGCGCCGAACCTGGCGGACTGGGCCGCGTTGCGCGAGTCCTGGTCCTGGGACGCGATGTGGGCCGAACTCGGCCACCCGAACGGCCTCGTGAACAAGGCCTACGAGTGCGTCGACCGGCACGCCGACGGGCCTCGGGCGTCGCACCGCGCGATCGTCTGGAACGGCGCGGACGGCAGCGTCGAGACGTACACGTACGCCGACCTGAAGGCGCGATCGAACCAGGTGGCAAACGCCCTCAAGGGACTTGGGATCCAGAAGGCGGAGCGGGTGTTCATCCTCTCCGACCGCATCCCGGAACTCTACTTCGCCGTGTTCGGCATCCTGAAGATCGGCGCGATCGCGGCGCCGCTGTTCTCCGCCTTCGGGCCCGAGCCGATCAAGGACCGTGTCGCGCGCGCCGAGGGCTCGGTGATCATCACCACGCCGAAGTTGTTGCCGAAGGTCAACGCAATCCGCGACCAGTTGCCGTCCGTGCGCCACGTGATCGTGATCGCACACCGCGAGGACAAGCCCGTCGCGACGCAGGACATCGACTACGCCTCAATCGTGAATCCGGCCTCCGAGGAGTTCGCGATCGAGCCCACGGGCCCGGAGGACTGGTCAATCATGCACTTCACTTCGGGCACCACGGGGCTGCCGAAGGGCGCCGCGCACGTCCACAACGCGATCGTGAGTCACTACGCCACCGGGAAGTACGCGCTGGATCTGCAGCCGGACGACGTCTACTGGTGCACGGCCGACCCCGGCTGGGTCACGGGCACCTCGTACGGCATGTTCGCGCCGTTCTCCAATGGCGTGACGAGCATCATCGACGAGGGCGGCTTCGGCGCGCGTCGGTGGTACGAGGTCATTCAGAAGTTCAAGGTGACCGTCTGGTACACCGCCCCCACCGCCATCCGCCTGCTGATGAAGGCCGGCGAGGAACTCCCCGCGCAGTGGGATCTCTCCAGCCTGCGCTTCATCGCCTCGGTCGGTGAGCCGCTGAACCCGGAGGCCGTTGTCTGGGGGAACCGCGTGTTCTCGCAGGCGATCCACGACAATTGGTGGCAGACAGAGACCGGCGCGATCATGTGCGCCAACTTCGCCTCCATGCCCGTGCGGCCCGGCTCCATGGGCCGCCCGTTCCCCGGCGTCCACGTCACCGTGGTGGACGACCAGGCGCGCGAGATCACCGAGCCGATGGTCGAGGGCCACCTGGTGGTGAAGCCGGGCTGGCCGTCCATGTTCCGCACCTACTGGAACGACCAGGAGCGGTACGACTCCCGCTTCAAGGACGGCTGGTACTACTCCGGCGACAAGGCGAAGAAGGACGCGGACGGCTACCTCTGGTTCGTCGGCCGCGACGACGACGTGATCAACACCGCCGGCCACCTGGTCTCGCCGTTCGAGGTGGAGAGCGTGATGATCGAGCACGCCGCCGTGGCGGAGGCCGGCGTGATCGGCAAGCCGGACGAGGTCGCGATGGAGGTGGTGAAGGCGTTCGTCACGCTCAACGAGGGCTACACCGCCACCGACGAACTCCTGCGCGACCTGAACCGCCACGCCCGCGCCCGCCTCGGCCCCGCCGTCGCACCGCGCGAGATCGAGGTGATCGACATCCTGCCCAAGACCCGCTCCGGCAAGATCATGCGTCGCCTGCTGAAGGCTCGTGAACTCGGGCTGGACGAGGGCGACACGAGCACGCTGGAAGAGGACTAGGCCGCGCCCGGTGGAGCGGTATGGCCACGTGCTCGTCATCGGCGGCACGGGGATGCTCGCCGAGGCAGCCCGTGCCCTCGCTGTGCGCTGCGAGATGCTCACGCTCGTTGCCCGGACGGAAGCCTCGCTTCGGGCGCTGGATGGCACGCTGGAGGGTACCGAGTGCGTCCGGCATCTGTTGTCGCTGGACTGGTCTGACGCTGCCGTCTTTCTCGGGGCGCTCGGAGAGCATGTCGATCAGGTGGTCCGGCCCGACCTTGTCGTCGCCTGGCTCCACGAGGACAACCTGGGCCCTGCGATCGCGGGGGCGATCGCGAGTACCCCAGCCGGGTGCGACTTCGTCCAGGTGCGCGGAAGCCGAGCCGCCGCACCGACCGCCGACGCGACGGCGCTCGCCCGGGATCGCCGAATCCCGCCGGACGTGCGCTATCGGCAGGTGATCCTCGGATTCGTGGTCGTGGACGATCGTTCTCGCTGGCTGACGCACACCGAGATCTCGGAAGGCGTCCTCCGAGCCATCGACGACACCCGCTCCCTGACCATCGTTGGCACGGTCGAACCATGGGAACGGCGGCCCTGATGCGCATCCCTCGAAGCCCGCGAACTCGACTGCCTGAGGGCGGCGCGTCTACCCTCGCAGATGACTAGCACCACCCACCCGTCGCGCGAGCGTCGGGGTCGATCAGGACACGCATCGATGTCACTGACCCACCGCTTCGTACGACGGCCGCTCGTCGCCCTTGCGCTCATTCCACTCGCGTTCGCCCTCGTCGCCTGCGGAGGCACCGAGGAGGCCACGCCGGCGCCGACGCCTGAGCCGGCACGCGAGATCACGGCGGAAGCGGCGCCCGCGGTCGCGGCCGCGGGGCTGCTGACGCTGGCCGACCTGCCCGAGGGCGCCTGGGAGGTGAACGAAGGCAGCGACAACCCGGCCGAGGCGGGTGTGGACGGCGGCTTCTTCGGCGATTCGCCGGCCTGCGACCAGTTCGCGGCGGCCTTCGAGGGTCTCACCACCGGCACGGACACCTCCCCGCTTGCGGATGCGACCCGGTCGTTCTCGACGGGCGCGATCGAGAGCCTGGTCGTGCAAGAGGTGACCAGCGCGGTCGCCGTGATGCCCGCCGACTTCGACAGCGCGGCGCGGGTCGCGGAGTTGAAGGCGCTGGTGACCCCGGAAGCGTTGCAGCCGTGCCTCGATGAGGCGTTCGCCGCCGCCTTCGGCACGGAGGGCGTGACGATCAACCAGGTCGCGGTCACCACGCCCACCACGCTGGCGAACGCCGACGCTGGTGGCGTCGCCATCGACATGGACGCGGTGATGTTCATCCTGCCGATCAAGCTGCACCTGGAGATCCACTTCTGGAGCCAGGGCCAGGTCGCCGGCAGCCTGCTGATCGCGGAGATGAACGCGGATCTCCTCGCAACGAACATGCCGGCGATTGTGCAGGCGGCCGCCAGCCGCCTCGCGACGGCGGAGTCGCAGTAACGTGGGCCTGGCAACGGACGGGAACTGGTGAGTGGCTGACGACGACGATATCCAGGTACATCGAGGGCTGAACGGGGTCTACTTCGACCGCTCGGCGGTCTGCTCGATCGACGGACGCGCGGGGGAACTGCGCTACCGCGGCTACTCGATCCACGACCTCGCCGAGCACTCATCGTTCGAGGAGACGGCGTACCTGCTCTTCCACGGCGAACTCCCCACCCGGTCGCAACTCGACCTGTGGGACGCCGAGTTGAAGGTCGCGCGCGATCTCCCGGGCCCCCTGTTCGACGTGATCCGCGCGATGCTGCACGCCCACCCGATGGACCTGGCGCGCACCGCCGTCTCCGCCCTCGCCGCGTTCGACCCGGACGTCGCTGACAATTCACGCGAGGCGACGCTGCGCAAGTCGATCCGCCTCACCAGCCAGGTGCCGATGATCGTCGCCGCCCACCACCGTCTGCGCTCCGGCTTCGACCCGGTGCCGCCGAGGCCCGACCTGGGCCACGCCGCGAACTTCCTCTACATGCTCACCGGCGCGATGCCGTCCGACAACGCAACGCACCTGATGGACCTGGATCTGATCCTGCACGCCGAGCACGGCAGCAACGCCTCGTCGTTCACCGCGCGCGTGGTCGCCGGGACGGACGCGAACCTGCACGCCACGGTCACGGCGGCAATCTCGGCGCTCTCCGGGCCGGCGCACGGCGGCGCGGCGGAGAACGTGATGCGCATGGCGCAGGAGATCGGCGATCCCGCCAACGCCGCCGCCTACGTGAAGGATCTGCGCAGCCGTCGCGAGCCGGTGATGGGCTTCGGGCACCGCGTCTACCGCACGGAGGACCCGCGCGCGCGCCACATGCGCGAGGGCGTCCGACGGCTCTCGCAGGAGATGGAAGAGCCGAAGTGGTACGCGATCCTCGAGGCGGTCGTGGAAGCGATGCGACCGTACGCACGGCTGGGCGTGAACGTGAACGTCGATTTCTACGCGGGCGTCGTCTACTACCTGCACGGCATCCCGGAGGACCTCTTCGTCCCCATCTTCGCCGTCGGCCGCACCCCCGGCTGGTGCGTCCAAGTGCTCGAGCAGTACGAGCACAACATCCTGATCCGCCCCCTCACCGTCTACTCCGGCCCCCCACCGAGGGACTACGTCGGGATTGGGGAGCGGTAGAATCGCGCATGACCTCCACCACCACCCTCACCCCCGTCACGCTCGACATCCTGGCCGGGACGCCATCGGCGTTGCGGGGCATGCTCGGCGGGCTGTCCGAGGCGGGGGCGAACGACCTGCGTGATGCCGGCGGGTGGAGCGTACGGGATTGCGTCGCGCACCTGCTCGACCGCGCGCCGATGCAGCGCCGTCGCGTCGAGGCGATGCTCGGCGAGCAGCACCCCACGCTGATGAACGAGGACGAGACCGCCAGCCTGGAGGCCTCCGGCTACCGGCTCCTGCCGCTCGCGATACTGCTCGACCGGTTCGAGGCGCTTCGCGTGGTCGACGTGCAGCGGTACCGCGGTCTGACGGCGGCGGATTTCGCACGCACCGGGGAGCACTCGGTGGCCGGTCCCACGACCGTGGCGGAGATGCTCAACCACATCGCGTACCACGACCTCGACCACCTGCGGCAGGCGGCGGCCACGCTCGCCGGCGCCGCGCACGAGGGCCGCGGGGCGATGCAGATCTTCTAGCGGCCGCGTCTCGTAAACTCGTCCGCATGGCCCTCATCCCCCTGTTCCGAGACGAAGCACGCCGCCGCGGGCTGCTGGGCGAGGACGACCGCGTCACGGCGGAAGTCGCATTCCGCCTCGTGCGGGACATGCCGTACCGGCGCGCGACCGACCGCCAGCCCGAGACGATCCTGCGCGAGTGGACGGGCACCTGCTCTGGCAAGCACTACCTGCTCCGCGCGCTGTTCGAGGAACTGGGCTACGCGACCACGGTCATCCTCGTGACCCACGAGTTCACCGCCGAGAACTCGCCGTGGCTGCCGCCGCATCTGCTGGCCCAGGTGGCTGAACGCCCCGTGCCGGACGTCCACACCTTCCTGCGCGTGCAGCACGACCGCATCGCCGACGACTGGACGACGGTGGACTCCACCTGGCCGGAGGCCGCCGCGCGCCTCGGGATGCCCTCGAACGCCGCGTTCGTGCCGGGCGAGGATCACGAGATCGCCTGCGATCCGATCGAGATCTTCCACGTGCCCGAGGACGAGGACCCGCAGCCGCTGAAGGAGCGCGTCATCGTCTTCCACGCCGGCGACCAGGCCGAGCGGCGGGACGCGTTCATCGAGGCGCTCTCCGACTGGCTGGCGGCAGAACTCGGCGGCTGACGCCGGTCGAGTCCTCGGATCGATCGAGGGCCACGCGCGACCTCGGGCGGGTAGCGGGGCGGGCCAGTAGAATCGGCCCATGCAACAGTCTTGGAAGACCGCTGTCATCATCTCCGCCGGCGTGGCGGTGTTCTTCTACGCCACGCAGATCCGCGGCGAGGACCCCAGTCTCATCGAGGCCGTCTCGATGACGCTGTTCATGTTCTCGATCGCGTTCCTCACGATGCGCATCACCGGCCGCGCCGTGGACGCCGGGCTACGCAAGTGGGGCCCGAAGCCCCCGCCGCGCCCGGAGCCTCGCTCCGCCATCGTGCCGCCCACCTCCGAGCGCATCGATCACAACCGCCGCCGCCGCGAGCGTCGGCGCCGCGAGCGCCGCCGCTAGTCACCTCCTCGTTCGCGGTGAGCCTGTCGAACCGCCCCCGCCGTCCGACCACGCCCCGATGCGCCCTCGCGCCTCTCACCCCGCGCCAGGCCGAGGGCGCTCCGATGCCCTCGGTGTTCACGGGGCCACTTCCACGACTCTCGAGGCCGTTGCGGGCGCTGCGCGCCCGACCCTCACCCTCTGCCCCCTCTCCCTTCGGGCGAGGAGGA
>JAQCKI010000072.1 GCA_027592645.1 Chloroflexota bacterium | reverse complement strand
GCCGCGGGTTCTGGGCCGTGCTCTCGCCGAACGGACACAACGAGTCCGAACTGCTCGATGACCTCGGCACGCGCTGGGAACTGAAGAACAACGGCCTGAAGCCGTACGCCAACGGCGTGGTGTCCCACCCGATCCAGGACGCCGTGATCCGCCTCCGTAACGAGCACGGCCTGAAGCCGGACGACGTCGCTCGGATCGAGGCGCGCGTCTGCCCGCTGGTACTGGAGTTGATGAACCGCCCGGAACCTCGCTGGGGGCTCGAGGGCAAGTTCTCCTTCCAGCACTGCGCCGCGGCGGCCCTCGTCGATGGTGCGGGACACGATGCGCAGTTCAGCGACGAGAAGATCATGGACCCGGTGATCAGCGCCGTGCGCTCGCGGGTGACCTCGGTCGTCGACCCCGCGCTGCCCGAGCACGAGGCGTACGTCACGATCACCCTCACCGACGGGCGCGAGGTGTCGACGCACGTGGAGCACGCCTCTGGATCGCCCGCGAACCCGTTGAGCGATGAAGTACTGGATGGCAAGTTTCGCGCGCTGGTGACGCCGGTGCTCGGTGAGTCGCGGGCAGAGCAACTGCTCGCCGCGGCGCGTGGGCTCGGCGACGCCGCAGACGTCCACGGGATGCTGGCGCTCACGCGCTGAAGGCGAGAGAGTCGCCGGGGATCGCGGTCGTCCTCCGATGAGGCCTGCCGGCCGCGCTGGGAGCCGCCGTGGAGCGTGAAGTGGTCGCCCTGGCGCTGATTGCGCTGACCGGGGCCTTTATCCAGTCCGGCCTGGGCTTCGGCTTTGGTCTGTTCTTCGTGCCGTTCGCCGCGCTGGTCGTCGCGCCGCGCGATGCGGTGGCGCTCTCGATGATCCTCGGCACGCTGCTGGCGGCAGGCAGTTACGTGGAGTACCGGCCGCGCGTGGGGCCAATGGCGATCGCGCCGCTGGTCGTCGGCGCGATCGCCGGGACGCCGCTGGGGCTGATCGTGCTGTTGAAGGCGGACCAGGCGCTACTCCACCTGCTCGTCGCGCTGGCGGTCTTCGTGAGCGCGGTGGTGAACCTCGCCACCGGGCCAGCGAAGAGCGGCCCCGCCCGCCCGGACCCAGTCGTTCGCCAGACGCTCGTCGGTGTCGTCGGCGGCATCATCCGCGGCGCGGTCTCGATGGGCGGCCCGCCGATCGTGCTCTACCAGCACTGGATCGGTGGTGGCGCGCTGCTGATCCGCGGGAAGTTGTTCGCGTACTTCTTCTGGGTCGGCGTCCCCGCGACGCTGATGGCCGTGCCCACGGGGGTCTTCGGCGGGCCGGTGATGAAGGGCGCGCTCCTGGCGCTGCCGGCGCTCGCCGTCGGCATCGTGATCGGGCGGCTGGTGCGCCCGTCCCTCAGTGAGGCGTGGTTCCGGCGGTCGTCGATGATCATGCTCGCGCTGACGGCAGCCGTCGCCGCCATCGGGGTGCTGCGCACCGCGTACCTCTAGCCGGACGACCGGGGTAGGTGAGAGTTCGAAGGCGCGCCAAGGAGGGGTTCCCGGCGCGCCTTCTGTTCCCCGGACGAAGCGGCTCGTGGACTGCCGGTACCACGGGCTGCCCGTCCTGTCGGAGGGGTACCTACCAGTCGAAGCCCGGGGTGGAGCCTCGACTTGAAGACATTGTGCTCCATCTCGAAAGGTACTCTCTGACGCAAATGTGGTAGAAAACGCTCTACGTCACGATGAAGGGCGACCGACAATGCCTGAAATTGACCCGGTTGAGCTCGTCAGGCAGGCGATCAGGGACCTGTCTCCGGGTGAAGAGTGGCGCACCCCCTACCAGGCCGCCGTCCGCGCCGCGCACGCCGCATCCGACCTGACGACCGCTGCCCGTCTCACCGCCGTCGCGGCCGCCTGCCACATCGCCGCCGGGCAGTACCGCGAAGCGCTGGCCGAGGTGGACTTCGGCCTGCGCCTGTCGCCGGACGTTCCCGCCGTCCGCGCCGAATTGCTTCGGGCGCGCGCCGGACTCGAGATCTTCGGCATCGACCCGGAGCAGGCGCTGCGCACGCTCGCCGAGGCGGCCGCCGCAGACCCCGAGCCGTCCGAGGCCGCCCGACTGGAGGCGCTGGTCCTCCGCCGCATCGCGGAGTGTGTGGTGCTGGACGACCGCGCGCCGGGTGCACTCGCGGAGGCGCTGCATGTCGTCGAGCGCGCCGGCCGCGCCACGCTGGCCGCGGAGGCGATCCCCCGGCTGGTACCGGCGCTGGTGGCGTTCGGGAACCTGGACGCGGGGCGACCGTGGGTGGAGACGATGGGTGCGCAGGCGGAGGTGCTCCGCAGCCGCTGGCGGCGGCTGGAAGCGCGTGCGCTGGAAGAGGCGCTGTTCGCGCCCCGCGGACGCATCCACCAGGCGATCGAATGGCCCGAGCACCCGATGGGGTTCGACTTCTTCGCGGCGTGGATGGCCGCGGGCATCGGTTCGTACCAGTCGGTGGTGACTGGCGGACGTCGTCCGCGGCCGCTGTCCGGCCTCGTGAACCGGCTCCACGCCGTCTTGCCGCCCGGGTTCCGCCTGGGCACGGACGGTTTCCAGGCGGTCGTGGCGACACACCTCGATGGACGTATCGCGCCAGAGGCGGAACCACCGGAGCGGGTCACGCTGTTCACGGCCAGCAGCACGCTGGCGATGGCCGAGGCTGTGGCGCTCGGTGGATCCCAGCGGCAGGCCGCTACGTGGGCGCGCTGGTTCGACGAGGCGTGGCCAGGCCGCGTGGTCACCACGCTCGCGTGGCCGGTGGTGGTCTTGCGGGTGCGTGCGCTGCTCCAGGCTCGCTCGGGCGACATCGGCGGAGCGGTGCGCCACCTGCGTGCCGCTGTGCGATGGGCGGACGGTCACGGTTACACCGTGGAGGCGGCGCTGGGCCGCGTCCAACTGGCGGAGATGCTGGCGCTGACGCCAAGTACGACCGCGCGACGCGAGTGGGAGGACACCCGACGTGCGGGACGCCTCGGTGCACGCGCAGTCGGTGTGGACGCGGCTGCTGCGGCGCACGCGGCCATCGAGGCGGTGGCGCTGGGCCGGTTCGACAACGTGCGGCCGGCGCTGACGCCGCGCGAGGCGGAGGTGCTGCACCTGCTGGCAGAGGGCCGGTCGTATCGGACGGCGGCGGATGCGCTTGGGCTGGAGTGGCGCACGGTGCAGGTCCACGCGCGGAACATCTACCAGAAGCTCGGTGTCCACTCCAAGGTGGAGGCCGTACTGGCCGCGCGTGAGGCGGGCCTGATCTAACGCAGGGTGAACGCGACTGCTCATGTCACGCCGGAGATTTGACGCACTTTTGCTCAGTCCAGAGCGTGACCGTATGAACTACACCGTGCGCGCCGCTGCTCGTGCCACCGGGGTGACCGAAGGGCGGCTCCGCACGTGGGAGCGGCGCTACGGGATCCCGAAGCCAGCCCGATCCACGACGGGCCGTCGCCTCTATGACGACGACGACCTCGCGATGATCCGCCGCATGGTGGCATTGACCGATGCCGGCGTCTCCGCCGCCGAGGTGGCGGAGGCCGTGTTCGCGGAGTCCGCCGCGGGCAGCATCCCCTTGGAGACACCGTCCGTGCCAGTCGCGCCGGATGACCCGGCCGTGGCCGCGCTGGTGACGGCCGCGCGCGCGCTCGATGAGCGCGACGTGGTCGCGACGCTCGATCGCGCGATTGCGACACACGGTTGGCCGGACGTGTTCGACCGCGTGATCTTCCCGGCGCTGCGCCTCACCGGCGACGCGTGGGAGCGTGGCAAACTGCTCCCGGCGCACGAGCATTTCCTGTCCGAATTGCTACGCCGCACCGTGATGACTGAGGTGGCGCGGACGCCACTCTCGGAGACCGGCACGCCCGTGGTGCTGGCCTGTCCTCCTGCGGAGCGGCATGACCAGGGCCTGCTCGGCCTCTGGTTGGCACTGCGCTCTGCGGGAATGCACGTGATCTACCTGGGCTCGGACGTGCCGAAGGAGGCGCTACTCGCGGTTATCGAGCAGGTGCGCCCGGCGGCGGTCGTGCTCATCGCCATCGCATCCACGTCGCGCGCGGAGATGGCGATTGCGGCACGGGCGGTGACGACCGCACGCGGTGGGCCGCGCGTCTACCTCGGCGGGCCGGCGGTGGAAGCCGGCGATGGCGTCGCGGAACTGCTCGGCGTGAGGCTGCCGCCCTCACTGCGCGAGGCTGCGGCGACCGTAGCCGCAGGTGTCAGCGTCGGATAGCCCTCGACGGGCCTAGTGGCCGTGGATCGCGGCGAAGAACCGCTCCATCTCGGGTAGTTCGCCGCCGATCACCAGGATGTCATCCTCGCGAATCACTTCGGAGCCGGAGGGGTAGACGGTCACCCGTTCTCCGCGCGCCAGCAGCAATAGCGTCACCTGGAAGTTCCGGTCCAGTACGGCCCGCTTCACCGTCTGTCCGACCAGTTCCGGCGGCACTGTCACGCGGCTGACCGCGTACCCCTCAACCACATCGAGTGAGTCGGTGACGTCGAACGAGGTCCATGAGTGCGCGAGCCGCAGGCCGGTGTCACGCTCCGGGTAGACGACCCGGTCCGCGCCGACGCGATCCAGGATCTCGCCGTGCGTGTCGTTGCGCGCCTTCACGATCACGCGCTTCACGCCGAGCCGCTTCAGCAGCAGCGTGGTCAGGATGCTGGTCTCCAGGTCGCTGCTGATCCCCACCACGCCAACATCGAACTCGGCGATTCCGAGGCGGGCGAGCGTCTCTTCGTCGGTGCCCTCGGCCTGCACCACGCTGGAGAGCGAATTGGCCATCGCCTGCACGGTGTCCATGTTGGTATCGATGCCCAGCACCTCGTGCCCGAGGCGAACCAGTTCGGTTGCGACGGCGGAGCCGAAGCGGCCGAGGCCGATGACCACCACTTGCTGCTTCATGGCCTGACCTCCATTGCGGTCATCCGATGTTCAGTTCTGACTCCGGGTAACGGAGCCGCGTTGGCCGCCCGAGCCGCTCTGCGAGCGCGAGCGCAATGGTGAGTGGCCCGATACGGCCGACGAACATCGTCACGATGATGATCAGCCGTCCAGCGTCATTGAGCGAACCGGTGATGCCTGTCGACAGGCCGCACGTCGCGAACGCGGAAACGACTTCGAACATAATGTCGATGAACTCGCCCTCGTGGACCACCGCCAGCATGAACGTGGAGCCGAAGACGATCGCGACTGACAGCAGCGCGACGGAGAGCGCGCGGTTGATGTGTCGCCACGGGATCTCTCGCCCGAATGCATGCACGTGCTCATCGCCACGCACGGAGGCGACGATGGCGAACCACAGGGCGCTGAACGTCGTCAGCTTGATGCCGCCGGCGGTGGAGCCGGACGCCCCGCCGATGAACATCAGCCCCATCAGTACCAGGAGCGTCTCAGGCTCCTGGTCGCCCAGGGCGAACGCGGTGAAGCCGGAGGTGCGGGCGTAGATGCTCTCGGCGCCGGCGGCCAGGAACGCTGCCGGCCAGGAGAGCGAACCGAGCGCGCCGCTGCGGAAGCCCTCGCGCGCGAAAATCTCGAGCGCGCCGACGGCGATTAGGACCCCCGAGGTGCCCAGCACCAGCTTTGTGTTCAGCGCGAACTTCGCCCAGCGGCGCGCGCTCTTCACGTCCCACCAGATCGCGTAGCCCGTCGCCCCCATCGTCGCGACCACTGCGACGGCCCACAGCACCAGCGGGTTGCCGGCGTATCCGGTGAGGCTGCGCCCGCCGCCCTCGAGGTCAAAGCCGGCGTTGTTGAAGGCGGAGACGGCGGTGAACAGTCCGCGCCAGACCACGTCCGCGCTCAGACCGCCGGCCTCGAACGCGAATGCCGTCGAGATCACAACGAACGCGCCTGCCTCGAAGATCAGCGTGACGAGCACGATCCGGCGCACCACCGTGCGGATCGAGTCGCGGCTGAGGTTACCGGATACTTGGCCCGCCACCTGGTGCTGGCTCACGGACAGGCGTCGGCCGAACACCAGCAGCAGCAGGGTGGCGCTGGTCATGAAGCCGAGACCGCCGAGTTGGAAGAGCAGCAGGATCACCACCTGGCCGAATGGCGTCCAGTAGTCCCGGGTATCCACGACGACGAGGCCGGTGACGCAGACCGCGGAGGTCGCCGTGAACAGTGCCGTGGTGAGCCCGGCGCTGCCTGCCTCGCGCGAGGCGAACGGGAGCGCGAGCAAGGCGGTGCCGATGGCGATGAGGACCAGGAAGCCCAGCATCAGCATCACCACGCCGGAGCGCCGCGGACGTGCGATGCGGGTCTGGCGCACCTCGATCACCTGGCTGCGGCGGCGGCCGCGGCGCACGCGAACGTTGCCGATCTGCGCGCCCTGATGCTGGATGCCTCCCGATTGCATCGGGCACCTCCAAGGCGCACACCACGGGGTGGTGATCGCGCGCCATCCCTCGATTGTGGCGCGCCGCGGGGTGAGGGTCTACGAGCGCCGCAGCGCCTCCGCCAGGAGCTCCACCACGTGACGCGGCCGCCGGCCGCCGAGGTGTTCGACCTGTTGCCGGCAGGAGATGCCAGTGACCAGCAGTCGGGTGTCCTGCGGGGCCGCCGCCACCGCGGGCAGCAGGCTCCGCTCCGCCATGGCGCGGGAGATGTCGTAGTGCTCAGCCTCGAAGCCGAACGACCCCGCCATGCCACAGCAGGCGGAGTCCACGAGGTCGACCGACAGCCCATCGATCAGCCCGAGCGCGGCCAACGTCGGCTCCATGCCAGCGAGCGCTTTCTGGTGGCAGTGGCCGTGCAGCAACGCGGCGCCATCGATGCGCCCGAAACGCTCCGCGAGAGTGGGGTCGTCGGCGGCGCGGCGTGCGATGAGTTCGTCGACGAGCAGCGCCACGCCGGCCACGGCGGCGGCGTCCGCGCCCTCCACCAGCGACGGGTACTCGTCCCGCAGCGTGAGCAGGCACGACGGCTCGATGCCCACGATCGGGACGCCTCGGGCGGCGTAGGGGGCAAGGCGGGCGATGTTCTGCTGTGCCCACCGGCGCGCGGTGCCCAGTTGGCCCTTCGAGATCAGGGGCCGTCCGCAGCAGCCGAGGCGCGGCACGGCCGTGACGGCGTAGCCCAGCGCCTCGAGCACCTCGACGGCGGCGCGGCCTGTCTCCGGGTGCAGCGCCTCTGTGAACGAGTCCACGAACAGTACGGCCTCCCCGGCGGGGGCCGGCTCACGCTGCGGGTGAGAGGCGAACCAGCGGCTGAACGGGCGCGCGGCGAGCCTCGGCAGCGGGCGCTCGCGGTGGATGCCCAGCGTCGCGTGCATCACCTCCCGCACCGGGCGCAGCGAGGCGAGCGCGTTCGCCAGCACCACCAGCGGCCCGAGCCGCGCGCCGAGGCGCATGAACTGGCCGGAGCGGCCGAAGATCCGGTCGCGCAGCGGCAGGCCGTGGGCCTCGTGTCGCAGCGTCATCACCTCGTACTTCAACTTCGCCATGTCCACGCCGGAGGGGCACTCGGACGCGCACGCCTTGCACTCCACGCACAGGTCGAGCGCCTCCGCGACACGATCGCTGGTGAGCGCCTCGGGCGGCAGGGCGCCGTTCATCGCCTGGCGGAGCAGGTTCGCGCGGCCGCGGGTGGAGTGCTCCTCGTCGCGGGTCACCATGAAGGAGGGGCACATGGTGCCGGCGTCCTTCAGGCAGGCGCCCTGTCCGTTGCACTGCTCCGCCGCGCGCGCGAGGCCGCCCTCCTCCCGCCACGAGAAGTGCGTGGCGACGAACGCGTTGCGCGTCCACGGTGCCAGTCGCAGGTGGTCGTCGAAGCCGGGGGTATCGATGATCTTGCCGGGGTTGAGGATGCCCTCCGGGTCGAAGGCACGCTTCACCTCGCGGAACGCCTCGGTCAGGCGAGGGCCGAACATGCGCTCGGTGTAGGCGCCACGCAGAATGCCATCGCCGTGCTCGCCGGAGAGGCTGCCGCCGAACTCCAGCACCAGGTCCGCGACCTCACTGGCGATGGCGCGGATCACGTCCAGCCCCGCTGACTGTTTGATGTTCACCAGCGGCCGCATGTGCAGGCAGCCCTCGGATGCGTGGCCGTAGTGCGCCACCTCCGTGTCGTAGCGGTGCACGATCGCGTCGAACCGCGCGACGAAGTCACCGAGGCGCTCCGGGGGCACGGCGGCGTCCTCCACGAAGGCGATCGGCTTCGCGTCGCCACGCACGCTCATCAGCAGGCCCAATCCCGCCTCGCGCATCCGCCAGACGCGGAGTTGCGCCCCGGCCTCGGTGATGGGCACGGCCGCGAACGCACCACCGTCACCGCCCACGAGTGCGGCGGCGACCGCGTCCAGGCGTTCGCGGACTTCCTCGGCGGTCTCGCCCTCGCATTCGACGAGCAGGAGCCCACCGGGGTCGCCCTGCACGAACTCGGCGAGCGCGGCGTATCCGGGGTTGGCGCGGCAACGCTCGATGATCGTGCGGTCGACGAGTTCCACGGCGGCGGGCTTGAACTGGAGCGCGGCAGGCGTCGCCTGGCAGGCCGCGACCACCGTGTCGTAGTGCAGCGCCACCACGCCCTTGGCGGCGGGCAGCGGCACGAGGCGCACCGTGGCCTCGACGACGGTTGCCAGGGTGCCCTCTGACCCCACGACGATGCGGGAGAGGTCCATCACCTCCCGGTCGGCGAACGCGTCCAGGTTGTATCCGGAGACGCGGCGCGGGATGTCCGGCATCCGCGCGGTGATCTCGCCCCGGTATTCGTCGGCGATGCGGCGCACCTCGCGGTAGAGGTCGCCCTCCATCCCCGGCGTGTCCAGGCGCGCCTGCAGGGCGGTGCCGCGCATCGGCTCGAAGCGCGCGCGGCTGCCATCGGACAGCACGACCTCCAGCGCGACGATCTGGTCAGCGGTCTTGCCGTGCACCACGGAGTGCGCCCCGCAGGAGTTGTTGCCGATGCCGCCGCCGATGGTGGCGCGGTTACGCGTCGATGGATCCACCGCGTAGAGCAGCCCGTGCGGGCGGGCGGCGCGGCTGATGATGTCCAGCGCCACGCCTGGCTGCACTCGGGCTGTCCGTGCGACCGGGTCGATCTCCAGCACGCCGCGCATGTGGCGGCTGAAGTCCAGCACGATCGCGTGGTTCACACCCTGCCCGGCAAGGCTGGTGCCTGCGCCTCGGGGCAGCAGCGGTATGCCACGGGCGCGCGCGACGCGGGTCGCGTGCTGTACGTCCTCGGCGGAGCGAGGGAATACCACGGCCACCGGCTCCATCTCGTAGATCGAGGCGTCGGTGGCGTAGAGCAGGCGCGATGCGCGCTCGGTCAGCACATCCTCGGCGCCGCCCTGGAGACCGATCGCCAGATCCTCGGCGAGCGTGTCGAGCGCGACCGTGGGGCCGTTCAAGAGATCGAGCGCGCGGTGCACCGCCTCGTGTGGTGGCGCCTCGCGGCCCTGCAGGACGGTGCGGTGGGTGCTGTCAGCCATGCGCGCGAGAGTAGCACCGGGCAGGCGCTGGTCGGGCTCGACGCGCGGGGGTGCCGCGCCCGCTAGCAGGCGGCACGGCGGACGCGACACCCCCGCGTGTCGAACGCGCGGCACCACACCGGCTCACCGGGTGGCCCGTCGCGTCTGGCTCGCCGAGGGCGTGCGTCACGCCTCGACCGATGGCCTCGCTTCGGCAGGCCGGCGACCGTGCCCTCGGGGAGAGGGGGTAGGCCCGTACCTTTGCGACCCCGCCTTTCGACGGGTGTGCCGTTGTCGGTGAGCGCCTGGCTCACCGGGACTATCGGCGGTTGCGTGGCGTTCTGAAGGGGTGCGTGGGTCAGACGCCGTTGCGGGTAAACGTCACATGCGTGACACCGCTGGGCGAGGAGACGGTCTCGACGTGGTAGCCCTCCTCCAGGGCCTCGAGTCCGTCCCAGAGTCGAACGCCGCGGCCGAGCAGAACTGGGACCACCGCCACATGCATGTAGTCGACCAGTCCCGCCGCCAGGAAGTCGCGGAGCATGGTGACGCCTCCGCCGATGCGTACATCGAGGCCGTTTGCGGCCTCCCGAGCGACCTTCAGCGCCTCGGCAGGGGAAGCGTCGATGAAGTGGAACGTCGTGCCGCCCTCCATCTCGATCGGCGGATGCGGGTGGTGCGTGAGGACGAACGTCGGGGTGTGGAACGGCGGGTTCGGCCCCCACCAGCCCTTCCACGCTGGGTCGTTGTGCCAGCCGGGCGGGCCGAACTTGCCGGCACCCATGATCTCGGCGCCGATTCCCGGACTGTGCTGTTGGATGAAGACGTTGTCGATGCCGCGGCTACCGCCGGCCTCGCCGATGATCTCGTGCCAGAACCGGGTGGATTTCATCCAGTCAACGAGCCGTGCACCGGCGTGACCGAACGGTGCCTCCATGCTCAAATCCTCGCCGGTGCCGAAGCCATCGAGTGAGATCATGAAGCCGTGGACGTGGGCGAGTGACATGGCTGGGATTCCTTCGGGGGTTGAGGCTGGGTGCTCGGTGGATGGCGCGGAGACAGACGGCGATCGCCGGCTATCGACTGCGTGCGGCGCATTCGACGTATTCGGCGAGCCGGCCCAGCGTCTGCTCGCCGCCCTCGATCGCGCCGTACTCCTTGACGACTTTGTCGCGGAACGCCTTCGTGGGGAGCACGGAACGCAACGTCACCTCCGTCCCTCCATCGCGCTCGACGAACGTGAAGGTGGAGACGAACGCCTCGGGGTCGTCCGCGTGGGCACCGTGCAGAGCAACGATGCGCGCGGGTGGCACAATCTCGCGCCATTCGATCCAGTTCGGGAAGTCGGTGCCGTCCGGCCCGTGCATCGTGTAGTCCCACACGCCGCCGACGCGGAAGTCGAAGGCGTGCGTCGTGGTCGTGAAGCCGTCGGGCCCCCACCACTGCTTCACGTGCTGCGCCTCGGTGAACACCTCGAACACCAGCGCCCGAGGGCCTTCGATCAGGCGTGAGACGACGACCTCGCGCTCGGACTCTGGTTCGTACTCAGGCATCGTCCGCTTCCTCTCGCGCCACCTGCAGTTCGCGCACGTAGGTGTTGAGCCGCTCAAAGGTCTCGTTCCGGTACTGCTCGAAGCCGCCGACCCACTCGTGGATCGGGCGTAGGCCCCGAGCATCGAGCGCGTACAGGCGCTCCCGGCCGGCCTCTCGGACGCGCACCAGGCCGACCTCTCGCAGGATGCGCAAGTGCTTCGATGCGCCGGGCTGGGTCATCCCAAGCGTTCGCGCGACGTCGCTGACCGGCCGCTCACGCTCCATGAGCAGCGTGAGGATCCGACGCCGTTGTGGTTCAGCGATCGCGTTGAATGCGTCCGAAGTGGTCGCTGCTCTTGCCATGCAAGTAATATATACCGATATGGGCATGCGTCAAGCATCCAGGACGAAACGACCGGCCCCGCCTCGCAGATTGCGAGG
>JAQCKI010000071.1 GCA_027592645.1 Chloroflexota bacterium | reverse complement strand
CCGCCGCCGGGCCTCGAATGTTGCGCGCTGCCGGGCGCGTGGCGGACGGCGTTTTCATCCGTGCCGGGCGACACCCCGCGAACCTGCGCGCAGCCGCCGAGGCGGTGCGAGCGGGCGCGGAGGAGGCCGGCCGTGACCCATCCAGCGTGCGTCTGGGTCTCGTGCTGCACACGGTGCTCGATGACGACGCCGAGCGCGCGCTGACCATCGGGAAGTCGATGGCGGCCGGGTACTACGAGTACTCGCCGCACCTCTTCGACCTCGCCGGGCTGACGTGGGACGGGCCGGACGTCCACCACCTGCAGCAGCAGGTCTCGCCCGACTTCCACCATCACCCGGATCTGGTGGAGTCAGGCCGGCTGGTCGACTTCCTGCCGGAGGCTGCCGCGGACGCCTTCTCCCTGCGCGGGACGGCCGCCGAGGTGACCGCCCAACTGCTCGATGCGCTCACGCAGGGCGTCGAGTTCGACATCGTCGTGCCGCACCCGGTGCCCAACCCGCCGCCACCCGGCAGCGTCCCCGGCCCCACGTACATGGAGCGCATCGCGAGCGAGGTCATGTCTGCCGTGCGGGCACGCCTCGGGTAGGCCGCGGTCGCCCGCGCCCCAGGCGCGTCAGTAGCAGCGGCCTGTCCCCGGCATGTCGCCGAGCACGAGCCACTCACCGCCGGTCATCCACGAAAAGATCTGCATCTCCTCGATCCGTTCGAGGGCGGGCGTCGAGATCGTGCGCCCGCTGGTCGGGTCGATCAGGCCAACGGGCAGGTTCGGTGCCGCCGCCACGAACATCGAGCCATCCGGCGACCACCTGGCGGCCCATGCGCCGGTCACCTCCGTGGCGAGGCGCCTTACCTCACCCGTGGTCGCGTCCAGCAGGTCAAATCGCATCCCCTCCGGGAGGCAGTAGTCACCGAGTACCAGCAACTGCGGCTCGAGCGGGTGCCAGTTGCCGATCGGCCAGGCGTCCTCCAACGGGCCGATGCGGTGTTCGGGCAGCGCCTGGAACGCCAGGAAGGCGGTGGGAACGTCGAAGACCACCGTGTGATAGCCCTCGTACCACTGGTACGCGTCAGCCAGGAAGCGGCTGTCCGGCGACCACGTTGGCACCCCGCGCGACGCGAGCACACCGAACTGGCGTACCTCCCCGCTACGGAGATCCATGACACGCAGTTCGTTCGCCGCCGTGGCGTATGCCAGCCAGTGGCCGTCCGGCGAAACGGTCGGGCTCCACGTGCTGACCGCCCGCTCCATCACTCGCTCGGTGCCGGAGTTCTCATCCACGAGCGCCAACGTTCCCGTCGCGACCCCCTCGGTCGGCCGCAGGAGGACGGCCGTCGCCCCGGGGTGGTACGTGGCGTCAGGCAGCGGCTGCGGCAGAGCGAAGCGGAGTGTCCATGGCGTCTCGACCTCCGGGGTGAGCAACGAGGTCGCGAGATCGAGCAGCCACGCTCCGGCCGGCAGCAGCATCTGCCCGGCCTCGCGGACGGGGTAATCGAGCACGAATCTCACGCCCCCGGGCACCTGCCACGTCGCGCGGTTCACGCCGAACGGCAGCACCTGGACGACCTCGCCTGTCGCGAGGTCGACCGTGACCGTCTCACCGCTCGACTCGTGCTCCGCCGTGGTGCCCAGAAGCACTCGCGTCTCAGCGTCGGGCCCGAAGAACAGGAACGGCCCACCGCCGAATGACATCTCCACGCCGTCGTCCCGGACGAGGCCCCAGATCTCGTTGGTGGCGAGGTGGTATGCGCGGTGAGAAGGCAGCGGGCCATCGACCTCGATGCGTTCCCAGCGCGCGAGCGCAGGGCTGGGTGCCGGGCGGAACGCGACCGGCGTGGCGCTGGCAATCGGGGTCGCGGAGGCCGTCGCCGTCGCCTCGGGAGACGGCCCTGACGCCGCCGTGGCGGTGGCGGGAGGCGTCGCGGTGGGGTCGGGCGGGCTGAGGTTGCACGCGCCGACGCTCAACGCGAAGACGGTGACCACGAGTAGCGGGCGCGCAAGCAGGCGGCGGGGTGACATGGTCGCTCCTCCCCGCCCCGCGCGTGTCTGCCAGCCGCGCCCCAGCCTGTCGACCTCGGCACTGCTCGGTACTACTCCGCGCGCCTCGGCAGTTCCACCTCGGCGGTGCCCTGGACGGGGCGCTCGCCGCGCTCGTTCTCCAGCACCACGTCCAGTTTCACCACGGCCGGGCCGCCCGCCTCGAGCGCGTCATCGGACGCGTCGATGACGGTCGCCAGGCAGCGCAACTGGTCGTTGTGCAGCACGGGCCGGCGGAAAGAGACATCGAGCGACACGATGCGCCCCAGCGGCCCCATCCAGTCGGTGACGATGCGGGTGATCATCGCCGTGGACATCGTCCCCGGCACGATCGGCCGCTCGAGGCCCATGCGACGGGCGTCGCTGTTGTTGGAGAAGCGGCCGTCGCCGGTGCCGCGACGCGGGCCCTCACCGGTGTTGCTGTTGAGGAATGCCTGCACGTGCTCCGTGGTCGGGTGCTGGAACACCTCGAACTCATCGCCCGTCTCGGTGTCCTCGAAGTAGCGCTGCGTCGCCAGGTAGTCGGCGGTGGTCACTAGCTGTCCCCTTCCACCGCGCGCGTCTGGCGGTGCACCATGGAGGTCTCCAGCGCGGCGACGTTCTCACCGTGCTGGTTCACGTAACGCGTGCGACGCACCACGAAGATCATCCGCCCGCTCCGGCCGGTCTTCTCGTAGACCTCCTTCACGGAGGCGTATCCATCGATCACGTCGCCGGGCCGCAGTGGCAGGAAGTACTCCTGCCGCGACCCGGCCATGAACGACGTGCCGAAGTCGATGCCGGGGTCGGGCGGCGGCGACATGCGTGCGGTCTGCAGGATGCCGGGCGGCGCCACCACGCCCCGGTACGGCCCCTCCGCTGCGACAGCGTCGTCCGTGTACAGCGGGTTCGTCTCCTCCAGCGCCTCGCAGTACGCGGCGATGCTCTCGCGCGTCACCTCGAACTTGCCGGCGTGGACCTCGCGCCCCACGGCGGAGCGGTCGTACTCGATCTCGTCGCCGCCGAGGTCGCCCTGGCGGCTGCTGAACGGCACCAGTTGCGCCACGGTGGGGCGGTCCGCGATGCGCGCGCCCTCCACCGTCTCTTCGAGGCGTACCGGCGTGAACACCGCGTGCGGGTCGCGCAGGCGCGCGACGAGGTCGTCCATCGTGCGCACGGCACCATCGAAGCGCGTCATGCACCGTCCGAGGCCGGTGACGAAGTGCGAGTCGGAGGCGCCGATTTCGCGCAACTGCGCGGAGAGCGCCAGGTCGTGACCGCGCGCGTTCTCGAAGTCGCTGCTGCCGCCGTTCAATCCCTCGATGACGCGCACGTCCTCCAGGCTGACGTTGCGCGCCTCCACGTGGTCAACGAGGCCGATGTGCGGCCGCCCGGCGTGCGCGCCCACGGCGATGCCGCCCACCTCCCAGGCCGCGCGGAAGACCTCGCGGTACGGGAGCGAGACGTTGGCGACGTCGAACTCCTTGAAGAACTCCGGCGTGACGCCAAAGACCAGGACGTGTCCCACGTCCGTCTCTACCTCCACGCCGCGCAGCACGACCGAGTCATAGCGCGCGGCGAGTTCGGCGTAGTCTCGGTCCGGGACGTAGTTACGGTGCTCCGTGAGGACGAAGCCATCGATGCGGAAGCCGTGCTTCCGCTTGGCCGCGGCCCACTTCAGGTAGCCCTCCACCGTGCCGCCGGCATCGTCGGAGCCGTCCGTGGAGTGGACGTGAAGGTCCAGATAGGTGTGCTGATCGTCCAGGGGCATCGTGTTCCCTTCCCCGCTGATCGCAGTCGGGTCGCCGGGCGGATTCTCTGCATGGAGGCGCCCCACGTCAACGACCGCCATACTCCGGCCATGGATGAACGTACACCCGACGCCGCCGAGACCGCCGCCTTCGAGGCCCGCCTGCGCGCCTGGCTCCCCGAGGAGGCCGGTGTCCACGAGTGGCGCCGCCTCGTGCGGGTGACCGAGGACGAGGTGCTGGTCTCCAAGTTCGAGGAGGGGTTCAGCCAGCGGCTGTTCGTCCTGCTCGACCGCGTCCCGGAGTTGTTTGACGAGGCCACGGTCGTGGCGCGCTACGAGCGCCTGGCCGCCTCCCTCCCCGCCGACACGCCCCGCGTGGACGCCTGGCACGCCGCCATGCACGAGGCGTGCCGGGAGGCCGGCGAGCGCCTGGGCATCGAGGACGTGCGGCTGGCCGAGATCCGCACCGGCATCGACTCCGTGCGCGCGATCCTCGAAGCGGTGATCTGGAGCGAGCCGGCCGTGCGCGATGACTACACGCCGCGCTCCGGGGAGGTCGAGGCGTACCGCGAGGGTCTCGCGACGCTGGCAGACGACCGCGACCTGTTCACGCGTTACTACGGCACGTTCGAGAATCGCGCGGTGCGGAACCACTGCCCTGGCGCCGCCTTCGCACGGAAGATGCTGGCGCAGGGGTGGCGTGCTTGCACCGGCACACCGCCGCCCGCCTGAAGCACCTCAGGCCCGCTCGACCAGCGCTTGCCGCACCAGGTGGCGCTGCAACTTCCCGGACGCGGTGCGAGGCAGTGGCTCCACGCTGAACTCGAACGCCCGAGGCACCTTGTACCCCGCCACGCGTCCGCGCAGGTGCGCCTCCAGCGCCTCGGCGGTCACCTCCGGCGCCGAGGCCACGATGACCGCGACGACCCGATGCCCCCAGCGCTCGTCCGGCACGCCGACCACGGCGCACTCGGCGACGCCGGGATGCTCCAGCAACGCCGACTCCACCTCGGCGGGGTAGACGTTCTCGCCGCCACTCACGATCAGGTCGTCGCGGCGGTCGGCGATGTACAGGTAGCCCTCGGTGTCCACGTAGCCCAGGTCGCCGGTGTGCAGCCGGCCGTCCCGGATCGCGGCGGCGGTGGCGTCCGGGCGGTGGAGGTAGCCCGCGCAGACCGTGGGCCCAGCCACGACGATCTCGCCGATCTCGCCCGGCTCGGCGATGCGCCCATCGATTTCAATCCGCACGGTCGCCGAGGGCAGCGGAAGGCCCGCCGACCCGAGTTTCCGCAGCGCGTCCGCCTCCGCTAGCGTCGCGACCTGCGACGCCGTCTCCGTCAGGCCGTACGTCTGCAGCACCGGCACGCCTCGACTCCGGGAGGCCTCCAGCAACGGCCGGGGTGCAGGGCCACCGCCCAGCAGCACCGCCCGAAGCGTGCGCGGGTACGGCAGCGGGTCCACCTCGTACATCCGCTGAAGCATGACTGCGACGACCGACAGCAGCGTGACCCGCTCCTCGCGCAGCGCCCGGTTCACACGTACCTCGTCGAAGCGGTCGTGGATCACGGCGGTCGTGCCGTAAATCGCGGCGCGCAGCAGGATCGATAGCCCGCCGACGTGGAACAGCGGCATGCACGCCAGCCATCGGTCGTCCGGCTGCACACCGAGGTTCGCGGCGGACGCCACCGCGCTCCACGCGAAGTTGCCGTGCGTCAGCACCGCGCCCTTCGGGCGACCGGTGGTGCCGGAGGTGTAGATCACGCTGTGCCCTGTGTCCGGGTCGACGGAGGCGGGGCCGGCCAGGTATGCTCCCGCCTCCCAGCGCGCGTCCGTCGCATCCAGCACCTGCACGCCCGGTGCGCCCTCGGCGGCAGCACGCGCGGCATCGAGGTACTCGGGGGTCGCGATCAGGAAGCGGACACGCGCGTCCTGCAACTGGTAGGCGATCTCGCCGGCGGAGAGGCGCGCGTTCAGCGGCATGAACAGCGCCCCGGCGCGTGGGATCGCGTGGGCGAACACCGCGATCGGCACGCCGTTCCCCGCCAGCACGGGCAATGGCTCATCCTCGGCCACGCCAAGCGCCCTCAGCGCCCCCGCGGTGCGGCCGACGCGGGCGTCGAGGTCCGCGTAGTTCAGGCGCTCGTCGCCGCACTCGATGGCGAGGTGGTCGCGATGCGTCTCGGCGCGGAACGCGACCCAGTCGCGGAAGTCGACGCTCAACGGCGCGGTGGTCATCGGACGTCCATCTCGCGCCAGGGCGCGGTCGCAACGACCTCCAGCGATGCCTCATCGATCTCGATGCCGAGGCCGGGCGCCTGGGGCACGGCGAGCCGGCCACGCTCCGGCACGAGCGTGCGCGCGACGAGGTCGGCGGCCAGGTGTTCGCCGGTGCTGAGGCCGTGCGCGGGCCCGTCCGCGAGCGACGCGGCGAGGTGCGCCGCCGCCGCTGTGCCAACCGA
This sequence comes from Chloroflexota bacterium, assembly GCA_027592645.1. Classification (GTDB taxonomy): domain Bacteria; phylum Chloroflexota; class Dehalococcoidia; order UBA2979; family UBA2979; genus W-Chloroflexi-9. The sequence continues at coordinate 5,591 of JAQCKI010000071.1, read as the reverse complement.
CGAATCGAACGTCGTCGTCACGATCGTGCCGATGCCGCGCTCCGCCGCCCGCGCGGCGACCGCACGTGCCGCCGTCAGCCCACCGAGCACCATCGGCTTCAGCACGATGATTCGCGCGGCGCGCTGCTCCAGGATTCGCTCGAGCAGCGCCGGGTCGCCCACCGCCTCGTCGGCTGCAATCGGGTACGGCGCGGCAGCGTTGATGCGGGCGAGCGCATCGATCTCGCCGGCAGGAACCGGCTGCTCCAGCAGTTCGATGCCGAACGGCGCGAAGCCCTCGATCGCTTCGGTCGCGGTCACTTCGTCCCACGCGCCATTGGCATCGAGGCGGATCAGCGCCTCGGGGCAGGCGTCTCGCAGCGCGGCGACGCGGCGGATGTCCTCTGCGACCGTTCCCACGCCCACCTTCAGCTTCAGCACACCGTAGCCGACCGCCTGCGCCGCCGTGCCGTATGTGGAGACCTCGGAGGCCCGCCCGCCGCCGATGACCGCGTTCGCCATCACCCATGACGCGGGTGCGTCCTCGCCGAGCAGCGACGCGACTGAGCGCCCCTCAATGCACCCGCGCAGGTCCAGCGCGGCGACGTCCAGCGCGCAGCGGAGCGAGGAGACCCCGGGGCCGCCCTCGGGGAGCGCGGCACCCAGCACCGCACCGCCCAGCAACGCCGCGCCGTGCGCATCGAGCAGGGCGAGTACGTCATCCACCGTGCCCATGCCAAACGAGGGGATCGGCGAGGCCTCGCCGGAGCCGCTGCGCCCAGAGTCATCGGTGAGTTGAAGCAGGACGCCCTCGCGGGCTGCCATGACACCGTGCGCGGCCTCGAAGCGGGCGCGCATTGGCAGCCGGAACGGCCGCCAGCGGAGCCGGACGGGGCGCACATCTGGGGCCGGAGGGGTCATCGCACGCCCGCTAAAGCGCCAGGCCGATGGCGAGCAGGACACCGAAGAGCAGGTGGAGCCGCGCCGTGGAACGCAGCGCGCGGTTCAACGTCGGGCCGTCCGTGTGCGCCAGTACCGCCATCAGCGGTACCACGGCCGCCGGAAGCGAGAGCCACGAGAGCAGCACCCACGGCGCGAAGCCGCCGACGAGCCACAACAGCGCCGCCGCCAGGTACGCCCCGGCGACCACCAGCACGAACTCCGTCCGCGCCATCCGCCGCCCGAGGTACACCGCCAGCGTGTACTTCCCGGCCAGCCGGTCCGTATCCAGGTCACGCACATTGTTCACTACGAGGATCGCAGTGACCGTGAGGGCGACCGGCACCGAGGCACCCAGGATGTGCCCGTTCACCTCGCCCGCCTGTACGAAGTACGTCCCGGCAACGGCGACGACGCCGAAGAAGATGAAGACGAAGACCTCGCCCAGCCCGCGATAGCCGAACGGCCACGGCCCGCCGGTGTACGTCACCGCCGCAGCCATGGAGGCGAGGCCGATGGCGATGATCGGCCAGCCACCCACGTACACCAGGTAGAGGCCGGCCATCGTCGCGATCAGGAACGCGCCGATGATGCCGCGCATCACCTGCGCCTGTGACAGCAGCCCGAGTTGGGTCGCGCGCGGCGGGCCGAGGCGGGACTCGTTGTCCGCACCTCGGCGGAAGTCTGACAGGTCGTTCGCGTAGTTCGCGCCCACCTGCAGCGCCACCGCACCCACGAGGGCGGCGAGCGCGGCCAGCGGTTCGCGATAGCCGTCGCGCAACGCCACGGCGGTGCCGATGGCGACCGGCACGATCGCCGCAGTCAGCGTCGGGAGACGCGTGGCCAGCAGCCATGCGCCGAGGCTACCGGGAGCAGGAAGGGTGCGCGCCCTGGCCATCTGCAACCTCGCCTGCGGGAACTCAGAGTTGTGGGCGGACGCGCTTCAGGAAGTCCAGAACGAGCGTATTGAACTCGGCCGGACGTTCCAGGTGCGCGGCGTGGCCTGCGTCTTCGATCAGGTGAACCGTGGCCCCCGGGATGGACTCCGCCATCTCGTGCGCGATCTGGCAGTACTTCGTATCAAGACTACCCGCGGTCAGCAGAACAGGCACGCGGATCTCACCCAGGCGGTCGCCCACCCACGCCTGGCTCCCTGTCCCCATCCCTCGGAGTGAGTTCGCCATCCCCACACCACGCTGGGCGAGTCGCCCCTGGCGCAGTGCCATCGCCGAGGCCTCCGACAGGTTCTTCTGCTGGCTCGCCCAGAGTGGGATCGACTGCCAGTAGTCGACGAATTCCTCCATGTCGCGCTCGGCGAGCTGCGCCAGGCGCTCGTCGGCGGCGATGCGGTCGGTGCGCTCCTGCTCGGTGGCGAGGCCGGGGCTCGCGCCCTCCAGGATCAGCGCCGAGACCGCCTCCGGATGGCGCACGGCCACCTGCAGCGCCGTGCGCCCGCCGAGCGAGTAGCCGAGCCACACCGCGCGCTCGAAGCCCATCTTGCGCACGACCCCGACGAGGTCATCGACGGCGCGGTCCATCTGGTAGCGCTCCACGGCGGCCGGCGATGCACTGCGGCCGTGGCCGATGTGGTCGATCGCGATGGGCCGGTGCTCCGCCCATAGGTACGGGATCAGCGACAGCCACGTGCTGCGCGACCCGGTGAAGCCGTGGAGCATCACCACGGCGGGCCCGCCGTTGCCATCCTTCTCGACGTAGTACGAGAGGCCATCGACCTCGATGTGCGGCATGCGATCTCCCCCGCGCGTGCGGCGCTACGTCCGCCCGAGTCGCTGGCTGGCGACGGCGGAGGCGGCCTGCTCCCAGATCTGGCGATGGAGTACCACGTTTCGGTCGCGCTCGGTGCGAAGTTCAAGCACATCGAGGCCGGGACGTGCCAGCGCCGCCTGGATCACGTCGCGCTGGTCACCGGCCTCCAGCACCGTGTGCCGGCCGCCGTGCAGCGCCACCGCGTGCCTGAGATCGAGGCCGTGCGGGGTGCCCCACCACTCCTCGAAGCGGTCGGGGATCGCCGTGCGTTGCGGCAGGAAGTTGAAGATGCCGCCGCCGTTGTTGTTCACCAGCAGCACCGTGAGGTTGAGACCGTACCGACCGAGAGGCCACAGCCCGTTCAGGTCATGGAAGAACGACAGGTCGCCGATCAGCAGCGCCACCGGCCCGCCTGAGACCGCCGCCGCGCCGACGGCGCCCGAGACGACGCCATCGATGCCGGACGCGCCCCGCGTCCCGACGATGCGGATGCGCTTCGAGGTGTTCGCGAAGTAGGAGTCGATGTCGCGCACCGGCATCGAGTTGCCGGCGACCAGCGTCGCGCCGTCCGGGAGCGCCTCAGCCAGGTCGATCACGGCGCGGCCCTCGAACGGCTCATCGAGCGCATCGATCGCCTCACGCATCGTGCTGCGGGCGGCGGCGTTCGCCTCCCGCCAGAGCGCGCCCCAGCCGTCCGAGGCGGCTGCAGGTGCGGCCTCGATCAGCGCGAGGCAGAGCGCGCCGGGATCGGCGGTGACCGCCTCGTCGCTCTGCAAGTCGGGGTCGCGCCAGCCAGACGTGCCACCGGCAGCCGGGTCGATGAGTACGCGATAGGTCGCGGGCTGGGCGGCAAGCCACTGGTTGAACGGCTTGCTGGTGGGTGCCGCGCCAAAGCGGAGCACCAACTCCGGCGCAGCGCGCGAGGCGAAGTCCGGCTCCCGCACAATCGCATCGGCGCAGTCGATCACGGTCTCCAGCGGGTGGTCGCCGGTACGCAGCCCTGAGAGCGGGTCGGCGATCACCGGCCAGCCGAGCGCCGCCGCCAGTGCCGTCACTTCGTGCGCCGACAGGCCGCCCGTCTCCGGCCCGCACACGATCAGCCCTCGGCGTCCCGAGACGTGCGAGGCGAGCCGAGCGACGGTGGCCGGATCCGGCGCGGGCGCACGAGCCGGCTCGCGGGCGACGGGCACCTCTTCGACAATGGGCGGGGGCGTCCCTTCCTCCAGCAGCGGCTCACGGAACGGCACATTCAGGTGCACCGGGCCAGCGGGCACCTCGGTCGCCACGCTGGCGGCGCGGGCACCGGCCGTGCGAGCGAAGCGCACGAGTTCGTCGATGGCGCCGGCATCGGCGACCGGGAGATCCTGCGACCACTTCACGTGCGTGCCGTACAGACCGACCTGATCGACGGTCTGCGCGGCACCCACATCGCGCGCCTCGGGAGGGCGGTCGGCGGTCACGATGATCAGCGGAATGCGCGAGATGCGCGCCTCCACGGCAGCGGGCAGGTAGTTCGCGGCGGCCGTGCCAGACGTGCACAGCACCATCGCCGGCTCCCCGGTCTGGCGTGCGATCCCCAGGGCGAAGTAGCCCGCCGAGCGCTCGTCGAGGTGGAGCCACAGGCGAAACGGCGAGCCCGGTGCGGTCAGCGCATTGGTCAGCGGCGTGTTGCGGGAGCCGGGCGAGACCACGGCGTGGCGGACGCCGCCGTGCCACAGCGACTGGAGGAGAGCGCGCACGTACTGGTCAGCGGCTAGGGCCATCGCGCCTATCCTACGGCGCTCCCGCGCCGGCGTCCGCGTCAGCCGGCGAGCGCCTCAGAGAGCGGGCGGAACTTCAACTGGACCTCCGCGAGCTCCGATGCGGGGTCGGAGTCGCCCATGATGCCATTCCCCGCGAAGAGCCACGCGTGGTCGCCGCGCACCACGGCGGAGCGGAGCGCCACCGAGAACTCCCCGTCCCCCAGGCCATCCACCCAGCCGACCGGGCCGGCGTACCAGCCGCGATCGAAGTCCTCGTGCTGGGCGATCACCTCGCGTGCGATGTCTGCGGGCCAGCCGCAGACGGCGGGCGTCGGGTGGACACGCTGCACCAGGTCCAGCACGTCCACGCCAGGGCGGGAGCGGCCGGTGATGTCCGTCAGCAGGTGCTGGATGTTCGGTAGCTTGCGCAGCCTCGGCGCGTTCGGGGCGTGCAGGTCGTCCGTAGCAGGCGCCAGCCGTTCCCGGATGGCGCGCACCACGGTCTCGTGCTCGATGCGGTCCTTGGCGCTCGTCATCAACTGCGCACCCATGCGGTCGTCCTCCTCGGGCGTCTCGCCGCGACGGAGCGACCCCGCCAGGCCGTGCGCGCTGACCTGGCCGGCGCGCAGCGCGACCAGCAGTTCCGGACTCGCGCCCATGAACGTGGTGTCGCCGCTGGTCATGGTGAACAACTGCGTGTCCGGGTAGCCGCTGCGGAGGCGTGCCAGCGCCCGCCCGACCGAGATCGGCCCATCGGCCCGCAGCACTTGCGTCGCGGCAAGCACGGCCTTCTCGTAGGCGCCCTCGCGAACCTCTGCCGCGATGCGGGAGACCGAGTCCAACCAGCGGGTGCGGTTCATCGGCCGCTCCACAGTCAGCGCGGAGCGGCCGCCCTCGGCGTCCGGCTGGCCGGCAGAGCGACGCACCAGCGCGGCCGCCTCGGCCGGGTCCACGCCCGGCGCCAGCACCACGCCGCTGGATTCGCCATCGAGCACAAAGAGAATGCGCGGGAGTACGAGCCATCCAGCGCCAAACGGCTCCCACGGGGCCTCCAGAGGGCCGGCGGGGTTGAAGCGGAAGCCACCCAGCAGGCGCGGTCGCAGGCCAGGAGCGTCGCCGCTCACCGGCCGCTCCAGCACCCGACGCACCTCGTCGCGCACGGAG
>JAQCKI010000070.1 GCA_027592645.1 Chloroflexota bacterium | reverse complement strand
CCTTACGTTCATCCGAGGTGACGCAGGCGATCCAGGAGCACCTCGCGGCGATCGTGCAGACCTCGCGCCGCGTGCTGGAGCGGACACCTCCCGAACTGGCGTCAGATGTGATCGACCGCGGCATCGTGCTCACCGGTGGTGGTGCGCTGTTGCGCGGCCTCGATCAGTTGATCCTGCAGGAGACCGGCGTGCCGGTGCACATTGCGGACGACCCGCTTCGATGCGTGGCGAAGGGCGCGGGGATCGCACTCGACTACATCGATGTGATCCAGCGGTCGTTGCCCACGGAGGAAGAGTCGCTGATCGGCCAGATCAGCCGGTAGCGCGGCGAGACCGCCGGCTAGCGATCGTTCTTCACGCGCTTCAGGTGGTAGGTCATGCTCTGCAGGAAGAGCACCGGGTTGATGTGGCGCAGTTCCACGCCGTCCCGCACCTGTACGCGCAGCGGCGTGTAATTCAGGATCGCGTGCACGCCCGCCTGCACCAGCGTGTCCACGGTGTCCTGGGCGAACTCGGCCGGCACGGCGACGATCCCGATGTCCACCGGGTGCCGGCGCAGGTCCTCATCCAACTGATCCACGTGGCGGACGATGGTGCCGTCGACTTCGGTGCTGACGACTGCCGGATTGGCGTCGTACATCGCGACGATGTCGAAGCCCTGTCCTTCGAAGCCGGGGTAGGAGGCAATGGCGCGGCCGAGACGGCCGATGCCGATCACCACGACCTTCCACCGCGTGTCCAGGCCGAGGATCGAGCGCAGCTCTTCGGCGAGGCGCGCTACGGAGTAGCCGCGGCCCTGCTTCCCGAACCGGCCGAAGTAGGAGAGATCCTTGCGGATCTGTGCGGGGGTGACACCCAGTTCTTCGCCGAGCTCGTGGGAGGAGACGACCGGACGGTTCTCTGCTTCCAGCCGCGCGAGCAAGCGGTAGTACAGCGGCAGGCGGTCAATGACGACGTCCGGAATGTCAATCGGCACGGTGTTGGGTGGCCTCCGTCCGGCGATAGGGGGTTCCCGCTCGGAGGGCAGGGAGACCATCGCAGCATCATCATACCGACCGACGGTGTGTGTGCAATTTCGCACAATCTGATGCGCCATTGCTTGAGGCCCTGACGCCCCTGCTAGCATCGCCCCATGCTCGACCTGCCCCGCGACCCTCGCATCCTGCGTCTGCTGGAGGCTGGCCCGCGCGCCACGCCGTTCATCGATCTGCCCGGTGGCACCATCCTAATGGGCTCCACGCTGCGAGCCGATGAGCAGCCGGTCCACGAGGTGGAAGTGGGCCCGTTCTCCGTGGCCCTGACGCCGGTGACGAACGCCGAGTACGCCGCCTGCCTCGCCGCCACCGGCCACGAGCCGCCGGGCGAGTGGGAGAACCTGCGCTTCACCGCACCGGACTGCCCGGTGGTCTCCGTCTCGTGGTTCGACGCCATCGACTACTGCGCATGGCTCTCCGAACTCGTCGGTCGCGCCTGCCGCCTGCCAACTGAGGCCGAGCGCGAGTACGCCGCACGCGGTGGCGTGCCTGACGTGCTGTATCCGTGGGGCAACGAGCCGTGGGACAGGGGTGTGCACGGCCGCGGGGCGCAGGGTGCCGACCGCCCTCACCCGGTGGGGACGTCCGAGGCCAATGGCTTCGGGCTGTTTCACATGGGCGACAACGTCCACGAGTGGTGTAGCGACTGGTACGACCCGGAGGAGTACGCCCGCCGCGCCCTCGCTGCTCCCGTGCGAGATCCACGTGGGCCGGAGGACGAGCGACCGCGACGCGCCTCGCGCGGGGGTTCGTGGCGACATCACGTGAAGGTGGCGAGGATCGCCGCGCGATCCTCGCTTGGCCCGGAACGCCGCTACAACGACTACGGGATGCGGGTCTACGCCGATCCCGCCTGACAAGGGCGGTCAGTCGCGGCGCGTCAGCGCTCGCAGCAGTGCGTACGCCACGGCAGCACCGGTCGCACCGCCCGCCACATCAGCGACCCAGTCGCGCAGCGAAGGCGACCGCGTGGCGGTGGCGCCCTGGGCGACCTCCGTCAGCGCACCGAAGGCAAGGGCGATGGCGATCGCCAGCAGCAGGCCGGTCCACGGTCGCTCGCCACGCGCGAACGCGAACACGGCGGTGCCGCCCAGTGCCGCGAACAGCAGGAAGTGGGCCAGCCAGTCCGGCGTGTTGCTCCCCGCCGGGCTCGACGAGAGCGTCGCGTACGCGATCAGGCCGATGCTGGCGACGAAGCCCAGCAGTCCGGCACGCCTGAGCCAGCGTTCGTCCATATGATCGAGCCTACGGGGGCGCTGGGCCGCGCGCACGTGCGGCGTACAATGGCAGTCCAATGCCCGTGAGCGCCCTCGCACCCCATGTCCGCCGCACACCACCGCTGGTAGAGCCCTGGACGGCCTGCGGGCCCGCAGAGGCCGCCCGGCGGCTCCACGGACGCCCCGGTCTGGCGTGGCTGGACTCCGCCCTCGATGACCCTGACACCGGCCGCTGGTCGATTGTGGCCAGCGACCCGCGCTGGACGCTGACCGCGTACGCAGGCGAGGTGCTGTTGGATGGTGCCTGCGGCCCGCGCCGCCTCCCCGGTGGCGCGATCGAGGCCTTCGCGCGGCTCGTGGAGGCCGAATCGGCGCCGTGCGATGTCCCCAGCCTGCCGTTCACCGGCGGCGCCATCGGCTACCTCGGTTTTGAACTCGGCCGCGAGGTCGAGCGGCTGCCCGCGACGACCATGGACGATGCCGGGACGCCTCAACTGGCGTTCGGCTGGTACGACGCTGCGCTCGTCTGGGACGGCCTGGAAGGCCACGGCTGGCTCGTCGGGCGTGCGGACGCCGTGACGGCGCTGCGGCAGCGCCTGGAGGCCGCTCCTGCGCCCCAGGAGCCGCGCGCACACCTCCCGGGTGTCCTGACCTCCAATATGACCTACACGCAGTACGAAGCGGCCGTGGAGCGCGCCCGCGACTACATCGCCGCTGGCGACATCTACCAGGTGAACCTGGCGCAGCGGTTCACGCTGCCGCTCGCGGCGGATGGGCTGGAGGTCTACGGGCGGCTGCGCGCGGCCAGCCCGGCACCGTTCGCCGCGTACCTGGACCTGCGCGGCCCGTTCGGTGGGGTGGAGGTCCTGTCATCGTCGCCTGAGCGCTTCCTGCTGGCCGATGGCGAACGACTCGAGACGCGGCCGATCAAGGGCACCCGGCCGCGCGGACGCGACGCCGAGCGCGATGCAGCGCTGGCGGACGAACTGCGCGCGAGCCGCAAGGATCTCGCCGAGCACGTGATGATCGTCGACCTGGAGCGGAACGACCTTGGCCGCGTCGCGGTGCCGGGCAGCGTGCGCGTGCCGCAGTTCGCGGCGCTGGAGTCCTACCGACACGTGCACCACCTGGTGTCCGTGGTGGAGGCCGCGCGCCGCCCCGGTGTGGGGCTGGAGGCGCTCCTGCGCGCGACCTTCCCGGGCGGCTCCATCTCGGGTGCGCCCAAGGTGCGGGCGTTGGAGATCATCGATGAACTCGAACCCCATGTGCGTGGCGTCTACTGCGGCGCGATTGGCTATGTCTCCGGTGCGCGGGTGGACCTGAACATCGCGATCCGCACCATCACGTTGGCGGACGGCGTCGCGCGGTTCCACGTCGGCGGCGCGATCGTGCACGACTCGCGTCCCGACTCGGAGTATGCGGAGACGCTGCACAAGGCGCGCGGCATGGCGCGTGCGCTCGGTGTCGCCCTCCCCGACGAAGTGCCGGGCGCGCTGGCGGAGGTCGCCTCGTGAGTCCCTCGATAGCCTGGGTGGGTGATGCGATCGTTCCGCGCGAGGAGGCCCGCGTCCCGATTGATGACTTCGGCTTCCGCTATGGCGCGGCCTGCTTCGAGACGATGCTCGCGCGCCACGGCAAGGTGTTCCGGCTGGCGGCGCACCTGGACCGCCTGGAGCGCGGTCTCACCGGCCTGCGTGCCACGCCGCCGGCGCGCGACTTGCTTCGGCGGGCCGTCGCCGAGACGCTCGCCGCGAACGCGCTCACCGAGGCGAGCGTGCGCCTGACGGTGACCGCCGGCTCCGGCACCGCGCCCGACCTGGATGTCGCTTCGGCACCGCTGGTCGTCGTCACGGCCGACCCACTGCCCCCCGCCGCGAGCGCGGCGCGGCTGCGCATCTCCACCGTGCGGGTCGATCAGCGTCGGTCGCTGCGGGAGGCGAAGAACGCGCAATTCCTCCCGTACCTGCTCGCGCGGGCGGAGGCGCATGACGCCGGCGCGGACGACGCGCTGATGCTGGATCGCGCCGGACGTATCGCGGAGGCCGCCACCGCCAACGTGTTCATCGTGCAGGGCGAGCGGCTGCTGACGCCGTCGCTGGAATCGGGGCCGCTGCCGGGCGTGACGCGCGCCGTGGTGCTGGAGGTCGCGCGTCGTGAGGGTGTGCTGGTGGTGGAGGCGGACGTGACGCCCTCTGACCTGGCCCGTGCCGGCGCGGTGTTCATTACGAGCAGCCTGGTAGGCCTCCGCCCCGTCGCGTTGATCGAAGGTTCACCGCCCGCGTGCGACCCGGTCACCTGGCGTGCCCCGGAACGTCCGCATCCTCTGGTCGAACGGCTTCAGAAGGCGTATGACGCGCTGGTGGAGCAGGAGTGCGCCGGCGGTTGAGCGGTGTGCTCCCCGGAAAGGGAGAGTCACCATGCCCATGATCGACCTGGACGAGGTCGCGATTCACTACGAGGAGCGCGGGAACGGCCCGCTCACCTACATCTACTGTCACGGCCTGGGTGGTAACGGCGAGTCCTTCGAGCGCGAAGAGATGGACTGGTACGCGCAGCACTTCCGCACGATCTCCTGGGATCAGCGTGGCCTCGGGCGCTCTGGCCAGGCGGCGAAGTACTCGCTGCCTCGCTATGCCGCCGACCTGGCGCAGTTGATGGACCGCCTGCACGTGGAGCGCGCGATGGTCTTCGGCGTCTCGTGGGGTGGAGTGCTGGCACAGCGCTTCGCGCTCGACTTCCCGGAACGCACCCAGGCGCTCGTCCTCGACTCCTCGTCGAGCGAGACGAACGTGCTGGCGAGCGAGAACTGGTACCTCCGCGGCGAGGTCGCGCGCCTCGGGACGAAGGCGGTCGAGGGGCTCGATGTTCGCCCGGCGTTCGAGGGCCATCGGACGGTCGCGGAGCCGGGCGGCGCCCGGCAGGTGCCGCCGGAGCACGTGGACTCTCACGTGGCGCAGAGCCGCACCACCGCTTCGTTGCGCGAGCACCCCATGACCCCGTATCTGCACCGGATTGCCGCCCCCACGCTGATCGTGGCCGGCGGCAAGGATGAGGTAGCCGGGGCCGGCGGTTCGGTGGTGATGTCGCGCGTGATCCCGGGCGCCGAACTGACGATCTTCCCTGAGGCGGGGCATGGAGTCTTCCGCCTGGCACGCGATGAGTACCGTGCGCTGCTACTGGAGTTCGCCACCAAGGTCAGACGAACGTCAGACAGCGCATCCTGATCGTCGATACGTCACTGGTATTCTCACTGGCAGTCTCTGCGTCTCCGACGCGTTGAACTGGCTGCTATCGACGTCAAAGGCGTGATGGTCGTGGCGGCATCTCTGATTGCGTGTGGTGCAACAACCACGCCGGTGCGTCCTGAGGGGGTACGCACACTGGGCGCGGGTGGGTGCTTGGTGCCCACGGCGGGAGTGCGGGATGACGCTGATGGGCTCCGATGGGACGGGCGACCGTGCCCGCATCCTGGTCGTCGACGACGATGAGCCGACGCGCCTTGCGGTGCTGGCGATGCTCTCCGAGTCCGGCTGGGTGGGCAGAGGCGTCCCGTCCGGTGAGCGCGCTGTGGAGGTCCTCGAGCAGGACTCCGTCGCGCTGGTGATCCTGGGGGCCACGCTCCCCGATAGCTCCGAACTCGACACGCTGCGACAGATCCGCGCCCGCGCCGCGATCCCGGTAGTAGTCATGACGGCCGCCGCCTCGCTCGATGATCGTGTCGCCGCCTTTGACCTCGGCGCGGACGACTATCTCGTGAAGCCTGTGGAGATGGTGGAACTGCAGCGCCGCCTGCGCGCGCTGCTGCGACGCGTCCCGCCCAGCCCGGAGGCGTATGAGGCGATCACTGGTCCGGCGGGATTGGAACTGCGACCGCAGGTGCAGGAGGCGACCGTTTCAGGGCGGCCGGTCCCGCTCACCCCGCGTGAGTTCGGCGTGTTGTCGTTGCTACTCCAGCGCCGAGGCGCCGTGGTCACACCGGACGAGATCTCCCGAACGGTGTGGGGCTACGAGACGCTGGGCTCGCGCAACTTCGTTGAGGCGCACATCTCACGCCTGCGCGCGAAGCTCTCCGGCCATGGTGCGCACGATGTGATCGCGACGGTGCGGGGCATGGGCTACCGGATCCGCTAGGCGGAACCCCGGTACGGCTGGGCCTACGTGCGGACTTCCAGTTCGGCCGGCAGCCGGAACTCGACCGTCTCTCGCGCCACGATGACCGGCTCTACGTTCGTCACGCCTCGACGCCGCAGATCCTCGATGATCGGCTCCAGCAGTTCGTCCGGCACGGATGCGCCAGCGGTCAGGCCCACCACGTTCACGCCGTCGTACCAGGCCGGATCGATCTCATCGATGCCGTCCACCCGGTAGGCGGGGGTGCCCATGGTCTTGGCCACCTCACACAGCCGCACGGAGTTCGAGGAGTTCGCGGAGCCCACCACGATCACAAGATCGGCGCGCTCGGCGATTTCCTTGACCGCCGACTGGCGGTTGGTGGTCGCGTAGCAGATGTCGTTGCGGATCTCAGCGTCCGGGAAGCGCGCCTGGATCGCCTGGATCGTCTCGGCGGTGTCGTCCACGGAGAGTGTGGTCTGCGTCACCACGAAGATCGGGCGGTCGGGCGTGCCCAGCGCCTGCACGTCCGCGGCGGAGTCGACGACGCGGGTGAGGGCAGGCGCCTCGCCCTTCGTGCCCTCCACCTCGTCGTGTCCCTCGTGCCCCACGAGCAGGATGTCGTAGCCGTCCTTCGCCGCCTTGCGCGTCTCCAGGTGAACCTTGGTCACCAGCGGGCAGGTGGCGTCGATGATCCTCAGCGACCGCTCCTTCGCCTCCTGCACCACGGCGGGGGAGACCCCGTGCGCGGAGAAGACGATGCGGCCGCCCTCCGGCACCTCGTGCAAGAAGTCGACGAAGACGGCGCCGCGCTCACGGAAGCTGTCCACGACGTAGCGGTTGTGGACGATCTCGTGGAAGACATAAACCGGGCCCGCCTCGTGGTCGAGCACCTGATCCAGGACATCGATCGCGCGCACCACGCCGGCACAGAAGCCGCGCGGTTCCGCCAGCAGGATCGTGTGAGGCATGCCGGTCCCCGCTTCCTGACTCCCATGCTACCAGCGGCCCTCGGTGCCAGCGATGCACCGAGGGTCGGGCTGGGAGGCGTTACGCAGGCAACACCTTCCCGCACGCGTTAGAATGCTCGCGACTGATCGAGTGCAACGAGCGGCGGCCGCTTCGGATCGCCGCGCAGGAGGGGAAGACGTCATGGACTGGAGCGACAACGCGGAGCAGGCTGCGTTCCGTGCCAAGGTACGCACGGTGATCGAGAACGATCTGCCGGAGCGTTACCAGGACGGCGACGGCGACTGGGAGCGCGACCGCAAGAACGAGAACCCGGTTGCGCGCGACGCCGCCAAGCAGTGGACGGACGCGCTGGCCAAGCAGGGCTGGGTCGCTCCCCACTGGCCGAAGGAATACGGCGGCGCCGGCCTGAGCCCGATGGAGCAGTTCATCTTCAAGCAGGAGATGGCGATCTCCGGCGCGCCCCCGGTGGGCGGCCAGGGCGTCTCCCAGCTAGGCCCCACGCTCATCGTCCACGGCTCGGACGAGCAGAAGGCGGAGCACCTCCCGAAGATCCTCTCCGGCGAGGTGGACTGGCGGCAGGGGTACTCGGAGCCGGGCGCCGGCTCTGACCTCGCCAGCCTGCAGACCCGCGCCATCCGCGATGGCGACGAGTACGTGATCAACGGCCAGAAGATCTGGACGTCGCTGGCGCACCACGCGGATTGGCTGTACGTGCTGACCCGCACGGACCCGGACGCGCCGAAGCACCGCGGCATCTCGTTCCTGCTGATGGACAAGCACACGCCCGGCATCACCATCCGCCCGCTGATCGACATGAGCGGCCGCCACCACTTCAACGAGTCGTTCTTCGAGGACGTTCGGGTCCCGGTCTCCAACCGCGTGGGCGAAGAGAACCGCGGCTGGTACGTAGGCATGACGCTGCTGGACTTCGAGCGCTCCAACATCACCGGTGCGGTCTCCGCCCGGCGCACGCTGGACGCGCTGACCACGTACCTGAAGACGGACGATGGCAAGGCCAAGTCCCCGGGTGCCGAGGCGAACCGCCTGGGCCTGGCCGACCGCTACATCGAGACCGAGGTCATGTTCAACTTCTCGTTCCGCATCATCTCGATGCAGGACCGCGGGTTGATCCCGAACCACGAGGCTTCGGTGTCGAAGTTGTTCGCTTCGGAGATGTCGCAGCGCATCGCCAACACGGGTACGCGGGTGTTCGGCCTCTACGCGAACATCCATGACCGCGAGGACAAGCGCTCCGCCATGGAGTCGCGCCTGACGAGCAACTACCTGACGTCCGTGTCCGCGACGATTGCGGCCGGTACGTCCGAGATTCAGCGGAACATCATCGCCACCCGCGGGCTCGGCCTGCCGCGAGGCTAGCGACGTCGCCGCAATCGCCGCTACGCGGCGGGGGCGGTTTGTCAGAGCCGTCGAACGCGAAACACAAAGAGGCCGGGCGTTTCGCCCGGCCTCTTCTGCGTGCTGCATCGGGCGGAACGATGGCTAGTTGATCGACACCAGTTCGAGTTCGAACGTGAGGGCCTCGCCGGCCAGCGGGTGGTTGGCGTCCACGGTCACGCCCGTCTCGTCGATGCGCACGATGGTGGCCGGTGAGTTGCCGAGGAAGACCTGCTGGCCCACCTCCAGCCCCGGCGGCGCCTGGTCGGCGGGGACGGTGAGGATCAAGTCCTCGCGGGGCATCCCGTAGGCTTCCTCGGCGGGGATCCGGACGGTCTTCTTGTCGCCGATCGCCATGCCCGTCACCGCCTGATCGAAGCCGGCAATGACCTCGCCCGCGCCGATCGTGAAGGGGAGCGGATCACGCCCCTGCGAAGAGTCGAACTCCTCACCGGAGTCCAGCGTGCCGCGATAGTGGACGGATACGCGGTCACCAGCCTGAGCCATGCCAACCTCCTGTGCCGCCGGGGTCACCGTGACCGCCGGGATGACCTCTGTCTCTGCCGGCGGCGGGGCATCCTGCGCAGCACCACAACCGGACAGGACGGCCGCAATCAACGCCATCCCCAGTACGGTTCGTCCGGGGGTGAATCGCATCACGGGGCGGGCCCTTCTGAGCAACAATCGGACGAGGCTAGCACGGGCCTCCGCTTGAGGGTGTGAACCGTTTGTAAGCACGTGACGCTCCGCTGTCCGCCGGATAGGCTCGCCGCATGCCCACTAAGAAGGATCCGCAACGCCTCGTATGGATCGATCTCGAAATGACCGGGCTCGAGCCAGAGAAGCACGTGATCATCGAGATTGCGTCGCTGGTGACGGATGGTGACCTGAACGTGATCGCGGAGGGGCCCAACCTTGCCATCGCGCGTTCGGCGGCGGACCTGGCCAAGATGGACGCGTGGAACGTCGGCACGCACACCGGCTCAGGGCTGGTCGAGCGCATCAAGGCGTCCACCATCGACGTAGTAGAGGCAGAGCAGCAGACGCTCGCGTTCATTCGCCGCTGGGTGGCTAAGGGGATGTCGCCGCTCGCGGGGAACTCCATCGCGCAGGACCGGCGCTTCCTCCGACGTGAGATGCCGAAACTCGATGCGTACCTCCACTACCGCAACGTGGACGTCTCCACGCTGAAGGAACTGACGCGCCGCTGGTACCCGGCCGTGACCCCGCCGGAGAAGAAGCAGGCGCACCGCGCGCTGGACGACATCCTGGAGAGCGTGGAGGAGTTGCGGTGGTACCGCTCCCGCTTCTTCCTGCCACCGGAAGCGCTCGCACCCCCCGAGCCGTCCGAGGGCGACCCGCCCGCCGAGGCGCCCGGGCCGTAGTCGCGCGTGGCACTCAAGCCCACGCCTCTGCTGACCGATAGTCACGGTGTGAGAAGGGTGGTGCCCCATGCCGGAGCAGGGCCGCCCGCGCGCCGGGTCTGCGGGAATTCATCAGCGTCCCGATGACGTCCAGGAGGCGCCGGGCACGCTGGTGTCGGCGTACATGACGCAGCCGCCGATGACGGTCTCTGCCGACACGCCCTCGGGGGTGGCGTTGTCGATGATGCATACCTACGGCGTGCACCACCTGCTGGTGACCGATCACGGTCGGGTCGTGGCGATGCTCTCGGATCGCGACCTCGCCCGGACGGTGAGCCCTCGCGCCGGCACGCTCGTCGCAAGACGCGATGACGACGCCACGCTGCGCCAACCCGTGTACCACGCGGCCTCGTACGGCCTGGTCACGGTCCGCCACGATGCGACGATCGAGGAGGCGGCGGCGCTGATCCTGGAGCGGGGCATCTCCGCGCTGCCGGTGACGGACGACGCGAAGAGCGTCGTCGGCATCATTACCACGCGCGACCTGCTCCGCGGGCTGCTCTCCTGCGCGCTCCCCGCGACCGAGGGTGCCCGTTGACGGGTTCCGAGTCCGCGCCGTAGCGTGATCTCACTGCACGAGCACTGCGCCTCGCGATGCGAGGAGTGAGGAGCCCAAGACATGGCCCACAACGTCATCGACCGGGGCTCTGTGCGCCCCTCACTTCCTGCATTCCTCCGACGCACCGCGGTGCGGGCTCGTCGCCCCTAGCGACCCTCCCGGCACAGGCACGGCGGCGTCTCGACTGACCGAGGTGGCACCATCGTGTCCATGGAGATATTCGATGCCGTCCCGTTGACGGCGATCGGGTGGGACGAGTCGCGGCGAGCGCAGTATGAAGCGCTCACGCTCGCCCACCCCACTGAGACCTCGCCCGGCCGCATCGTCCGGATCGATCGCGGCGTGGTGACCGTGCAGGTCGAGGGCGGAACGGTGCGCGCGGAGATTTCGCCACGCGTGTACCGCGAAGGCAACGCACTGGCGGTCGGCGACTGGGTCGCCGTCCAATCGCAGCCAGATGGCGGCGTGTCCCTGCACGTGGTGGCGGTGCTGCCTCGGACGGGCGTGTTCGCGCGTCGCGCACCGGCTGATCGAGCCGGTGGCGAGGCACCCCAGGTGCTCGCCGCCAACGTGGATGTCGCATTCCTCGTCGCCGCCGCGACCGACGTCCGCGCCGGCCGCCTGGAGCGCGCCGGCGTGGTGACGTGGGAGGCCGGTGCACGCCCCTTGGTGGTGCTGACGAAGGCCGATCTGCTCACCGACCCGTCGGCGGCGTACGCCGCGGCCGAGGAGGCGCTGCCCGGCGTCCCGGTCCACCTCGTGGATGCGCTGGGCGGCGACGGCGTGCAGGCGCTCACCGCCTACCTCGGGAGCACGACCACCGTTGTGCTGCTCGGCGCATCCGGCGTCGGCAAGTCGACACTGGCGAACGCGCTGCTCGGCACGGACGCACTCGAGACCGGCGCTGTCCGTGAGGCGGACGGACGCGGGCGCCACACGACGACGGCGCGCCACCTGCTGCCGCTGCCGGGCGGCGGTGCGCTCATCGATACCCCGGGGATCCGCTCGATCGCGACGTGGGGCGCAGACGCCGGCATCGACATGGCGTTCCCCGAGATCGAGGAATTGGCGGCGACCTGCCGCTTCACGGACTGCGCGCACCGCTCGGAGCCCGGGTGCACCGTCCGCGCGGCGCTGGAGGCCGGGACGCTGGATGCCGCGCGCTTCGAGCGCTTCCAGCGACTGGAGCGTGAGCGCGCGTTTGAGGAGCGGAAAGCGGATCCGGCGCTGCAGGCGGCGGAGCGCCGGAAGTGGAAGCACATCAATCACGCGATGCGTCGCCGGAAGCGAGACG